>WQTU01000122.1 GCA_009786125.1 Spirochaetota bacterium
CTCAGATAAATCACTTTGCTGCCTTATATTTGTGCAGCTAAAAAATAGTATTATCAAACAAAAAACAAGGATTTTTTTCATCAGATTTCCTTTATACAATTATTATGTCAAGTATTATTATGTCAACTATTATTTTTATAAACATATTTTTGAATATGTCGCTTAACCACTAGTTATATGAAAATTGCGCAAATATGATCAAGAATATATCTCTGTTAGAGTAGTCCGGTTTTTTATTTTGATTTATAATGAGTTTTATCATGAAGAAAAACAAAAACGTAATTTTGGGATTTATCGCTTTTCTTGCCGTAATTGTATTGGCATTTGTTGCCTGCTCCCGACAGGTGCGAGGTCAGGCACATATCTCTGAAGACTATGACATCAGCATTGAAACAGCGGACATCGTTCTGGCTGACTATAACATCAACATTGAAACAGTGGGCGTCATTCCGGCTGACTTTGATATCCGCAGTGAAACAGCAGATATCAAAGTTCAGACATATAGTGATTTTGAGTTCGTGATTGTGGGTAACAATGAAGGGGTGCGAATTACACGTTATACTGGAATGCAACGTGATGTCAATATTCCGCCAAACATACAAAACTTGCCTGTTCTAGAGATTGGAGAAGAGGCGTTTCTTAGAAAAAATCTTACCAGCGTTACTATCCCAGACACTGTTATATTAATTGGGGAATTTGCATTTTTTGGAAACCAACTTACTGACTTAACGATTCCTAACAGTGTGGTTAAAATTGAAGATGTGGCATTTATTCAAAACCAACTCACAAACTTAACAATAGGTAATAACGTAACTTTTATTGGGCATTCTGCATTTTCTTGGAATCAACTTACCAATATTATCATTCCTGATGGCATAACTGCAATTGAGTTATCGGCATTTTATAGGAATCAACTCACCTGTGTTACAATTCCAAACAGTGTTACATCAATTGGGCAAGATGCATTTGCCAATAATCAACTGACTAACATTACCATACCAGATAGCGTTATAACTATTAGAAACAGTGCGTTTGCCAACAACCAACTGGTCAGTATTACTATTGGGGCAAATGTAACATTACCTAGTCATCCACTAGGATTACAGCCGTGGCAGCAACCTTTTGGCTATGGCTTTGAAGAAACATACGTCAACGGCGGCAGACTGGCAGGAACATATACCCGACCAGATACCGCTAGCACTGTGTGGACAAGGTAATAACAGTGTGGTGTTTTATAATAATTTTTTGCAATGTGCGCAATCTTCATATAACGACGGTGTATGCGACCGTATTCGATTTTTGCTTACTGTATATTTACTCCAACAATGCTATTTATACACATATGGTTATATCTTGTTCCATGAAAAATTTCTAAAATTTCCATTTGCACTCTTCCTCCTCTGAAGGGAATATCGATTCGTTGAAAATTCGGGCTGTCAATCAACTCAAGCTCGATATCAGCAATTCGGAATTTGGATTTTTTCTCTCGAAATATTATCAAAATTGATGACAAACAGGGGGTTGCTCATCTGCAGCCTACGATTTTATGTGTATTTCGGGGTATTTCGAGCAATCCTTTTCTAAATTCCGAATTGCTGGCTCGATATCCTTTGACCGACCAAAATGAGCAATAGAAAACACTTTCGACTAAAGGAGCGATAAATATAAAATTATTTTCTTGCGCATATATGTTTGGGATAAGAGAAATGAAAAAATGGGGAGAAATAATGTATTCCTGATAAAGAAACAGGCGGAACTATGCCGGAAGACTTACAACCCGAAGTTCATATTCAAAAAATTAGATCAGAATTAACAAAAACAAGTAAAGTATTTAAAAAATCAGATAAAAAGCTGTTAGATAAAAAATCAAAATCCTAAATCCTTGTTTTTATATTATATCTCCTGCAGAACAGGGCAAATATCAGAGTACCCATCAGTCTAAAATGGAAAAATGGGGGGGGATGTTGCTGTTTTGGGTTTTGTGGTCTGTAGGTCTTGACGAGCTTCGATATTAAGATTAAATATAATAGTAAATTAAGATAAGTATAGCTTATTTCACTGATAAATGCAGCTTATCTTACTATAACAAAAAAGGAGAAATTTCCAATGACAATGCAAGAATTTATGGAAAAAATCGAAAAAAGAAACCCGGGCGAACCTGAGTTTATTCAGGCAGTTAGAGGGGTTGTTGAAACAATATGGGACACTTACATAAATAATCCCCGCTTCGTAAAAAACAATGTTTTAGAAAGACTTATCGAACCTGAAAGAGTAGTTTCTTTTGCTATTCCATGGGTGGATGACAAAGGTCAGGTGCAGGTAAACCGCGGTTATCGCGTTCAGCAGAACAGCGCTATCGGTCCATATAAAGGCGGCATTCGCTATCATCCAAAAGTTAACCTTTCTACGCTGAAATTTTTGGCGTTTGAGCAGACTCTTAAAAACTCTTTATCAACTCTTCCAATGGGCGGCGGTAAAGGCGGAGCAGACCTTGATCCTCAGGGCAAGTCCGAAGGCGAACTTATGAGATTTACTCAATCTTTTATGATGGAGCTTTGGAGACATCTTGGTCCGCAGACAGACGTTCCTGCTGGCGATATTGGTGTTAGCGCGCGTGAAGTTGGATTTATGTTTGGTACATATAAAAAGCTTGCTAATGAGTTTACTGGTGTTATTACCGGTAAGGGCATTAACTGGGGCGGAAGCCTTGTTCGTCCGGAAGCTACTGGTTTTGGAACTGTTTATTTCTGCCAGGAACAGCTTAAAACAAAGGGGACTTCGCTGCAGGGTAAAAGAGTAGCGATTTCCGGTTTTGGTCAGGTTTCATGGGGAGCTGCAAAAAAAGCTACAGAACTTGGCGCGAAGGTTGTAACTCTTTCTGGTCCGGACGGATACATTCTTGATGAGTCCGGCGTAAATACAGAAGAAAAATTCGCTTACATGGTTGAAATGAAAAATGCAAATCACAACAGAGTTGAAGAATATGCGAAAAAGTTTAATGTTCCTTTCTTTGCTGGCAAGCGGCCTTGGGAAGTGAAGGCTGACATTGCATTGCCTTGCGCGATTCAAAACGAATTGAATGGCGATGACGCAGCTGCTCTTATTAAGAACGGTTGTATTGTTGTATCTGAAGGCGCGAATATGCCTTGTACTCCGGAAGCTGTTCAAGCTTTTATTAAAGCTAAGGTTCTTATTGCTCCTGGCAAAGCTGCAAACTGCGGCGGTGTTTCTACTTCTGGTCTGGAAATGGCTCAGAATGCTACTCACTGCAGTTGGTCAAGGGAAGAGGTTGATGCGAAGCTTCAGGCTATTATGAAGAATATTCACCAGGCTTGTGTTACTCACGGAACAGAATCTGACGGATACATTAACTATATCAAGGGTTCAAACATTGCGGGTTTTATGAAGGTTGCTAACGCAATGTGCGATCAGGGTGTGATATAAGCTGACGATGAGGAAGCAAACAAAAGGGTAAGCGAAGCATACTTTTTTGTAAGATAAAAACACTATGGGCTGCCTGAATTATTTTGGGCAGCCTTTTTTGTGCGCAACGAAAATCCTGGGCTGCTGGTATTGCAAACAAAGTATGTTGTGCATAAAGTTGTAAAATAAATGTTCGAGTTTGAAGAATTTGACAAAGCAAGTTTTTACGAAAAGATAAAGCGCATTATTGCGGAGATTCCTCGCGGCAAGGTTTGCACTTATGGCATGATTGCGCTGCTGGCAGGCAGACCGCAAAACTCGCGCATGGTCGGCAGGCTTTTGTCATCCGAGGCGGCGGATAACCTTCCGGCTCACAGAGTTGTGAATCATAAAGGGAGAACAGCGCCGGGCTGGATAGAGCAAAAGCTTTTATTAAAGCAAGAGGGCGTGGTGTTTAAAGAAAACGGCGATGTTGACTTAAAATTGTGTGTGTGGAAATTCTCTGTTGATGGGTGAAGTCCAAGTTGACAAAAGAAATAATGTGTATAAAACTAAAGAAAAATACACATGGGGGCATAGAGATGAGAACTAATGTGGAACTGGATGAAGTATTGGTAAAAAAGGCTATGGAATTAACAAATATTTCTACAAAAAAAGCAGTAATTAATAAAGCACTGGAAGAACTCATCAAATCAAATACCCGTAAAGAGATACTAAAATATATGGATTCAGGAATTTGGGAAGGCAATCTAAATGAAATGCGGACAATGCGATGAGCATAATTGTTGATACAAGCGTCTGGATAGATGGTTTTAATCCCAAAATAAAAACAACTGAAAAAAAATGTTAAAACAATTGATTCAAGACGATTATCCTATTTTCCTGTGTCCAGTAATTTATCAGGAAGTGCTACAAGGAGTTCGGGATGATAAAACATTTGAGCAGATAAAATTCATATTGCAGCAATACAGAATGATAAATATAGATATTATACATGTTACAAACTATGCAATAGATTTATACAGGCATTTACGAAAGAAGGGAATAACAGTAAGAAAATCTGTTGATTGTTTAATAGCCTCTTATGCAATTATAACTGATATGCATATTTTGCATAATGACACTGATTTTTCTCAAATTGCCAAGGCAAGTAAATTAAAAATATACAAATCATAAGATTCTTTCTTTATCAAGAAAAGGCTCATCAGTAAGTGAGAAGAAGAAAGCTATATCAATGAAAACAGCAGGAGCTATAAAAAGCCCATGATTATAAGTGCAAGCAGGAGAACTGATATTCCTGCGTATTATTCGGAGTGGTTTTTAAACAGAATAAAAGAAGGATTTTTACTGGTTCCAAACCCAAGGAACCCAAAGCAAGTTTCGCGAATTGAGCTTTCTCCGGTATCTCTCGATGCCGAACGAGTATCGCCGAACGAAAGTTCTCCCTCGGGTAAAGTTACGTGCATTGTTTTCTGGACAAAAAATCCGGAGCCTTTCTTGCCTGCTTTGGATGTGCTGGATAAACTAAAATACCTATATTATTTTGAGTTTACATTAACTGCATATAAAAATGACATTGAAAAAAATCTTCCGCCTAAAGAAAAAATTATAACCACTTTTAAGCAACTAAGCAGCAGGCTTGGTCCTGATTTTGTTGATTGGCGGTATGACCCAATAATAATTAATAAAGAACTTAGTATAAACTGGCATCTGGAAGCTTTTTACAATATCTGCAAAGAAATTCACAAATATACAAATAGGTGCATAATAAGTTTTGTCGACCAGCTGCAAGGCGGTCGGAATTTTGCTGTTCCCAAAGAAGATGATATTTACAAACTGGCAGCAGGCTTGTCGCAAACAACAAAGGAGTTTAATTTACCGTTACTTACCTGTTCAGAACAGATTGACTTGAGCGCGTATGGAATCGAACACAGCTCCTGCATTGATAAAAATAAAATAGAAAAACTTATCGGCTACCCTATTGATACTAAAAAAGATTCAGGGCAAAGAAAATTGTGCCGCTGCATCAAAAGCGTAGATATTGGAATGTACAACACCTGCAAGCATGGATGCCTTTACTGCTATGCAACAACATCATGGCAAACAACCTTGAGGCAGGCGGAAAACCACAATCCGTTTTCTCCAATGCTAACAGGCTCCCTAGATGGAACAGAAACAATACTTCCTCGCACTTCTTCTGTAAGAAAAACCATGCAGCATAGCAATGTAACAGACGAAAGACATAGAATCAGATAGCGACTAGTCGCCAGGGTTTCGCTATGCAATTGGTTATGAGTACCCCCGCTGCGGACTTATTAGGGTCATGCCATACTCGGCACGCCATTAAAAAAGCTGTTCAGGAAAGCCCGAACAGCTTCTATTCTGTGTTACACTACACACACAATAAATTTTTAACTAAAGACCAATGCTATAACCAGCTCGAATACTAATATTGTTGATTTTCAAGTTGAAATTATCAAACATGTCTGTAAATGTTCTTCTATATCTTAAATCAAAACTAAGATTTCCAGGACCCATAGGCATTGCATAACCTGCGCCAAAAATACCTGCAAATAATACCCTGCTATCTGGACTACTTTTTATTGAGAACGTGTCGCTAAATCGAATACCCAAAAAAGAGTAAGACGCTTTTTGTTCAAATTCAACGTCACCAAGAATTATTTGCAGCGCAGGTCCTGCAAAAACAGAAAAACTACCCGGACCAGCAGCAAGATTAACTTTCGCAAGAACAGGTATTTCAAAAATTGTGACTTTTATTGTTTCTTCAAGTTCAATATTAAGCCAACCAAGAAAGGGGTCATCTTCCGCAAACATAGTGTCATGTTTCATTCTTAAAAATAAAATATTTAGCTCGGGCTGAATAGAAAAATGCTCATTTATTGGAATATTCACAAAAGCGCCTATCTCAAACCCCAGTCCAAGCTTGCTTGAAAGATCCTGCTCCTTTTTTATATTGCTCCAATCACTGCCGCCAGGCCAACTGTGGCTAAGCCCAATAGCGCCGCCAACTCTAATGTCCATTGCAAATACTCCTGTTGGAAGCAACAAACACATCATAATAACTAAAATCTTCTTCATAAAATCTCCTTTTAAATATATATAACTCCTGCGGAGTTACTTTTTTGGGACAAAAAAAAAGCCCGGACATATCGCATGATATACGCAGGCAAAAAGTAATGAAAAAATTATTAAGACGAACCCCGTCTTTCTTTCGAGGCATCGTCGTTTTTGTAACAGATAAATTAAGTATAAAGGCTTGACATAGTAAAATTTGGCTACATAATTGCTGTGTCGCTGTGTCGCTGTGTCGCTGTGTCGCTGTGTCGCTGTGTCGCTGTGTCGCTGTGTCGCTGTGTCGCTGTGTCGCTGTGTCGCTGTGTCGCTAAAAGTGCACTGTAAGCTTCAGGAAGTACAAAATTATTGTTCATTTTCGGGATTATAATTTTTCCCGCAGCCCTCGTCAACACAAATTTGCAAATATTTTTTCAAGTCTTTTAAGATATAGAAATTATATGACAAACCAGCAAGCCATATTGTATAATCGCAGTATGGTGTTAATTGATTTTCACTGCCATTTTTATACTGATGATGCGGGCGCTGCGATGGATAAAATTATCAAAGAGATTGTTTCGCAGGATAACTCCTGTCCGGAAGCGATTTCTGTTGGAATGATACTCAATAATATCCGCGAAAAAAATCTGTGGAAAAATGGTGCAGAGTTTTCTTTATCCAAAAACAGCAACAATTTTACGGTTATACCTTTCGCCGGAATCCACCCGTGGGACAGCGCAGAAACAGACCAGGAAACTATAGAGCGACTCGAAGAAACATCAGCCCAAACAGGAGCATTTATAGGAGAAATAGGGCTCGACAAACTCAAGGGTGCAGACAAAGAGAAGCAGCTTTGGGTTTTCCGAAGCTGTCTTGAAATTGCTTTAAAAAGCGAAAAACCATTTACGCTGCACTGCGTTCGCGCTTGGGGGGTTTTGATCGAAGAGCTTCGAAAAGTAAAAAGCAGAATCAAAGCGCCGTTTATTGTACATGCGTATAACAGCTCGGCAGAGGTTATGAAAGAGATAATCGCGCTCAACGGCTATCCCTCTTTCGGGCTTGAGCGATACGGCGTTTTTTCGCATAACGCAACAGATTCTATCTCGAAAATTAAACTAAAATATCTTTTGCTTGAAACAGATTTTACCTGCTTCTTGCCGAAGGATGCCGGAGCAAATTCCGAGTGCCAGAACAGTATCAATGCGGGATTGCGGCACGGACGCCGCAACGACATGGAGGTCGCGAGCGCGATCGTGCAAAGCACGCGCAAAGCGAGCGCCGTGCTCAGGGAAGATAATTACTATGGAAGAAAATATATAAAACGATTGCTTGATGTTTACAATAAGGCAGCATCAGTTTTAAAAATAGACATCGCAGAACTAAGCGGGGTGATAGAAGAAAATGGAAAGGTTTTCAAGGCTTACGCAGCTAATAGGAAATGAGAAATCGGCAGAATTTAACTCTTGACAATAATATCGCAATGCGTTATTATCTGTGTTATGATAGTATCCTTTGCTAACAAGGAAACAGAATTAATATGGAATGAGGATTTTTCACGGAAATATCCTCGCGATATTCAGCGAACAGCTCTCAGAAAATTGATTGTATTGCATAAATCAATTAATTTGTTAGATTTGAGAATCCCTCCATCAAATCATCTGGAGAAATTAAAGGGAGACCGGGAAGGACAATATTCAATTAGAATAAACGACCAATGGCGAATTTGTTTTAAATGGGAGAATGGAAACGCCTTTGATGTAGAAATTGTTGATTATCATTGAGGTATGTTATGAAGAAAAAAATAAAAACTATATTACCAGGCGAAATACTTGAAGAGGAATTTCTTAAGCCCTTAGGTGTCTCGGCATATAAATTGGCAAAAGAAACAAAAATATCAGCAACGAGAATATCAGAAATAATTAAAGGGAAAAGAAGAATAACAGTAGATACTGCATTAAGATTTTCAAAGTTTTTTGGAAACACTCCTGAGTTTTGGATTGGAATACAAAATGAATACGACTTAAGGACAGAAAAACAGATATTAGAGAATGTACTAAAAGAAATCCATACTTTTCAGGAAGCGGTTGTATAATTGCCAGGGTGATAGAAGAAAATGGAAAGGTTTTCAAGGCTTATACAACTAATAGGAAATGAGAAAATAGAGCTTCTCGCGAAGAAAAAAGTAACAATTGTGGGGCTTGGGGCTGTCGGCGGATTTGCGCTGGAAATTCTAGCGCGTTGCGGAACAGGTCATTTTACTCTTGTAGATTTTGACGTTATCGTTGCCTCAAACATCAACAGAAATATTGGCGCGCTTGATTCAACTGTCGGGAAGCCCAAAGCCGATGTTTTTGCTGCGCGAATAAAAGATATTAACCCAGCGTGCACGGTTGAGAAGAAAAAAGTCTTTGCGCACAAGGATTCTTTTGACTCAATATTTGCGGAAAAGCCGGACATTGTAATCGATGCGATTGATTCTCTTGGTCCTAAAATTGAGCTATTGCGCTATTGTGTTACAAACAAAATTGCGGTTATATCTTCTATGGGCGCGGCATTAAAGAAAGATCCGGCGAAAATAAAAATTGCTGATATTTCTGAGACTGATGTCTGCCCGCTTGCAAAGGAATTAAGAAAGCACTTAAAGCGAAAGGGGATTACCGCGGGGATAACGGTAGTATACTCAACAGAACATGCGCTGCGGACAGGGCTGCGCCCGCCGCCTGCAAAGATTATAAAACAGGCTGACGGCAAGTATGTTCTGGATGATTTGGGTTCAAGGCTGCCTGCGGAAGAGGGCGCAGCACTCTACATAAGGGGCAGGGAGCGGAATATTCTGGGGAGCTATCCGGCAGTAACAGCAATGTTCGGAATTTACATAGCCCATGCAGCAATTCAGGCGCTTGCGGATATTTGAGCCAAAACCGACCATCAGTTTTTTTAGAGCATTTTTAGGCAATTTTCCAAACCATTGGTCGGTTTTTGAAGCAATTTCGGGTATTTCCCCGACCATCGGTCGGGAAAACACACCAAAAACATACCGCTGGTATGTTTTAATGAAAATTGTGCAGACCAGCTTCCCGCGCCCAGCGCATCGCCTGCTCAAATTCTCCTGGAATAAGCCGCCGGTCTAACGGCGGAAAATAGCGCGACTGAAACGCAGGCCAGAACTGCGCCATGATGTTAACATGAGTATCAACCCCCAGCTCCGAAACCACCCAGCGAACAAAAGTATCAGTGCCCGCCAGATTTTCCGGCAGCACCAGGTGGCGAACCAGAAGTCCGCGATACGCTGTGCCGTTGGCTTCCCGGAGCAGCCCAACCTGCCGGTGCATCTCCTTGATCGCTGTGGCAGTATATTCAGTATAATTAGGCGCGCCATTTAAAAAACGTATAGCAATATTTGAGTCCTGAAATTTAAAGTCCGGCTGATAAATATCAATAATACCGTCCAATAACTGCATTACTTCAAGAGTTTCGTAGCCGCTAGTATTATAGATAAGAGGTATACTCAATCCCTGAGCTATTGCAAGCCTGAGCGCAGTAACAATGTGCGGCGTCAGGTGCGTTGGTGTAATCAAATTTATGTTAATAGCACCCCCGAACTGCAGCAGCCGCATCATGCTTGCAAGCTCTGTTGGAGTGGTTGGCCTGCCGTCGCCCCTGTGCGCGTTTGTCCAGTTCTGGCAAAAGATGCAGAGCAGGTTACAATTAGAGAAAAAAATCTCGCCTGTACCGCCGCGCCCTACAATCAAGCGCTCTTCGCCAAAACCAACTCTGGTAGAAGCAACCCTAAAAGTATCCGCAACACTGCAGGCGCCTTTTTCGCCAGCCATGCGGTTGACATAACATCTGCGCGGACAAAGATCGCAGTTTTCCATCTTGGCCCAGAGCGCGCGCTCCCGGCGCTCAAGCTCGCCGCTTGCCTCAAGCGCCAGATAAGAAGGTCTTTGCCCACTGCTGCCCCGGGAAATGCCCGGCACATTGCCCTGCCCCGGCGTACCATTGGCCCAGGTGCGCGAACAGCCCCCAAGAGCAGTAAGCCCTGCGGCAGCAAAACAAGCTTTTATGAATTTTCTTCGCGTCATATTTATAACCTCTATAAATATTTTTATGAAAATTATAAATCAGTCAAGAGTTTCCTGCTCTTTTGTGCGATCTTTTTAAGAATAGATTTTCACAATACGTTTTTGCATCTATCCCCTACATCTGTATCCTAAGCCCATCATGACCAATCTCAATACCTTCGTTGTCAAAAATTTTTGAGAGTTCAAGCGAAGCCAGGTTGCTATGATCAATATGAGAAACGATTATTCTGGAGTCATGAAACATATTTCTTAGAGTTATAGCGCCTTCAATATCACCATGCCCCGACATCTCATCAGTTTTTTCAAACGAACAATCAATTACAATGCAAGCAGGTTTTTTTCTTCTCATAAAAGAAACCGTTGCATCGGGAATTCTTTTTGACGCTACGGCAAAATAGTAAAAGTTTTTCCCGCTTTCGTTTAAGCAGTAGCCAAAAAAATCTCTTTTTTGTTTTGAACCATGATTGGTTTTAAGCGCATATACAGCTATGCTGCCTATGCGAAATTCCCGCTGCTCTTCAATAATATTTAACTTAATAATATCGTTTAATTCATCCCCTACCTGACCATCTGCAGGAGCTTTAAATATCGAAGTTACAGATTTAAGCGTATCCTGTCCCAGATAAACATTAAGAGGAGAATTTATAATTCTCTCTTTGGATTTTTTAAGTGAGAACGCATAAAAAAGACCAAGAATATGTTCGCCGTATCCATTTGTAAGCAGGATATTCTCAATTTCCGTATCGCTAATTCCGCACTGCTCAAGCTGATTTATAAACTGCGGCGGCGCATCTATAGTTATTCTCTCTTTTTTTTTCCCAATAATAAAAGCGCAGCTATTTTTTCTTCTTAGCTTTCTGTCGCGGCTCGCTCGCGCCTTGGCGCACACAGCACAAACACATCTAAAAGCAGGGATATTGTTCCTCGAAGCTGTCCCAGCAAGAATTATTTCCATAACAATACTCCGGTTAAAAGAAAGTAAAACTTTCGACATTTTCAATATCGACTTTTATTCTTACAGACGCTGTATATCGGTCTGCAACATGCCTAATAATAGGCGGTTCGATAAAGACAAAACTGCCCGATATTCTTCTGGGCTGATTATGTATTCTGCCGCGCAGATGATTCCTTATACTCGTTTTTGCAGCCTGCTCCATTGCTTCTATTCTTGACTCAAGCCCCTCGAACGCCAGGCTTGTCCCGGATCCCCCAATTACAGGAAAAGCGCTGCTGCTCCAGAAATTCAGCCATGCCTGGTGTCGCTCATCGCATCTGTATTCAAGCCTTACAAATGTCCGCGAAACATCACGCCTTATCGACCTAACACGCATAGCAGGGTCGCCATACGGTATTCTTGCAATAGGAGTTATTATTAGCTCTTCGCTTATATCCCTTCTCCGGTCGCTTGGAGTATAAGTAAAAGTAAAGCCAAATATCATTCCCGAATAAACAAAAACAGCTTCCCTAAGAAGGTCTTTTATCCTTTCGGCTTCATGCTCTTTATGTTCATTCTGATTTCCCCCAATAGCCTGATGAAACACAGGCGGATTTTCTGCATGAAACCAGAATTCATTGCTAAATACCGGAAGATCCCTTACCTGAGCAAAAGCCACAGCGCCGAGTAAAAATAAATATACAAATAAAACAAAATATTTTTTTAAAATCACAGATTAAAGCCTTTAATTATTCGCCGGCAAAGCGAGGGTTGCGGACAAGCTTCCTGGCACTTTTTCGCGGCGTCCATGCCGCTGCACCAGATCCACTGCTAGGCAGTGACGTCCATGTTGCAGACTTGCACATAGCCATAGGCGAACAAGAATAATATACCGCCGATGGTATATTATTCTTATCGGCTTTTAAGCAAAATCTGTTACCTTCTCCGTAAAAAAACATCAGCAGGATTAATTCCAAGCCTAATCCACAAATACAAATACGCAAAGGCAAAACCCGCAAGGTGAGTAAGATGCGCAATTCCGGCGCGCCCCCCGCTCAATTGCGAAAAAATCTCTATACCTGTGTATAATATTACCAGCCAGGTTGCTTTTATAGGAAAGATTCCCATTATATATATAGTTGAATTCGGATGAAACACAGCATAAGCAAAAAGCACAGCATAAACAGCTCCGGAAGCACCAACCAAAAATACGCGCATCTGCCCTGTTGAGACATAAAATAAAAAGGAAAAAATGCCTGCCATGATTCCGCAAAAAAAGTAAAAAAGCAGGAATTCTTTGCTCCCTACCTGCCTTTCCAGGGGAAACCCAAAAAAGAAAAGACCAAGCATATTAAAAAATATGTGTTGAAAACCCGCATGAGTAAACATATATGTTACAAATTGCCAGTAAGTCTGAAAATTAATAACATTACTGGGATTCATTGCAAGAGAACTTAAAAGACCTGGACTTATGGATGTCATAAAAAAAACAATAAAATTAATTACAATTATAAATAATGCAAAATTGCTGTAACTATAAGCAAATGGTTTTTTTATAAGATTTTTCATTACATTCCGCCTCTATTCTGTGCTATATACATTGGCTTTGCGGCTGCGACCAACCACGTTTCGCATCTCAATATTACATCATGATATCATGACACAAACTAAGCAATTTTAAAAGAATCAAAAACAGAAAGAATAAGTTTTCTCGCTATTGAATCTTCATATTTGCTTTCGATTGTTTTTGCAGATTTTTCTATTATATCCAGAGCTTTTGCCTTTGCTTTTTCTATAGAATTATTTTTTTCAAGAAGCGCGATTGCTCTCTCAACCGCCGTGTCTCTCTTTTCTGTATCTATACTCGCAGCATCTCTAAAGCAGGAAACAAGCTCTTTGACATCGCCTTTATCTTCGCAAAAAAGTATTACAGGAAGACTCTTTTTTCCTTCTATTATATCGTCCCCTCTTTTCTTGCCGGGATTGCCTTTGGTAAGATTGATTACATCATCAATAATCTGAAACCCAACCCCCATCTCTTCGCACGCGCGTCCCACTTCATATATTTCTTCGCTTGCTGCGCCGGAAGCTGAAAGCGCAATCTCTGCTGCAAGCCGCGAGAGCGCCCCTGTCTTGACTCTACACATCTGATAATACTCATCTTCCTTTGGAAAAAAAGAATGATTGTTGTGCCACTGGATATCAAGCCCCTGCCCCACATGAAGACGCTTCATTGCTTTTGTATAATAGCGATAAAACGAAAACTTTAACGCATCGTCAAAATCAGATTTTTCAATTGAATCATAAGCAAGAAAATAGAGAAAATTCGCGCTGTTTATGGACATATCAACACCATGCAATATATGTATTGCCGGCTTGCCCCTTCGCAGCTCGGAGTTATCTTCGATATCATCTACAATTAAACTTCCATTATGCCCCAGTTCCACAAGCGGGGTTAAGGGAATTATTTTAGCTATATCGCTGTTTTTAATTTCATACAGAAGAAGCATAAGCATTGGACGCCATCTTTTGCCGCCGCGCTCCAAAAGATCAAGCAGCGGTATGTTTATGTTGCAAATATATTCCAGAAAACTTTTGCCAAAATGATCTGCGGTTATATCTGCGGTTTGAGCAGCCCATGTTGTATCTTTTTGCTTTGGCAAAATGGTATAGAGATACTCTTCTATTTTTTCCAGCCTGAAGTTATAATCTTTAATCATAAATATACTTTAAAAGGAATCTGAAATTAGTCAATATGGGAAAAAAAGATAATCCCCGCGCAGATGATTATTATACAGCAAAAGCAAAAAAAGAGGGTTATCCTGCGAGGTCTGTATATAAACTGATGGAAATCCAGCAGAAATTTAAGGTTATAGATAAGTCCGCGCGGGTTCTGGACATTGGGGCAGCGCCGGGCAGTTGGAGTTTGTATGTTCTTAAAGAACTTAAGGTCAGCTCTCTTGTTGCCGTAGATATTATGCCAATGGATATAAATTACAAAGGAGATAATTTTGTTTTCCTGCAAGGGGATGCTTTTACGGATGAAATTTTGGTTAAAATCAGGGAAAATGGACCATACAAAGCTATTTTAAGCGATGCCGCGCCTTCGACAACAGGAATCAGGGCTGTGGATACGGAAAAATCTCTGCAACTTGCGGAATCTGTTATAAGTCTTGCGGAAAAAATGCTTTCTCCGGAAGGTAATCTGGTTGTGAAAATATTCCAGGGCGGCAGCGAAAAAAAAATTATAGAAAGAATGAAAAAAATGTTTAAATATGTTAAAATATTTAAACCCGATTCTGTAAGAAAGATTTCTTTTGAAACATATTTGATCGGCTGCGGCATGTCGCCGTAATGGGGGCAAGAATTGATTAGACTTATCTCTCTCTTTTTTATTAGTCAATCCCAGCACTACGGGTGCAGTGTACAAGCTTCACTTGCGCACGAACGAGCAAGAAGACTGGCAAGCATTGTACTGTGCTGTATAATACTTGCTACTGTAGCACTTTTGTCTTTTGCTTTTGTTTCCTGCGCAATACTTCCAACTCCGGACGACCCGCGGAAGAGGCAGGCAAACCGCAATTCTGCAGAAAGAAATCAGGAACCAAACACAGCTTTTCACAGAAGAAGCCCAAGAGAAGTTGAAGAAATCAGAGCAAAGCTTATCGCAGCAGCCGAGCATTTTAGGGGAGCAGACAGGCTCGTGGTAAGGGGCAGGCGCTTTAATATGGATTGTTCCGGACTCGTGTCTGCAATTTATTATTACGCAGGAATCGATCTCCAAAGACATTTTCCATACCATACAGGAACAGGCACCGAAAGAATTTATAAAACTTTGCGGGAGAGGCAGTTAATTAAAAGAACCTGGTACCCTTTGCCGGGCGATCTGATTTTTTGGGACAATACTTTTGACAGAAACAGAAACGGCCGCGACGATGACCTGCTTACGCACGTGGGAATGGTTGTCTCTGTGGATCGCCGTGGGAATATTGTGTATGTTCATCATAATTTCAGGCGAGGAGTAGTTTTTGAGCACATGAATATCCGAAAGAGGAATGTTCACACACAAGTAGTCAACGGAGAAACTGTTATTGTAAATTCACCAATGCGAATAAGAGGCGAAAACAGAGGAAACCGACCCTGGCTCGCAGGCCAGCTTGTAAACTCCTTTGGCGAAGCGTATCATTTGGATTAGGGAAGCACTGATTAAGAACCTATAATTTTTAAAATTTAATAGTAGGTTCTTATTTGACTCTAATCAGTGCTTCCACATTTTTTCTCGTTTTCTTGCAGAAAACTACGAAAAAAGGATAATAAAGTAAAGCTGATTTATTCTCAATTGAATAAATCAGCGGGGTCTTAGGAAATCGCTATTGGATTATCCTCCACGAAAGCGGGGTTACTGTTCCCCCTCGCAGCACTAATCCTTCGAAGCTCTGCGGCTGGCCTAACAGAATAACAGTAAACTCAATTAAATGTCCCTGGAGTTTTCTTAGTTTTTCTGCCTGTTCCGGCGGGTAGACAGCATATTCTGTGCCATCTTTTGCTGCAATTCCTACAAAAGTATGCGGACTGCTGCCATATATTTGTACTTTGCCAACAATTGTCATGGTATTCCTTGCAGTTTGATTTGCGCCTTTTTCCCTGCTTCCCAGCGCAAATATACTAACCGGCGCAAGAATAATTAAAACCAGAAAAGATATTACGCGCAAAGCACGTGTTAGTCTCCTTGTTCGGTCATATTGCCCTCGGTTTTCGCGGAGTTTATCCTCGCAAAGCAAGGGTCGATTGACAAAAGTTAGCTGCTTCATCCTTTTTTACCTTACAAGTAAATACATCATTATATTTCCATTATGCGGTTTTTCCAAAGTAATGGAAAAGTCCCCTGTAATATTTCTCCACGCATCAGATGATTGTACGACAATTGAATGCGGTCTCATATCCCTTGGAGTTAAATTATGAATATACGCCCCCCTTGAGTACTGCGAGTTAAAAAATCCCATTATATTAAATCCATATGCAGTATAAGTCCATCTCTCATTATTCCGATAAATAATAGTATTTCCATCAGTTCTGTCAAAACTTGCCCTGTGTGGCGGAAAATAATCGCCGCTAAAAACCAAAGCTTCGCCAAAGCGAATTAGGGCTATCTCAAAAGTAATTCCTGGAGGTAGTGCCGCTGTTATTGACGCTTCATTGACTGTATTGTTATGAAGAATTCTTCTTAAAAGATCTGCGCCGCCAAAATTTCGCAGCAAATATGCGCCAAATCCAAAAACCCTTGAATAACATGCTAGTTGATTATGCCATTCTGTTACACCCCGCTCATGGTAAGTTGCAAGAAAAAGGCGTAATCTTTGATTTATCGGATGATACCGATTGTATGCACCAACACCTACCATAGGCAAAATTATATCTTCAGCCATTGCGGAAAGCATTTCATTATACCAGGCAGCCGAATTTCTTCCGTGCCTTACAAATTTCATATTCCAGTTTATCATATGCTGCAACTCATGAACCAAAATTGCAGCAGCAAAATCAGGAAAACGTATGACCTGGCTTGTATCAATATAAAATATTTCAGCTTCATTGGAAGAAGGAATTTGTGACCTGGGGAACCAATCTTTACCCCAAAAGAATCCGCCTGCTGCAACCGTTCCGTTTCTATCGAGAATATCATAAACCAGAATTTGAATTCTTGGATCCCTGTCCCTGCCGCCATTACCGCCAGGTCCTCCGCCGTATTCATACCCCAGAATAGCTGTAGCACGGGGATAAATTAAATCAAATCTTCTTGCCAACTCCTTTGCCCGTCCTTCCGGAAGAGGAGTTCTTACATTGTCCATAACCCAGATATTCCCATGAGTTCCGTAAGCCTTTAATGTTGCTCTTTGCTCTTCAAACCTTCCGCTGCCAAGAAAAGTTTCAACCAAAAACATCCTCTGGTCCCCAACTCCAGGAGGAACAAAAGCAGAAAGAGATTGCAATCTTGGCGATATTTCTTCGATAATAGGCGGCGGGTTAGCGCTGAATTCCCTTGCAGCAGGATGACCTATGGGGGGACGTGTATTATCATCTAGTTCTGCGCGAACTACTGGCCTAATATTTTGATAATCTGGAAACGAGCCTAGAACGCTTCCGGTATTAGCAGCTCTAACAACACGAGAGGATGTATTGACTTTTATAAGAAAAATATCGTTATTGCTTAAATCGAAAAAATTATGTGTTTCAAAAGAAGGTTGCAAAACATTATCATTTTTGCAAGAAAAAAACAGGAAAAAAAGGATGAATGCAAATGCTAATTTATTCTTGGCTGAATAAATTAGCGATCTTCCAGGATTTTTATGCTTCATGATATAGCATAACACGAACAAAAGATTAATGCCAAGAGCAGCATAGCGGAGTCCAGCAATAAATTTTGCGGATTTTATCTTTGTGCTCTCTGTGAGTAAAGGAAAAACTGATTAAATTTGGCTCTAAGGAATCGCTTCCATATTTTTTCTCGATTGAATAAATTAAAATATGATACAATAGAGCAAGAGGTTATTATGTGGTACAAAAAATTAAGTCTAAAATTATTTTTGTTGTTTTTTGCTGCCGGTTTGTGTTTGGCACAGGAGGCTGCGGAGACTCGCAGGGCAAGCAGCGGTTTTTGGAGCGGTGTTGGGCAAGCCGCTGCTTTTGGCAGACCCTTCTGGGCAGATATGCACTCAACCTTAATTCGAGCAGAAATCGCCTATGCAACCAACAGTCCGGATTACGACTGGGGCGAGTTTGATACAAAAAACAGGTTCTTTATTTTTGCTAACCTTGGCGTAGACATTCCAATATGGTCTGCCAATTTCGCTAACGGCAAATATGGTCTTAGCATAACGCTGCCGTTTTGGGTTGAAATCTGGTACGACAGATTCGAATGGGTTACGTCGCCGGTTATTAACACCGCCTACAGATTCGGCGTGCCGGATATTAATTTTATATATCGTCTGGATTCTCCCAGGCATGTTCTGCCTCGCTTTAATATTTACAACTGGGCGCTAAGGCTTTCGCTGCTTAGGCATGAATCTACACATCTTGGCGATGAACTTACTATTTTTAGAAGAGATAGACCGGAAACTTTCCCTATAACTAGGGTCGATGTTTTGACTAATTATGCGGAACTGGTTTTTACTTTAAATGATCCTGACGGGCAATTCCGGCGCAATCATGGGTTTAGGTTCGGCGTATTGTTTAATTACAATTTCAGGAATGGCTGGTACACTGTTCTGGAAAGCGAAACTTCCGGAGCGCCGGGGGTATATCCTGTGGCTTCAACATGGTTTCCGTTTGAGTTTTTTCTTCAATACCAGTATCAGTCAGCGCTTTTCTCGCACGGGTTTCAGGTAATCGCTTCTGCCGAGTACCGCTTACGGGAACGATATAAATATGGTTTTTCTTACTCCGGCGGAAGGAGTAATTCCCGCATAAGAAACCCGCCCGATCTTGCAAATTGTTTTAATTTTTTCCTTGGAATACGGCATAACAATCAGTCGCGCAATTACTTTTCAAAAATCGGAGTAGGCATCCGCTACTATCAAGGAATAAATCCGCATGGGCAATTTCGCTCCATGCCATATTACAGGCAACTAGGACTGGTTATAATATTTGAGTAACCGAAACCGCAAATTGCTGCGTCTAAAAATATACCAATGTATGTTTTTAGACGCATTTTGGGAGCTTTTCCAGAGCAGTGGTCAACCGTAGCCTCGATAGTTTAAGAACAAATTTATTTTTGTTCCATAAATTTGTTTGGGGTTCCTTACGACACGGCGTGCCGAGCCTACAGCCGCTTCTTCCCCAAATAAAATGATGCCGCACAACCCAGAACAAATGTTGTTACACCAATCAGAATAATGGCTATGGATATTCCGCTTCTGTAAACCATGGGGTGGTTTGCAAGAGCAAAAACTGAACCCGCTAAAAGCCCCAGCATCATCAGATAAACCTGTCTGTAATACTTTTTTAACAATTTTTCTATTAACCGTGCCATAAAAAGCACGCCAAGTATCATGCCTAAACCAAGAGGAACCAATACTTTGCATATATCCATCATAAGCGCGATGTTCGAAAAATCTGTCAGCAACAACCTTATGGAATCAACAGAATAGGTCGCCAGCGGGTAAATGCCAAAAAGCAATAAAACAAATGCTCCGCTTATACCCGGAATAATCAGAGCAGCGGCAGAAACTACTCCTGCGGCAAAAATGAAAATCATAAAAGTAACGTTGATATTTGCAATAATTTCTGCAGGATCTACTGCGCTTTCTGCATTTAAGAATGATATAACAACCAGAATAACAAAAGGAATCACAATGAGAAGAATATCCGCGGGCATGAACTTTTGTCCGTTTTCCCGGACTTTGGAAAAAATATGCGGGATAACGCCGGCTATCAGCCCAATAAAAAACAGCATGGTTGGAAATGAATAGTTTGCCAAAAGAAAATTAACAATCGAACTAAAGATTACTATTCCGGTCAGCGTGCCAATCAAAAGCGGAATTATGTATCTCAGATTTTTTCGTACATCTTTAAAAAAATGATTTATGGTTTCTATCAGCTCAAAATAGAATCCCAGTATAATTGCAATGGTGCCGCCGCTTACGCCCGGAATAATCTGGGTTACTCCAAATGCCAATCCATTTAAGAAATTTCTTATGTCTTTAATCATATTCTACCTTTAATCAGAACGAGTATAATACAATATTTTTTTTTGTGCTAGGTGAAACTTTTTATTGTCAGCGTTCAGCGTCCCATGGGTTAATTAGTTTAATGCCTTCGATGTCTTCAAAATCTTTGGTATTCCCTGTAACAAGAGTCATGTGATGCGTTATCACTGCCGAAGCTATCAGTGAATCGAGTACAGGCAAAGTTCTTTTTGTCATGGCGCAGATTCTTCCCCACTCTGCCATTGTATCCATGTCCAGAGAAATTATGCGTCCGCTAAACCATTCCGGTATTTTGGTATGGAGCCAAATGAGTAAATCATGTTTCTTTTTTCCCGGCGGAAGCCTTTCAATGCCAAAAGAAATTTCTCCTATAGAAACAACACAGATAAAAATATTTTCCAGAGGTATTTTGTTTGTGAAGGATTTTACTTTCGAATTGCAGTTTGATTTTTTTAGTTCAGAAATGATGTTGGTATCAAGGAGGTATTTCACAAAATAGTTTTCCTTATCTTTTCGGGCAGCCGCTGCGGCAATTCCAACTCTGTATCGCGCAATGGTGAATTTTGAATTAATTCATAAAGCAGTTGTTTTGGCTCTGCAAGTTTTTTATACTCTTCAATTGAAAGAATCATAGCTGTTTCTTTGCCATGAATTGTAATAATCTGCGGTTTATTCATAGCTGCATTGATTACTTCGCTGAGTTTTGCTTTTGCTTCCTGTAATTGCCAGGCTGTATTTTTTCTTCCAAATGCAGTTCGCATATTACCTCTACAATATAGTCAGACTAGTCTGACTATATTGTGTTATAGTATAAGCAAATAGTCAAGCTGTTTTTTTATAATTTAAAAAGAAATATCTGATTTTATGCGCGGGAAAGCAGAAATCGGCTTTAACAGCCGTCAATTTAGTTGTAATCATATCCACAGAAAAGAATTGAAAAAAAATGAAAAGCAGAGTATTTTGATAATGGGGAAGTGCGGCAGCAGATCTATTCTAAAGGAGCCATCATGCAAAAAACGGATGTTCTGATAATTGGCGCAGGAGTTGTGGGCTGCGCTATTGCGCGCGAGCTCTCTAAGTACCGGGTGCGGGTTCTTGTGGTAGATAAAAACGAAGATGTTGGCGGCGAAGCATCCAAAGCAAACAGCGCCATTATCCACACCGGCTTTGATGCGCCGCCGGGCAGCCTAGAATCTGAGCTAGTGAATGCTGCAAACCCGATGTACGAAAAACTTTGTGCAGATTTAGATATCCCTTTTGCAAAAATTGGCGCAATCATGCCGGCCTTTACCAACGAACAATTTGAACAACTTCCGGCCATCAAGGAAAAAGCATTTAAAAACAAAGTGTATGATGTCGAGTATTTGACCGCGGAGCAGCTTTTGGAGCGTGAGCCGAACTTGAACCCCTGCGTAAAAGCCGGGCTTTTTATTCCTCGCGAATATATAATCGATCCTTTTTTGCTTGTTGTTGCTTATGCGGAAAACGCGCTCGAAAACAGCGCTTCGTTTTTGCTCAACACAAAGATAACGGGAATTAGTACGAATAACGGCGCTGTCGCGGGTATCGAAACAACAGCAGGCAGGATTGAAGCCCGATACATCGTTAACGCAGCAGGTTTGTACTGCGATGAGGTCGCTGCAATGGTTGGGAAAGCCGACTATACTGTAAATCCGCGAAAGGGTCAGTTTTATATTCTGGATAAAAATACCTCCTGTAAGGTAAACCACATTGTTTTGCCGATTCCGACAAAGCTCACAAAAGGCAAGCTAATGTGCCCCACTATTCACGGCAATATGCTTGTTGGTCCCACAGCCGAGGACTTGCTCGACAAAGAGGATTATGCTACCGATGCTGCGGGGCTTGCGAGTATTCGCGAAGATGTGTCGAAGCTTATTCCGGACATAAAGTTTGGCGATGCGATTATGCAATATGCGGGGCTGCGCGCAAACCGCAATCCGGAGGGGCTGCGCGTGGATACCTACGATGATGTAAAGGGCTATGTTAATCTTTCGGGAATCCGCTCCACGGGCATTACTGCTTCTGCTGCTTTGGGCAAATATGTGGCGCAAACTCTTATTCAAATGGGAATGCCTGCGGAGTTTAAGGCTGATTTTATCGAAAAGCGAAAGGGCATTATCCGCTTCCATGAGCTTAGCCGAAAGCAGCAGGATGATGTTATCCGCAAAAACCCGCTCTTTGGCAAGGTTATTTGCCGCTGCGAAACTGTTACCGAAGGCGAGATTGCGGAAGCTGTACGCAGACCTTTGCCTGCACGCAGCATGGACGCAGTTAAGCGCCGCCTTCGCGCAGGGATGGGGCGATGCAGCGGCGGTTTTTGCGGACCTCGGGTGCTTGAGATTCTCGCGCGGGAGCTGAATGTTTCTGTGGAAGAAATAAACAAAAACCAATCCGGATCTTATATGGTTACTGGCGAAGTCCGCGCAGGCAAGGTTAGGCAGGGGGCGCAAAATGCATGAAATCTTTTGCGATGTTGCTGTAATTGGCGCTGGTCCTGCGGGGCTTGCTGCTGCTGTTTCCGCTAAAAAGCAAGGAGTTGCCAAGGTTTTGATAATCGAACGGGACATATCGCCCGGAGGAATTTTGCAACAATGTATTCATCCAGGATTCGGGCTTACCTATTACAATGAAGAGCTTACAGGGCCTGAGTATGCCGGTCGTTTTGTTAAAGCTGCGGAAGATGCTGGCGTGGAATTTCTTTTTGATACTATGGTGCTGGAAGTTAGCGGGAGGTTTGGCTGGGAGTCGGGATTAGCGAAAAATTCAGGACAAGAGTCTTCGCAAGCAGACGCTTGTTCTGCGGCATGGACATCGCGCTCTGCGCCGCCGGCACAAACGCCGCGGCTGACGCAGGCAGGCAGCGGAGACAGGCGCAAGCCGGGCAGCTCCGAAGGAGATTCTTCTTTCTCCGGCGCTTGCCCGGCTGGAAATGCCGTTAACATAATTATTTGTGTGAACAAATCTGTTGGTATGGCGGTTGTATACGCAAAAAGCATTGTATTGGCAATGGGCTGCCGGGAACGCACGCGCGGCAACCTGGCGCTTCCTGGAACCAGACCCGCAGGCGTGTACACAGCCGGCGCAGCCCAGCGCCTGATTAACCGGCAGAACATTATGCCCGGCAAACGTGTGCTTATACTTGGCTCAGGCGACATAGGCATGATTATGGCGCGCCGTCTTACGCTGGAAGGCGCGGAGGTTATAGCTGTTGTGGAAATTATGAACTACTTGACCGGGCTCACAAGGAACCGCGTGCAGTGCCTTGACGATTTTGGCATACCTCTTTTGCTTTCACATTCAGTTACCCGCATCGAAGGCGCAAAGCGGCTAACAGGCTGCATGGTTGCACAAGTGGATGAAAACCGCAAGCCTATTCCGGAAACAGAAAAGTTTTATGAATGTGATACTCTTCTGCTCTCTGTGGGGCTCATCCCGGAGAACGAATTAAGCCTTGGAGCAGGCGTAAAACTCTGCCCTGTTACAGGCGGACCCATAGTTAATCAGTTTATGCAAACTTCGATTCCCGGCATATTTGCCTGCGGAAATGTGGTTCATGTAAACGACCTTGCAGACAATGTTTCTGCGGAAAGCGAAATCGCCGGCAGCGCAGCAGCGCATTATGCTTTGGGGCTTTTGCCGCAAGCTTTTGGCAGCATTGTCTGCGTGCCGGGAAATAACGTGCGTTATGTGTGCCCGCAAACAGTTGCCTTAACCAACGAAGATGCGAAAATCAAATTGTATTTTCGGGTACAGCAGCCGTATGCAGGAGCGCGCATAAGCGCAAATTATAATGGAAGGGAAATCCTTTCAAAAAAAGCCATCAAGGTAAACCCAGGCGAAATGGAATATGTTGCTATTAACTCTGCCTCGCTCCAGCCCCCGCTCCATTCGCTTTCCGCAGAGATGCCTGGAGAAATCATCATCAGTGTAGAAAAGGAGGCATAACCATGCGTATAGAAGAAAAGAAAATTATTTGCATAATCTGCCCCCTTGGCTGCGATATAATTGTCTGCGGCGAAGTATCGAAGAGCGCGACTTCGAAAAGCGATGTTTCAAGGAAAGCTGGCAAAATCATCAGCATAGAAGGACACAAGTGCAAACGCGGCGAACTATATGCAACAGACGAGTTCTTGGCGCCGCTGCGCATTTTCACCTCAAGCGTCAGAATTATTGACGCAGACTCGCCGCTGCTGCCGGTGCGCTCGCGCGACCCGATACCAAAAGAGCTTTTACTCCAGTGCGTAGAGCAACTGCGAGGCGTGGAACTCCAAGCGCCTGTCGGGCTCTATGATGTGGTTATCCCCAATATTTTAGGAACCGGCGTAGATATTATTGCCACAGCTTCTGTACCAACTCACGTTAAATCCTCAACGCTAAAAAACAACACTTAATCCTGCGCTAATATGCCAGAGCGGTCCTTGTCCGGTAATTGCATTGGAAAATTTCCAGGCGCACAAAATGTGCGGTTCAATTGAAACAGGAAATCTCACAACAGGAAGAAAAGATGTTTTTAAGCCAATACGAAAAGCCAAAGATTGAATCAAGTGAAAATCGTTCACCTCTATTCCTTCGGCGCCTAAAAGACCGCCGCTGTCGTAAATCTGATTCCTTATTGACACAATGCCAGAAAGTCGATTAACGTATAGATGCGAAAGATTTCTCTGAATCTCAAAAGAAAATATTTCCAGACCCAATTCTGCGCCGCCAAGCCAGAGAAGATCAAGCCCTGCAGGGTGAGCATATTCCTTTAATACAAAATCGGTAATTAAGGGGTCGCCGTAGATATTTGATCTTCCATGTAAATCCATTCCTCGTCCGTCATAGGCGCCAAAAAGAGTAAGATGCAATGGAAACCTGGTATTGGTATTTGCCCTAAAGAGCCCGTCAATACGAGGCTCAAAATTATTTGCAAGACTGATGGCATTGAGCTGCATCATAAGTCTGCGATTCGAAAGACGCAAACCGGTAAAGAGAAAAAAATCTTTTTCTCTTTCTTCCCACTCGTAGGCGCCTTTTCCATCCTCATAATCTGCAGAGCGCAAAAAACCACCGCCCAGAGAAAACCCATGTATCCATTGACCAGCGCTCCAAAAAAACGTGCTGCCAAGCGTGCCGCCTGTTTCGCGATATGGATTATCTGCGTGACCTGCTACCCTGTCGAAAAAACTCACAGCAAGAGGAAGCCCAAGGCTTGTGTTTTCCCAGGACAGAAGATCTATTCTCGCCATCTGATAATAAGTATCTGCATATGCTATAATCGTTACAAAGTTTCTGTCTGTAGGGTCAGATATCATTGATAAAATTCCAACGCCGTCCAGTCTCAGATTATTGTTGTGTTCCCTAAACAGGGGCAAGGGGAGCCAGAACTGAAAAGGATTCATATAGCGTAAAGCAAAATATCTTCTGGAATCCCCAAGATAAAGCGGCGTCTGCTTAGCGATATTGCGAAGCAGGTCGCATCCTGCGCCATGACATTGCGAAGCAGACCGTAATGAAGTCTGGTAGCTCTGGCTAATCAACGGGATCAGCCGTACATCGCTTCGCTCCCCTGTCAGATCCCCGAGTGCCTCCGGAAACCGCAGCAGCCCGCTTCCATTTGTAAAAGCGCCAAGATAATAGATTGTACTGCCAACAGCAACTGGGTTAAAAACACCGCCGGAAAAATCCCTGCGGCTGAAAACAGCCTGCATTGTTTCAAGATCAATAACGCCAAGCCTCGACATGCGGTCATCTGCATAATGGCTAAAGAAAAGCCTGCCTCCGGATACGCCCAGCCCGCGCATATAAAGCCAGTATTCATTATTGTCTGCCTCGATTCTAAAAAGCTCTTCGGAAACATAATTATAAAGCCACAACTCCCGCTTGCCATTGCGCGATACAACAACAGCTATTCGCTCATTGTCAACCGGCTGCGGCGCAGAAAACATCAGCCTTTCATTGCCATGCAGAAGCACCTTGCTGTTACCGCTAAAATCTTCAAACACAACATTGTTGTTGTGCAGGTTTGCGCGAAGCCCGATAACGCCATCCCTAAAATACCGCGCGCGATAAAGCCCTCTGATGCTCCTGCCGGTTCTGCTGCCATCTGCTCTGTATTCAGTAACTACAGCCGTATACCTGCTCGCAATTGTTCCCTGCGACGGCAGCAAACGGTAGCCGGATACAAGCAGAGTTGAGCCATCAGCAGAAACGCCGATATCATAAGACAACAAGCCTGCTCGAAAAGAGCTTATTTCGCCTGTCCTTGTGTCGTAGATGCGAACCGTATTTTCCCTTCTGTCTTTGCCTTTGTCGATAAAATAAAGCCTGTATTCGCACGCTGCAAGTCCCTGAATAAAATGCCGTCTTTCAGAAAAAAAGCGAAATCTTGCAGGCAGAACTTCATCATCATTTGTCTCAAGATCATCAAGAGCTAACGAAGCAGCAAAGGCATTCCAGGCATCAATAAAATTAATTCCATACACCCTGCGAAAAATACTGTAAAACCCGGATCGATATACGAAAAAAGAAAACCTGCCAAACTGCCTGCCCATAGCCCGCCAAAGCTCAGCATATTTTTCCATGCCATAAGTTTCCTGCAGCCATGCAGAAAAAAGTCCGCCGTAATCATAATAGGAACCATGCCGGGGATTATCGTAAAGACCGGAAGCCTGAAAAGGTGTAAGAAGCCTGCCTTCGTGAATATCTTGCCGCAAATATTGCCGCGTGCGCGGATCATTCGCCCTGCCAAAACCGCCAAGGCTTTCAAAGCTTACCGCTACTCCCTCTACCATAAAAGCCGGCGCAGTAATAAGCGAAGGCGTAACCCAGTTGCCGAAAATACGATGCATAACCCTGAAAAAAGGCCCGCGCGTGTTTAAAGAAATCGCATGAACCAACTCATGTACAAAAAGCCCTTTGAGATTATTCTCAAAAACAGTCCACTCCACATCTTTGGGCGTATCAAAAAGCACAATGTGAGAACCAGGCATACTTCTGTAGTAGCCATTAAACATTGCAGTATGCGGCGCAAACGTTATTGGAAGGCGGCCGCGAAGCTCAATGCCCAGCATAGCGCTAAGCTGCTCGTATGTTCTGTCTGCAAATGTCGCCAGATGCCGGGCAGACCGCTCCGACTCATCGGGAAAGATGATGTCAAAATATTCTGTTTGAATAACTCTGAACGATGTAAGCGGCCTAAAAAGCTGAGCTTCAACAGGGCTTGAAACCAACACAAATAAAACCAGCGCCGCTCCGGCAAATCCATATTTCATACTGATGAATATATCAATCCTGCTGATATTTTTCAACTAAACCGATAATTAATGTATTGTAGCCCCGAACAAGTTCGGGATGCTGCGCAATTTATTCTCGATTGAATAAATCAGCGGATTCCTAATTTTTTTTTATGCTTTCGATTATTGCGTTTATAATTATAAATTGCCCGGTTATAATATTTTCCGTGAGGATATTTGATAAAGCCAATATCCCTAATCCTTCAATAATGAGAAGAATATTTTCCGCGATTATATCAATATTTTTATCGTGTATAACTCCTTGACTTACGCCAAGCATCAGCATACATAATACTGATTTTTTAATATAGTCTAACTGCGCGCGATGAAAATCTTGCGCTGCTCCTTCTGTTTTTGAAAACAGATACTCATACATTGCGCGGAGCAGACTATTTTCCATGTGAAGAAGCCGCTTTTTTTGCAACGACAGAAAATTATTAAAAACAATAAAAAACGGCTCGTTATTATTTACCGCCTCACGGACAATGGCAAATTTACTTTTATTCCTAACTGCAACGACCTCTTGAAATATTTCATCTACAGATGAAAAGTACAAATAGATACCGCCGCGGCTGATACCGCACTCACATATAATGTCTTTCATGGTAACGTCTAAAAAACCTTTGCGACAAAATACATGATATGCACTTTCTAAAATCATACTTTTTTTAATTTTTCGTTGATTTTCATTAAATTTTCTCGGCATATTCTTCTTTACCATAAAATGACATAAGCGGCATTTGCCAATTTCATTGTAATGGCATTTGAATGCCGGCTTTCAATTACCCGAATATATACTTTTTTAGTTGATCATTTTCAGCCAAATTTATCTCAAGAAGTCCATGTATTACATCGCCAATTGATATAACTCCTATCACTTTTTCGTTCTCAAGAACCGGCATATGCCTTATTTTATTTTCATCAAATTTCTTCATTACATCAATAATGTTGGCAGACGCATCAACTGTTATAAGCTTTGATTTTGGAGTCATAATTTCAGCAACAGATTTATCAAGTTTTAAAAGCCCTTTTCTTAAAATATCTCTTTCTGATACTATTCCCTCCAGATTGTCTTTATCATCTGTAACAACTAATGCTCCGATTCTTTTGCTGTTAAGAGTTTCTGCACACTCCTTTATTGTTTTGTCCTTGCTGATTTTATTGACCGCATTACCCTTTTTCTCTTCTAAATAAGTTCCTAAATTCATAATTTCTCCTTCAATAATTTTTTAACTAATCAATGACACCCGTGTCATTGATTAGCTTCATTATAATGACACCCGTGTCATTGTGTCAAGTAAAAATTTTATTTTTTTAGATTTTTTTGGAATATATTGATTTTCGTGCATAAAATACATATTCACAGAGAAAGAATTAGAGGAAAATCCAACTATATTGATATATCTGAGCCCC
Source organism: Spirochaetota bacterium (assembly GCA_009786125.1). GTDB lineage: Bacteria > Spirochaetota > Spirochaetia > CADAEX01 > CADAEX01 > WQTU01. Next base: position 28,925 of record WQTU01000122.1, read on the forward strand.
TTTTTCCAAGGTCACAAACACTAAAAAAACGCTTCAAACTACTTTAAACCCACAGGAAAAATAGTATATAATAGAAAAGTCAGGGAGCCATCAGAATGAGAAGGAGAAATACCCAATGTCCTATAGACCTATAGAAATTGACCGGGAAAAGCTAACAATCATGGGGGTCTGTTTCAATTCAATTGACAATTTTGATGCTACTGTAAATGCCCTCGGAACAGTAATGTTTGAAGGATTTGACCCCACCCCCAGAAGTATCGAAATTATCCGCGATTACCTTTTAGATAAAATTACATTGGAGCAGCTAGGACAATTAACCCGAAAAAAAGCCTATGCATCATAGCTATGAGTATATAGACTCTGATTCGACCTACACATATCCGGGGACAAATGTCTTGCGGAATCTGGCTGATATTACAGACCCAAGTGACTTGCTCTTTTTTGAGAGCGTAGCGGTTATTAAACGCGCAAAAGAGCTGGAAATTCATCCTGTCAAAATAAAAAATGCCGCCTCGCTTCTGGAAATCCATCGCTACTTATTTCAGGATGTGTATCAGTGGGCAGGGCAAAAAAGAACAATCGAAATAAGCAAACAGGGAAAACCATTTATCATGACAAAGTATTTTGAAAAAAGTTTTTCCTATATAAATACTCTAATCGCCAATTATCGGGAAATCGATTCTTCCGAAAAACCCCAATTAGCGCGGCAATTGGCAATTCTGCTTGATAATATTAATTTTCTTCACCCTTTCAGAGAGGGCAATGGGCGGGCTCAGCGGGAATTTATTCGTCTCCTTGCGCTCGAAAAAGGTTATTCCCTAAACCTAAACCCGCCCGATAATCTTGATGTGTATGAACGCTATATGTCCGGAAGTATTGAGGGCGATGTTGAGAAATTTACTGCGCTAATCATGGAGTTGATGCAGCAGATTTAGGGAATCGCTGATTAAATTTGACTCTAATCAGCAATTCCACAATTTTTCCTCGTTTTCCTTTGGAAAACTGCGAAAAAATGATAATAATGTATTGCTGATTTATTCTCGATTGAAT
>WQTU01000123.1 GCA_009786125.1 Spirochaetota bacterium
CAAGCTCTGCAACATGGACGTTGCGTCTGGCGCAGCGACACGGATGTCGCGATAAAGCGCCAGGCAGCTTGTCCGCGGTTCTCGCTTCGTCGGTAAATAAAGCGAGGGTGCCGGAATAAAAGGTATTACGTGCAAAGCACGCGCAAAGCGGCCGCAGGGCAAGCAGCGAAAAAAACACATACGTTAGCTGTCAAAGCTTATCAAGACGTTCAACTGCGCTCCCCCCGCAAAAGCTATAGAACCAGAGCTTGAAAAGGGATTGTGTAAAGATAATGAAAAATATTATACTGATGTTTACCGGGGTAAAAAATGTTTGATAAAATTGAAGGGCTTTTGGCAAGGTATCAGGAACTTGAAGAAAAGCTTTCTGATGCAGATATCGTAAAAGATCAGAAAAAATATAAAGAACTTATGCAGGAGCACTCCTATCTGCAAGAGGTTGCTGAGGCAGACAAAAAGTATAAAAAAACAACTGCTCAAATTGAAGAAGCAAAAGTGATTGCACAGGAAGAAAAAGATGCGCAGCTTAAGGAGATGGCAAAAGAAGAGATAAAATCGCTGGAAGAAGAACAGGAAAAGCTGCTTGCAAATCTTAAACAGCTTCTTATCCCGCCGGATCCGCTTGATATGAAAAATATCATTATGGAAATTCGGGCTGGCACCGGCGGCGATGAGGCTGCGCTTTTTGCAGCTAATCTTTACAGAATGTACTCCAAGTTTGCGGAATTAAAAAAATGGAAAATAGAAATTTTGTCTTCGAATGAGATTGGGCTTGGCGGTTTTAAGGAAGTAATTTTTTCTGTTACAGGAAAAAATGTGTATGAGAATTTGCGGTATGAGAGCGGTGTGCACAGGGTTCAGCGGGTGCCGGAAACAGAATCTCAGGGCAGGGTTCACACATCTGCGGTAACTGTTGCGGTTTTGCCTGAAGCAGAGGAAACAGATATTGAGATAAATCAGGATGACTTAAAGGTTGATGTTTACAGGTCATCGGGTCCGGGCGGGCAGAGCGTAAATACTACGGACTCTGCGGTAAGAATTACTCATATTCCTACTGGTCTTGTGGTAACGTGTCAGGATGAAAAATCCCAGATTAAAAATAAGGCAAAGGCGCTGCGGGTACTAAGGGCAAGGCTTTACGAAATCGAGGAAGATAAAAAGCAGAAGGAGCGGGCAGAGGCAAGAAAAACTCAGGTGGGATCGGGCGACAGGTCGGAAAGAATAAGAACTTATAATTTTCCGCAAAACCGGCTTACAGACCACAGAATTAATCTTACTCTTTATAAGCTTGAGTTAATAATGGAAGGAGACCTTAACGAAACTGTCGAGACGCTTAAGTTCAGCGCAAAGGAAAAACTGCTCCAGAAAATATGATGGGCTTGTGTGATGTGCTGCTTACTATGGCCTCTCGGCTTCACGTCGCAACGAAGTTTCTAGCGAATCCGCGCTCGCTCATGCTTCGCTTCGCACGTCGCAACGAAGTTTCCAGCGAATCCGCGCTCGCGTCTTACGCCTGCGGTTATACAAATTAGGTAGCGATCACCCGGAAGGCTGGAGGCAGAAATGCGAAACGCAGTCTGGTTGGCCGCAGGCGTAAGACGCGCACGCGATTTCGAAGCGAAGCGGAGCATGAGCGAGCGCGGATTCAAGCCGAGAGGCCATAGTAAGCAGCACAACCAATGAAGATAAAAGAAGCGCTAAAACAAGCATCCTGTAAAATCTCAAAAAGATGGGCGGAAACCCCGCTTCTTGATGCGCAGGTATTGTTTCAAAAAGCAGCGGGAATGACAAAAGAAGCGCTTCTTGCTTCCTACAACTGCGATGTTGGGGAAAAGATTCTTGGGGATTTTGACAGGATGGTCGACAAGCGTTGCGCCGGGTTTCCTGTGGCTTATATAACCGGAGAAAAGGAGTTTTTCGGGCTCTCTTTTTTTGTTAATGAAAATGTTCTTATTCCGCGCCGGGACACGGAAACGCTTGTCGAGCTGGTTCTCGAAGAAGCGCAAAAACTTTGGGGAGCGGAAACGCTTGCAGTTGGGGATTCTGCTTTGCTGCCGGTAAGAATACTTGATCTTTGCACGGGCAGCGGTTGTGTAGCAATCGCGTTGCAGCATGAGCTTGGCGGGCGCGCAGTGGTGGAAGCATCTGATATATCCGCAGAAGCAGAAACAGTTTTTTATAAAAACTGCGAAAATATACTGGGAAAAAAACTCCCTTTTCATAAAAGTAATCTTTTTAATTCCATAAAAAGCAAGTATAATATAATCGTTTCAAATCCTCCGTATCTTAGAAATATTCATGTTGATGAAATGATTTCCAATCAATGGCCTGAGCCGGAAATAGCATTAAGAGGAGGAGACGACGGGCTTGATTTTATTAGGGAAATAGTCGAAATATCTGTAAAGCACCTTGAGGACGAGGGCTTAATTTGCATGGAAGCAGAGCCTTCCCAGATGGATATTATTCAGGAGATTTTAATTAAGAATAATTTTAGTGATGTTTCAATAAAGAGAGATATGGCACAAAGAAAAAGAGTAATAAGCGCATGGAAGAAGTAGACATTGTTAAATCAGAAATAGAATCATTAAAAAAATATCTTGAGCTAAAACAATACTCAGAAGAAGACATCGCAGAAGTAATGAAAGCTGCCTATTATGGCGAAGAAATGCACCGCGGCCAAAAAAGAAAAAGCGGCGAACCATATTTTATCCACCCTATTGCGGTTGCCAAAATTCTTGTGGAATTTGGGCTTAACAAATCTGCAGTAACTGCTGCTGTTCTTCACGACACTGTAGAAGACACAGACGCAGACTACAGCATAATAGAAACCAATTTTGGCACAGAGGTTGCCCAGCTTGTCGACAGCGTAACAAAAATTGAGCTTGTAGATGTTGAAAATAAATCTGTGCAGGAAGCGGAAACTCTCAGAAAAATGCTTATTGCTATGGTAAAAGACATACGAGTTATAATGATAAAACTGGCAGACAAAGTGCATAACATGAGAACGCTTACCCATCTAAAGAGAGAAAAGCAGAAAATTTTCGCCAAAGACTGCCTTGAAATATATGTGCCAATAGCAGGTCACCTTGGAATATCTTTGATCAAAACAGAACTTGAAGATCTTTCCCTGAAATATATAAATCCAGAAGTTTATGAACAAATATCAGACTTTCTTGCTGCCAAAAAAACAGACGAAGAGTATTGTAAAAGCATTGAAAAAAAGCTTAAACAGATAGCTCAAAAAGAAGAAATGGAAATTGAAATAGTTGTAAAGGAAAAAAGCTTATATTCTTTTTACAAAAAAATGCTGGTCAAGAAAAAGCCGATTGAAGAAGTATATAACGGCCCCTGGATAAGGGTGCTTTGCGACTCTGCAAATGATTGTTATGCGATGCTTGGAATGGTGCACAAATTGTGGATACCCATAGAAAGAAGATTTAAGGACTATATCGCGGTTCCAAAAGCAAATAAATACAGAAGCCTTCACACGTCGGTAATAACAGATAACGGAAAAACGCTTGATATTCAGATATGCACATTTGGAATGCATAAAACCGCTGATTACGGCATTGCAGCGCATTGGCTGCATAAAAAAGGGATAACAACCCGCAAATTAAATCCCCAGGATACTTCTCTTGCCAACAAGTTAAAACAGTGGAATCACCTTGAAAATTACGAGACAAATTTTCTTAAGGATTTAAAAAAAGAGATACTCAAGGATACAGTAACTGTTTTTACTCCTGATGGCGACATCCTTGAGCTGCCCGGAGGCTCTACTCCTATAGACTTTGCATATTACATACATACAGATGTCGGGAACCATATCGCAGAAGCAAAAGCAGATGGATATACAATACCTTTAAATGCCGAGCTGAGAAATACCCAGGTTATAGAAGTTATAACAAATAAAAATGCGCACCCTGCTCCGTATTGGCTCAAAGTCGTAAAAACAAGCAAGGCAAGGTCAAGAATAAGGCATTGGCTTAAAAACAACCGGGAAACAGTTTTAAACTATAAAAACGAAATAAAAAATTATAAAAAGAAACTTGCCGAAGAAAAAAAAATTAAAAAAGAAAAGGGAATTGAAAAAGATTGCATTGTTAAAAAAGCAGCAAAAAAATTCAAAGTAGTAGCAAGAAAAACAGAAGATTTATTCTCGGAGATTGAAGGGGCAATAAAAGAATACAACGGACGCATTATAGAAGGAACTCTTGCAGAAAGTGATAATGAAAGGTCAATTGGTTTTTTTACACTGGAAATTGATAAAGATGAGGATTTTGTAAAAGCTGTAAAAATCATAAGAACTATTCCATCAATTATAAATATATACGCTATCTAGCTTTAAAAATAATTTAATTAATGTTAACCTGTTTTCCCAAGAGGAGTCTAAAATGAAATTCAATTGTCTTGTTGTTGGTGCAGGAATTTCAGGAGCTACTTGCGCCAGAATTCTTGCAGAAACCGGCAGAAAAGTGCTTGTAATTGAAAAACAGAAGAACAGCGCCGGGAATTGCCACGATTACCTTTCCAAAGAAGGGATTACTGTTCATACTCACGGACCTCATATTTTTCATACAAATAATAAACAGGTTTGGGATTTTTTAAACAGGTTTACAGAATTTCGCTTTTTTCAGCATAGAGTGCTAAGTTTTGCAGATGGGCTTCTTATTCCTTTCCCAATTAATACAGATACAATAAATATGGTTTTTAACACATCGATTACAACAGAAGATGTATTTTCTTTTCTTGAAAAAGAGGTAAAAAAAGCTTCTTTTGCAAACCCGCCTCTGAATTTCAGAGATGCTGTTGTTTCCCAGGTTGGTGAAAGATTATACAATCTTTTCTTTAAAAATTACACAATAAAACAGTGGGGGCGCCAGCCCGAAGAGCTTTCTGCAGAAATTGCAAAAAGAATTCCTGTTAGAACAAACAGAGACGGCAGGTATTTTTCGGATCAGTATCAGGGTATTCCTTCGGAAGGATATACAAAAATGGTGGACAATATGCTTAACCATGAGAATATTTCCATATTATTTGGTGCGGATTATTTCAAGCTTGGGAATTTGGCATCTGCTTTTCTGGATGAAGAAAAAGGGCTTACGATTTACACAGGCGAGCTGGATAAATTTTTTGACTACAAATATGGTGAGCTTGAGTACAGATCGCTTCATATTGAATTTAAAACAATCGAGCAGGAGTGGTATCAAAACGCTGCTGTTGTAAATTACCCTAATGATTATGATTTTACAAGAATTACAGAGTTCAAACACATGACCGGCGAAAGGTCGGATAAAACTGTAATTTGTATGGAATATCCCAGGGATAAAGGGATTCCGTATTATGTGGTTATCACAGAAAGCAATACAAAAAAAAGAGAGCTATACATGGCAGATGTTAAAGCTCTTGAGAAAAATGGAAAGTTTATTTTTACAGGTAGACTTGCTGAATATAAATACTATAATATGGATCAGGCTATATTGGCTGCAATTGAAAAAACAGAAAAATATTTAAAATCTTGTTGATATATTCAATCGAGAATATATCAACATTTCTTTATTATCGTTTTTCGCAGTGAAAACGAGAAAAACAATATGGAGCCGGTGATTAGAGTCAATTTAATCATCGGCTCCGCTAAAAGGATTTTAGGAATGTTGGCAAAATCTAAAAGGGTGATAATTTTACTGGCAGCAGCAGTTCTTGTTGTTTCGTTAAACGCGCAAATGCACGCTCAAACTCTTAAACATGTTCCGCATGGCGATCCTGTTTATCGGTTTCTCGACAGAGCTTATGCAAGAGGATGGATACTCTTTTTGCCAACCACCAGACCCTTTACAGAGCAAAGAGTGCATACTTTGCTTAGCGAAGTTATGTTTGAGTTTATGACATCGCCGGAAAAATTTTTGCCGCGCGATATTGAGGAACTCAAGTCCCACATGAGCAGGATTGAGGGAAACAGATTTTCGTTATTTAGCATAGGAGATGATAATTTCTCGGCAGATCTTAACATAGCTCCTAATCTTGGTTTTAACATGGCGCTTGATACTCCCAGGGATACTGCAACAACTCTTGGCGCGGATTTAGTTGTAGACTTTACTCTTGCCGACAGACTTTATCTTGGGCTAAGAGCAGATCAGCACCTTGTACTTGAAACAGGAAGAAACTCTCCGCACAGAAAATTTCATAGTCCTCATTACGCTGATTGGAATATGTTCACTTTCAACCTTAGCAGAGGGACAGAGTGGTGGAATGAAAATCAACTCCGTTCAGAAGGAGATACCGAACTTTCAATAAGAATGAACCAGCTTAACCAGATGACAATAGACCTTAATCTTGCAACATTTTCATTCGGAAAAAATTCTCTTTCGTGGGGACCAAGCCAGTTTTCCAATAATATTCTTTCGCACACATCAAAGCCTTATGAATATTTTTTGCTTGATTTGCCTTTTGGAAACAGAATATCTTTTACATGGATGACAGGGTTCCTTAGAGACAGAATGCCTCTAAGAGCCGAGATAGACGGAAGAAAGCTTATAACAGCTCATAAGCTTGAGTTTCAGATAACAAGATGGTTAATGTTTTCCATTTTTGAAGCAGTAGTCTATGCCCCAAGATTTGAACTTGCATACTTAAATCCTTTTGCACTTTACTACATAAGCGGGATTACTACAGGAGACTATGATAACAAACTTGGCGGTTTTGGTTTTGTATTCCGCTTTGCTCCGGTAGTAGTATATTGGTCAGTCTATTTTGATGACTGGAATTTCGGAGAACTTTTTAATCCCCGGTTTTACAATAACCAGTTAATAACAACACTCGGAATACGGCATTATGATCTTATCCCCGGGCTTACAATAACTGCTGAATTTACCTATTTAACACACTGGATGTACACACACCCATTAAGAGAGGATGGTATAAGCAGAAACTATACACACTTTGGTTCGCACCTTGGACATGTTCTTGGTCCAAATTCTTATATGATTTATTTAGATTTTAGATATGACCACTCCCTTAGATTAACTTATGGGCTTTCCTTCTGGCTTACGCAAAGCGGCTTTGGAAGCATAAATGCAAATGCAAGAGATGGAATGGGATGGGATATAAAAGGAATCTACAGCGGAGGTCCAAGAAACGTTAATTACAGATTTCTTGATTTTGGTAAAAGAGAATTTAATCTGGAAACAAATATTGATTTTACACTCTATGCTGAATACAGAATACCGCACCACGGAGTAAGGCTTTTTGCTGCGTTATCAACTCAATTCACTCATAATACAGGCGGTCATAGGGATTGGAATAGGGACATGGACGACAGGAGATTTATAGATGAAAACAGGGGCAGCAATTGGAGGCATTTTCTTACACTAGCAGCAAGATGGCAGGCATTCTAACATGAAAAAAACTTTTTTCATGGCGCTTGCAGTATTATTTGTTATTGCGTTTTTTTATACTCCTTTATTAGCAGCGCAAACAAATTGCGCTAATTGCTGCTTCTGCGCTGCCAGAACAAGAAGAAATTATCAAAGAATAATACCTCTTTCATCTCCTCTTTACAGGGAAATGGACAGGCTTTATCTGTTAGCCAGAAAAAGCCGCCCGTCGTTAGCGCGGCCCTGGTCTGCCGATGAAGCAAAAAAAATCTTCGAGGCCCTTCCTGAAAATTTTTTGGATTCTGTGCCGGCATCTGTAGCAATAATTAAAAGAGAAATTGGATTCGGAAATGAAAACACAGGCGCGCAAAAAATGTCTTTCAGAATTTCTCCGGAGATCAATATAGCTGCTCATGTCAAAACAAACAATGAGAGAAAAGAGTGGGAGCATGGTTATGAAGACAGGGCTCCTTTGCTGCATATGCCGCTTGAGTGGTGGTTTTTCAGAAACTTTTACATGAATATGGAAATTACTTTTAAACAGGACTATTTGGTTGTAAATTCAGCTAATACTAGTTTTTTTAATATCAACCCTCTGGAATTTGACTGGTATTTTCCATTTAGGGCATTCATGTCTATTGGCGGCGAGCGCTGGAATCTCCAGCTAGGAAGAGACCAGGTAAGCTGGGGAGCGGGCGTTACTGGTAACATACAGATTTCCGACTACTCTGATTTTTTTAATATTATAAGATTTACAACTTACTGGCGCAGATTTAAATTTACAGCTATCTACATGGGGCTTGAGGCATGGCTCACGCCGGCAGAAAAAGAGTTTAGAAATACTTATCCCGACAGATGGGCCGGGAGAGAAAGCTGGGATTTCAACGAAGGGTTTAAAGCGCTTGCAGGACATAGAGTAGAATTCAGAATATTGGACAACCTTTCATTTGCTATAAGCGAAACATCCATGTTCGGAAATAGGTATATAAATATTACAGAATTAAATCCTATGATGATTTATCACAATCTTTTTACAGCCGAATATTCCAATGTGATGCTGGGGCTTGAATTAGATTTTACTCCATTCAGAGGCTTTAACATTTATCTCCAGCTTGCAATGGATGAGGTTTTGACTGCCGAAGATGGTTTTAATAACAGACCTCGCGCCTGGGGATATCTTGCCGGAATTACTTATATAAGACCAGCCGCGGAAGGTTTTTTGACATTTAATCTCGAAGCAGCGGTTGTAGAGCCTTATATGTACAACAGATGGCATCCAAATACAAGGTTTACAAATAGAAGAAGAATATGGTCTTACAGCCTCGATACACATTATTTTCTAAATAAACCAATCGGCTACAGGCATGGACCGGACTCTGTTATTCTATATGCAGCTGCTAAATATGAAAAACCAGGTCGCTTTCTGGCTGGTATAAGCGCAAGATATGCACTTATGGGAGGAATGAATAATTCGCTGGACTATGCAGGCACTTACGATACAGGTCCTGGCGCTGATGCTGTTGGACTTCTTTCCGGCATAGTTGAAAGAAGTCTGGTAGTAGGGCTGCATGGCAGAAAACAGATTACAGAAAGAATATCTGTTACTTCGGATATTTACTATGTGCATATTCGCAATTATCAACGACCTTCCGAAAGGCACAATTTGCCTGCAACAATGCCGCCGCGCACTTCCGGCACAAACATAACGGATTTGGAATTTACAGCCTCTGTACGATTTAGGTTCTGAGCGGTAAATACACAGATAGAAAAAATGTAATAATCAACTGAAAGGCGCGCAAAGCGACCTTGTGTAGCAAGCATAGCCTGCAGCGACCCTCGCGCTGTCGACAAATAAAAATCATCTCTTGCTAACTTCTTGAATAATCTCTATACTAAATTGATGTCAGAATATATATACAGTAATTATACAAAAGACAAAATCAAAGCTGTGGACGCAAAATATGAAGCTCAAAAAATCGCGTTTTCCCCTCTTGTTTTTCAGGCAGTAAAAGCTCTTTTGGAGTTAGAGCTTTTAAAGCTTATTTTTGACTCCGGCGAAAAAGGGCTTAGCCTTGAAGATGCTGCGAAAGCAGCGGGTATTTCCATATACGGAGCAAAAGTCCTGCTGGAAATCGCCTTGGGTATGAACATAATTAAAATAGTGCCAGACAGCGAAGAAGAACGCTATGTTCTAGGGAAGATTGGCTGGTTTCTTTTAGAAGATGAAATGACTAAGGTAAATTTCAATTTTGTAAATGATGTTTGTTATAAAGGGGCCTTTGAACTTGAACGCTCTGTGAAAACCGGAAAGCCTCTGGGGCTTGAAGTCTTCGGCAGCGAATGGAAAACCATCTACGAAGCTCTTTCTTCCCTGCCTCAGAGAGTAAAGGAAAGTTGGTTCGCCTTTGATCATTTTTATTCTGACATTGGTTTTAAAGAAGCCCTCCCTATTGTATTTTCCGGTCAACCAAAAAAGATCATAGACATAGGAGGAAATACCGCAAAGTGGGCGATCTGTTGCTGCCGCTACGATCCGCAGGTTGAACTGCTCATTGTTGATCTGCCGGGACAAACTGCAATGGCGGAAAAGGAAATTGCTTCAACTGGTTTTTCTGATAGAATTAAAACTCTGCCGCGCAATGTACTGGATGAAAAAACTACTTTCCCTGCCGGAGCAGATGTATTCTGGATGAGTCAGTTTTTAGACTGTTTTTCTCTTGAAGAAGTTGAACATATTATGAAGAAAATCAGGGCTGCATCGGCACCTGCTACGGATGTTTATATACTGGAACCTTTCTGGGACAAACAACGTTTTGAAGCCGCGGCTTTTTCACTTCAAGCCACATCTCTTTATTTTACCTGTATGGCCAACGGAAACAGCAAGATGTACCGTTATAAGGAACTTGCCGGAACAATAGAAAAAGCAGGTTTTGAAATTGCTGATGCCTGGCACAATCTTGGTTCCAATAGTTACTCGCTCCTTCGCTGCCGGAGAACACTATGATTAAAAACGAACTTTATATTACCCGTTTTTCTGCATGGGCACCTGGCATAAAGGGCGCTGCTGAATGGGATGAATGGGCGCTAGGCAAACGCGAAATGCTTTGCAGTGCCGAAGCCCCTGAAATTACTTTTACCGACTCCATGTTTCGCCGCCGGTTGGGTCAAATTTCCAAAATGACTATACAGGTTACTCACGATCTTCTGCCTATAAGTGAAAAAACAAAAATGGTTTTTGTCTCTTTTCGCGGAGAACTCTCAAAACAATATAAAATTAATAAAATGCAGATTGAGGAAAATACCCTTATGCCCGCGGCTTTTTCTCTTTCGGTTTTTAATGCTCCTCCGGCACTGGCTTCAATTGCCCTTGGTCTCAAGGGGGGATACTCTGCTCTTTACCCAGGGGGAGATTCTTTTCTCAATGGATTCGTTGCTGCAAAGGCAGCGCTTCTTACCGGAGAATCAGAAGAACTCGCCATTGTTTATGCAGACGAGGAAGTGCCGCCGGAATATACACCTCTTTTATCCAAGTGCCTTCCCCCTTTCGCCTTCAGCTTCCTTCTTGCTAAAAAACCATGCTCCGGAGCTCTTCCTCTCTTATCCCTGAACAAATGGGAGGATTGTCCGGCTGAATTTCTCAAATCACTTTTTCTTTCCAAGGTAATTAATGTTTCCTCCTGAACTGCCTCCAGTGTCAAACCGCGTTCTATATGTTTATCGTGTTTTAATGAAGTGGTTTTCTTTTTTTATTTTTGGTCTTTTTTCCCTGATTATGGTATTCACAGTTTTTCCGCCAATGCGCTTATTCCTTTTTTCTAAACAACGATTTAAAAAATATGCACGGCGTCTTGTATCGTTTTTCATGCGATGTTTTATTTTTTTTATGAATTTTGCAAGGATTGTGAATTTAGAAGTAGAAAATAAAAAATCGTACCGGCAGCTTTCTTCAAAAATTATAGTTGCTAATCATCCTTCTATACTTGATATTGTTATGCTTATTTCATTAATCCCCAATACTGACTGTATTGTAGCTAATCATCTGAGCAAGGGTATTCTAAGCGGAATAGTGCGCCAACTTTATATCCTGAATTCTCATGATTTGAGTGATATCCTCAAAGCCTGTGATGAATCCCTGAAGGAAGGAAACTGTTTGATAATCTTTCCTGAGGGAACCAGAACTCCCCGCTCAGGAAAGATTACCATTAAAAAGGGAGCAGCTCGTATTGCCATATATTCCGGATGCAGTATTGTTCCGCTGCACATAGGCGGCACAGACAAATATGGTCTTGGCAAGCGAGACCCGTGGACTGGTTTTAATCCTACAGAACGCTATATTTACCGTATTAGCATAAAACCCGAAATTCACCCTGAGCAATATAAAAATCTTAGCGGACCTGCAGCAACACAAGCTTTAACCAACGATATTAAAGCCTCATTATTTCCAGAACTTTTGCAAACTAACGACTAACGTCTGCTGTAGTTTTTGTTGAGTTGCCTTTAAAATCCATTTATAAAAAAACAATTTTTTTGTCAATGCAATGAAAAAATGACTTTTTCTGCATAACATTAATGTATTATGCACAAAGCTGCCACATCTCTCGCTGGTGGTTATAGCTTTGGCGACTAAATAATACAAGCTCAGCGCATATTCTAATTAAGTGCCCGTCTATTCAGAAATATTCCTAAATATCAATGATGAATTCATGCCGCCAAAAGCAAAATTGTTTGACATAATATAATCAGTGTCGATTTCCCGCCCGCTTCCAGTAATGTAGTCCAAAGGACCGCAGCGCGGATCAAGTTCTTCAAGGTTAAGGTTGGGGCAGAACCACTTTTCTTTCATCATGAGAATTGACAGCCATGCTTCTATAACGCCGCAGGCTCCCAGGGTGTGACCAATGTAGTTTTTCAAAGCGCTTACCGGAACCGGTCTTTGGAAGACATCCGCAGTTGCCCAGCTTTCTGCAATATCCCCTACATCGGTAGCAGTGCCGTGAGTGCTCACATAACCAATTAAAGATGGGTCAAGACATGCGTCTTCCAAAGCCAGCTTCATTACAATGCTTTGGGTAGCACGATTTGGCTGGGTAATATGGGTTCCGTCAGAATTGGTGCCAAAACCCACAATTTCTGCGATGATTTTTGCTCCTCGTTTTTTTGCATGTTCGTACTCTTCCAGAATCAGAGTCCCGGCGCCTTCGCCGACCACCAGACCATCGCGGTTTTTATCATAAGCAGCAGGAGTTTTTTCAGGAGTATCATTTTTGGAGCTTGTTGCAAAGAGTGTATCAAAAACAGCAGCATCCGCAGGGGAGAGTTCATCTGCGCCGCCGGCCAGCATAATATCCTGAAGCCCGCGTTGTATGGTTTCGTACGCAAAGCCAATAGCGTGGCTGCTTGATGTACAAGCAGTATTTGTGGTAATAACCCTGCCGGTAAGACCTAAAATTACTCCGATGTTTGCCACGCAGGTTTGAGGCATAGCTTTAATATAAGTAGTGGCATTCATTTTTGTCATATCATCAAGAACCAGCATACTGTAGAAGTCAAGAAGCGAATCAACACTGCCCATTGAAGAACCGTATGCTATACCGCAGCGGCCGTTCTTTAACTCCGGATCATCTTTATTTATACCTGCGCTCTCCAAAGCTTTGTCAGCAGATACAAAGGCTAGCTGCGCTACCCTGCCAAGACCACGGGTTATTTTTCGGGGATAATCAGGCATAGTAAAATCCACAGGAGAGGCAAGCCTGGTATTCATCTTGGCATACCTGTCCCAATCATTCATGCGGCGAACACAGTTTTTTACTGCCTTGAGATTTGCCAGTATATCTGCCCATTCACAGCCCAGACTGGTTATCACAGAACCGCCGGTAATTACAACACGTTTTCGCATACTAACCTCTTGGTGCGGGTGTATAGCCGCATAATTATATCGAACCTGAAACATAGTTTCATACTAGTCCTCCATTTACAGAAATTACCTGCCTGGTGATGTATGAAGCGGATTCCGAAAGGAGGAATACCGCAAGACCTGCCACTTCTTCTGGTTTGCCGATACGTCTCATTGGGATTGACGGGAGGATATGGTCAAGCGGCGCATCACGAATCATGTCTGTTTCAATGAGCCCTGGCGCGATGCAGTTTACCGTTATGGAACGGCTTGCAAGCTCCGCTGCCAAAGCCTTGGTAGCTCCGATAATCCCGGCTTTGGCAGCGCTGTAATTTACCTGTCCCCTGTTTCCCATAATTCCCGATATCGAAGAAATGGTAATAATACGGCCTTGCTTTTTTCGGCAGACTGGCATTATAAGAGGTGAAAGCACATTATAAAAACTGTCAAGGTTAGTGCGCAGTACCTTATCCCAATTTTCTCCGCTCATGGCTGGGAAAGCATCATCTGCGCTTATCCCCGCATTGCAAATTATTCCCCAAAACACACCGTTTTCTTCTGACCATTTTTCAAGTTTCTCCCGGCACTGTTCTCTGTCAGAAACATCAAATTGAATCACATCTGCTTTTCCGCCCTTTTCGCGAATTTCTTTTACCAGAGATTCAGCTTCTTCCTTTCCCCTGTTATAATGGGCGGTTACATGATACCCAGCAGCAGCTACTGCAAGAGCTATAGCTCTGCCTATGCCTCTGCTTGCTCCGGTAACTAGCACTTTTTTTTCTTCAGCCAACTTGATCTAACCTCCCTGCCAGTGATTTAGTTTGGTCGTCATCTGCGTCCATAACCGTTAGTTTTCCTTTCAAAACACTTCTGTCTTCCAGCAATACCTCTCCCTCAAAAGTATAAACCTGTTCCATACGGGCACTTTCTTTCACTCGAACATTCACAATGCTTCCTGTTTTAAAAAAAGGAATATTTATTTGCATGGCTGAAACACTCAGGATAAAACCAATTTTTGGTTTCTCTCCTTTCTCGCGGCCCCAGAGTCCCGATAGGGATGAAATTGCCTGAGCTATAAATTCAAAGCCTACCCAAGCAGGCACACCTCCAATTGCAGAATCGTAAAAAATATTATCCTCTGTAATATCACATTCGGCAGAAAGAGTTCTCTCTGATAAATCGTACTCTTTAATTCTTGAGAGCAACAGCATTTTTCCACTGTGGGGTACAAGAGCGCCCAGTTCCTCTTTATCTAACATCAGTATCTCTTCCCCATTATAAGGCTTACATTGCAGCCGCCGAATCCAAAATTATTGCTCATGCAAATTGAAGGTGTATTTCCATCCGGAATATGGGGAAGAAACGGAAGCTCCTCATCTCCCTCGCCATCCCAGCAATGTACCGGAAGACCTTTCTTCGCTGTCAGCACCATCCAGCAAACAGCTGCTTCCAAAGCTCCTGCAGCCCCCAAAGTATGCCCCATGATTGGTTTTGTGGAACTAGCAGGAGGCGGATTATTAGCAAATAATGTTTTCATGGCTATAGCTTCGGCCTTGTCGTTAAGATCAGTACCTGTACCGTGGAGATTTACATAGCCAATTTGCTCAGGGTTCAAGGCAGCTTCAAGGAGTGCGGCTTTCATTGCCTTTACCGGCCCTGCTCCATCCTGCCCTGGGGCAGTCATGTGAAAAGCATCAGCGCTTTCCCCTGCCCCTAGAAGCTCAACACCGCTGTCTTCTTTCGAGTCAAGCAGGAAAAAAGCTGCCCCTTCGCCAAGGTTTATCCCTTTTCGGTTTTTACTGAAAGGAATATTTGGAGTATCAGAAAGGGCTTCCAAAGCATGAAACCCCATCAGAACCGTGTCTGAAACAATATCAGCACCCCCGGCAATAACCGCGTCACAAAGACCAGCGCGTATCAGCTCACTTCCCCTAAGTATAGCGCTCGCCCCGGAAGCGCAGGCAGTGGCGACTGTTAACACCGGACCTTTTAAGTTGAACTTGCGGGCAATAAATTCCGCAGAGAATGAAGCACTTTGAAAATGAAGGCTGTAATCTTCGGGGAAACAACCATTTGCAAGGAATGCTTTGTGAGCAAGTAACGAGCCTTCGGAACCATTGTCACAAGAACCAAAGCAGACGCCTATCCTTTCATGACCATATGCGGCTATAGCTTTTTCGATTTCTGGCCGTATCTGTTCCAGAGCTGCATTAATAATGCGATTAATTCTGGTATTGTCTGTATAGACCGAAGAAGCTTGAGCCGGCGGTTGACAAACTATATCAGGCATTTCCCATGCGATCTGTCCGGCCAGCCCCAATCCTTTTCCATTCAGTTTTCGCATTACCATTCCGCTCCTGTCACCGCTAAGGCAGGATTTATATAATTCATCTCTGTTTCGTCCGGCACAGCAAATTAATCCTGGAACTGAAAGATAGATATTCTTCATTTAAAATTACCTTCCAGGGTATAGGCATACCCCCGCAGATGATTTGTAAACCTTACGGCATTTGGCGTTTTTTCAATTTCAATAATGAGATCATTTCCTTTGAAGATGCGGCGGGTATTGTCTTGAATTTCAAGTGTAAGCCCGCTTTCTGCCAGGGCTGAACAGAGTGCGTATGGACTGTAGAAAGACAATTGAAAATCTGCTACTATATACTCCGGTCTGAGTGATTCGGGAAATACCGAAGATGTAAAAGTAATTGTTTCTTCTATGTATAACAGCTCTCCCATATTTGCGCCCAATTCATTAAAAAATCTCATTTCTATTTTTGTTTTATCTGCTTTTACCCAGGCATTGAGAAATAAATTCTGCCTGCCGAAAGAAGCAGAAACATGCTGAATCATATCCATAGGTTTTTCAATATTCCAGGGAGGCAGCAAAAAAAATCTTGAATCATTTGTTAGATATACATAAAGCCGGGGTTCTCTGGCACCAGACAAAGAAGTGCAGGAACTAACGCAAATGAGAGAAGCAATAATTAGAATAATAAAAGGTATTATACCTTTTGTTTGTCTCCTCGCTCTGTCATGTGCAAGCATAGTTTGCCCCTTCGGGTCCGGCTTCGGCGCGACCATCGCTCCGTCGACAAATAAATGTGTCCACGCTTTTGCTTAAACGAGTAAATGCTTTTTTAATATGCAAGAAAGCTCCAAGTATTGAACTTTTTTAAAAATCAGATTAATTTTTAAAAAAATAATATGGTGCCATTTTACATAGGTCTGTCCATTTTGTCAATAGCTGATAATCAGCCAAGTAAGGCTGCACTTAAAAAATTTTTAAGCGCCGAAGCAAGGCGTATACTATCCCTTCTTAATGGCAGCCCTCTCAAAGAAGATGATATATTAAAAGAAAAGAGCGGAAGACCTTTTATTCCAGAAAAGGAGATTGATTTCAATATTTCTCATTCAGGAACTGCCGCTGCTGTCTCTCTGATCAAGAACAAAAGGTATTACGTGCAAAGCACGCGCAAAGCGACCGCAGGGCAGAACCCTACACCCTGCGCCTGCGACGCATGTTCCGCAGCAAAGCTGCGTGGTACGCCTGCGCGACCCTTTGTTTCCTCACTCGCTCGGTCATGTCCGTGCAAGCACGACGCGACCCTCGCTTCATTCGGAAATATTCGTACCGGTTGTGATATTCAGCTTATCCAGCCGCGGGCGAATGCCCGAAAAATAGCTAAAGAGTTTTTCTGCCCGGCTGAAGTAGATTATATTTTTTCAAACAATGAAGCGCTGTATGATGAGATGAGATTTTTTCAGATATGGACATTGAAAGAATGTTTTATAAAACTCCGGGGGCTTTCGGTTTTTGATATGCCGAAAGTTCCTTCTTTTATTTGCAGTAAAGACAGCAGGCATTTTGCTTTTGAGACTTCTGTTTCTTCTCCTCTCTCTTTTTTTCTTTACGAGCTTTCCGGTTCAGACGGGCGCTATATGCTGGCGGTTGCTGCCGAAGGAGTGGAAGTTCTGCAACCTGAAATACGCTGGTTTTCTCAATCTTTTCTGCCATGCAGAAGCATGGTGGAAATAAAAGCTGCGCTGAGCCCCCCGGAAACCGTGATCCCAAAAATGTGAACAGGTACAAAACTTGAAAAACTCAAAGCGCCGAAAGAAAGGATGGTAGTTAAGAATGACAAAAGCACAGCAAGGGAAGTAATATTTTTGCTTTCATGGTGCCTTGCTCCAGTCATGTAAACAACATAATCCAGACTTAAACCAAAAGCCAAAATTAGAGCAGCGATGGGAAAAAAGCCCAAAGGAATTTTATTTAAAGTAAGCACTGCCAGAGCAGCAATTACCATAAAAACAGGAACTGCACAGATTTTAAGACTGTCCCGCCAATGGTATGCAAAACAAATCATGATAGAAATAACAAGCCATGCAGCAAAAAAAGCCAGCACAATAGTTCTGGTAAGAGTATCCAAGTCGCGGTTTATATCTTCTGTCTTGTTGATAAAATGTACAAAGCTAAATTCTTCGGCAATGGCTCTGAAAATAGCTTCATTTGCAGGATGAAGGGGCATAACGGCGGAATAATAAATTCCATTTACCTCTCCTATCCACAGATTTGCAATTCCTGATAAAGAGGGCGCATCTTCGGGAAAGCAATGTATTTTTCCGGCAGCAAACTCCTTATAAAATATTTCAGCATATTCAGGAGGAAACCCAAGGTATTCATACTGAGAGCGCGCAAGGGGGAGCAGAGCCTTCATGGCTTCGTAGGTTTTATTTTGACGGCTTACCGAAGGAACAAAAACTGAGGTTGCCAGAAAAGATTTCAGATTTCCGTTGGCAACTTCTTTTTCAAGCCGCACTATAAGTTTTTCCTCATTTATCAAAGCTTCTTCCCGGCTTTCGCCCGAAACAATGAAGTACCAAAAAGGAGAACCATGATTCAGAATCTGCGCTGCGCGCATCTCTGCTTTCTGCATAGAAGCGGACATAGTGTAAAGAGAGCGAATGTCATTTTCAATTCGTATGCCCTGGCGGCTAAAAAAGATAATAGACAAGCTTACAATAACAAAAGATGCGATAATAATATATCTGAATACTGGCGGCAGTGAAAGTTTTTTGCACGTAATACCATTTATTCTGGCATAAAATTTATCCGATAAAATTTCGATCTGCCTTTTTTTATCACCAGGAACTTTTAGCAAAGGGAAAATGCAGTATGCGGAAAGAAAAGAACTAAGAAGTCCTGCTATGGAAAAAACAGCGAATTGTTTTAGAATGGGAAAAGGTGCAAAAATGAAAGCAAAAAAACAAATCCCGGTGGAAACAAAACATATAATCATACTTTTTGAAATACGGGAGCGAATTTCATAGCCGTTTTTTAAAGCGACATTCCCTTTCCAGTGCGTAAAGAAATGAATTGAACAATCCACGCAAATTCCTATGAGAGCAGTGCCAAAGATAAATGTAATAATATGAATTTCCCTGAAAATCAAAAGCGCTGTTCCGGCGGCTAACGCTAAAGAAACTACAATATCAAGAATCGAAATAACAACAGGGATTGGGGATCGAAAAATAAATATAAAAAGCAAAAGAATCGCAGAAAACGAAATGGTAGTAATAATTGCGATTTCTCTCTGAGCGCTAGATGAGCTTTCGTAAGTGTGGAAAGGAATTCCGGAAAAATAAAATTCCAAATGCGGCAAGTTTTTTTTTATTGCTGCCGCAGCAGCATAAATTGCACCTATTGTATTTCTGCCTTCCCTGATGGAGACAGCCTGGGGTGTAAAAAGAATGCGAAGCATCACATACCAGGTTCCATCTATATGAGCTGCCAGCACATCATCTTTAAGACTCAAATTCCCTCCTGCCAGCAGGGATGATGTGAGAAATTCTTCCAGCCTTCTTCCTGCAAGAAGAAAAGGATCTGTATCAATGTTATCCAGAGAAATGAGGCTGAAAGCTCCGAAAGCCACAGCCAGCGCGTCCATGGCTATTTCTTCGGCATTGCCGGTTTTAAGTAATTCCAGGGTATTTCTTCCTGCAATAACAAAACGGTATTTGTGGAGGTATTCAGTAAACTCGGCAATCACCGCAGGATCAAAATAAAGAGAAAGTATCTCTGCTTCAGGGCGATTTTTTAATTCACGATAAAGGACGGCAGCGCCTTTTTTTGCGGTTTCAAAATCCGGCGATGCAGTAAAAATGACAGCTTCCCTGCTGCTTCTTTCCGCCAGCACCCTGTCAGCCGCCATGACCATGGAATCCCCGGCAGGTTTTGGAAGCATATCCATGAGAAGGGTATTTATGCGTACTGGTCCTACGAAAAAAAGTGAAAGCACTAATAAAACAGGAATACTCAGATGAACGAGCAGCCATATCCGAAGCCCCCACGGGCTTCTCATTTCATGGAAGCGCAAAAAAGGATATTTCATGCTCAGTCAATTCCGAAGGAAAATTATGATTTGATAAAACGTACTTGATGGTATCGCCGTTTTGTTCGTATATGAAAATTGATCTTATTACCGCATCTCCTTTCATGGTGATTCTTGCAGCAAAAGAAGCGATGGTTCTGTCTCTGGGCAATAATCCCAGTTCCCAGTTAGCTGCGTTTCCAAAGTAATAGACTTCAAAATTATCCAAAAGTCCCTGGGCATTACCTGTAAATACCATGCTTATAACTTCTGCAAGGCGAATAAAGGTTTCATTTCCCTGAGCGCCAAGAACTGTTCTCTGCCCGCCAGGTCTTGACTGCACAAGATAATCCCTCCCTAATGTCAAGGCAGATGGGAAAGGACGCAAAGTTTCCCACACCATGCCCAATTCCGAGGCAATAATAAAATTGCCAGAAGACTTAAGTGATCTGTTATGACGGCTTAAGGTTTTTTCCTGCTCAAAGCTTCCTCTGACAATTTGATTCTTCGCAAGCAGTCCTAACGTTGTCCTGAAAGCATCAATATCCGGCGCTTTCAGAGGGTGGAGGAAAATGTCATCCTGCGCCCATACTGCCGCAACAAGAAAAAACAGGCACAGACCAGCGATAAAACGTTTCATAATTGCTTTTCTCCAATAAATGGTATTAGTATCGCAGGCCAAAAGCCCTGCAATCGTCGCCAAAGGCGGCTTTCCGCAACTCTGGGCTGGGTACGCCTACGCGACCCTTTGCTAACCGTCGTCGCCTTGGTCATGTGCAAACTATGTTTACCCGCGACACTCGGCTCCTAGGTTAATAATAGCTTCAACTTTTTTGCTCAAGGCTTCCGGACAGACAAAACAGGATTCACCAGCTTTGATGTCATACGCCATTTGGGTACTTAACCCCTTTGTGGTAAGCAACCCTGTTTCAATATTGATAATTTCATATTTCATTCTAAGGCAGTTTTCATATTCAATCAAAACTGCTTTAATTCGGATACGATCCCCGCACTGCAGGGGTTTCAAATATTTTACAGAGACTTCAACTATTGGGAAAGCAAAGCCAGATGTTTTCATTTCTTTATAGCTGTAGCCGATTTTTTCCAAAAGTGTACGCCGGCCAATTTCAAAATAATTAATATAGTTTCCATGCCATACTATTTGCATTGGATCGAGATCAAAAAATTCTATGGTTGTTTCCGCTTCAGCAAAAATATTGAAAGGTCCGTTATCTTTTCGAAATTTCATAATTATACTCCTTTATACTCTTTTGCCCAGAAATCATAAAAATTATACCATTGAAAAGGTTGTTTTTTACAGTAGTTTTCCAGTAATGCCGCAAAAGAGCGTGCAAGCTCGAAACTCTGCGCAAGCCGTTCTTTTCTTGAACATTCAAGTGAGTGGGAGCTTTTGTGTACATACATATCGTATTCAGGCTTCAAGGACAAAGCCCTCCTGCGAAGACCGAATACAAAGTAAATCGGCGCTTTCATCAAAACAGCTAGATAAAAAGCCCCATGCGAAAAAGGCGCCTCTTCCCCAAGAAAGGGAATCATAAGGCTTTTCTCAGAACCGCTGGTTAAAGATGAGGCAGATGTTCTGTCGCCGGCTATTACAACCAATTCTCCGGCAGCAAGTTTTTCTTCAAGGATGATAGCTGTATCGGGGCTTATTGCTTTTGCACTGATAATGTCAAGGGCAGACTGGGGATTCAACTCTTTAAGCATACGGTTAAAATGAGCAGTTACTTCCGTATCAATAATGGAGGTAACCGGAACACTCCTGGAAACGCCTGTCTTATTAAAGCTGGCAAGCCCTCTCAAAAGTTCCGCGTTTCCAAGGTGGGAACAAATAAGAAAAGCACCTTTTCTATTTTCCAGCCCTTCGATAAGTTCTGCTATATCGTCGTTTTGAAAATGAATATCCTTGAATGAAAACTTGCCGGCCCACGACTGAATTTTTTCCACCAAAGTAAGAGAAAAGGAAACAATGTGTCTGAGAGGACCTAATGGAGACCGGCATTTTTTTGCTGTCCTGGGATCGCCAACAAACAATGCTGCTTTTTTTAAAAAACGCCTTGATTCACTCCTGCTTCTTTTTGAAAAAATGAAATAAAAAAAACCTACCAGAAACGCAAGGATACGCAGAATTATCAGCGGCAAGAGCTTGAACAAAACAAGAAGAAATTTTAAATGCCAATACCCTGCAGCTTGCTCTTTACGGCAAGACCAATGCAAAGAAGATTCATCAGCTTTTTTCATGACTTCCTTTCCTTCGCTGCCTGCAAATGCGCATAACTAATAAGAATGGCAGACGTATAAGCATACCTGCGCAGAGACGAGAGAACATCCAACTTATACGCAGATTATCCTTGACCATATGAAAATTGGAAATCCCGCCTTGAGGGTAACTAACTTTAATAGGGTGATATATCGGAAAAACACCTTTCCAGTAGAGGCGTATCAATATTTCCGGATCAAAGCCCATGCGTTTATCAATCAAAAGATGCCTGCTGGCTCTCAATGCTGCATCGACAGGGTAAACCCTGAAACCGCAAAGCACATCTCTGAATTCCCCGGAAAGGCTGGTTACAGCAGCCCAAAAATTGGAAATCTTCCGGCCAGTTACCCGGCTTTTGGGAGCTGTCTCATCAAATTCCGGATAACCGCAAATAATATTCTTCGGATTCCTTGCGGACTCTTCCAGAAAAAAAGCAGCATTTTTTATATCATGCTGACCGTCAGCATCTATCTGGAGTACATGTGTCAGCCCCAATTCTGCTGCTTTTTCAATACCGCGCATAACAGCTCCGCCTTTGCCGGAATTCTTTTTCAGACTAACAAGGATAACACAGGGGATTTTGGCAGCCCATTGCCCAAGGCAGTCTTTAGCTTCCTGAGTGTTTCCGTCATCAACAAGAATTATTGGCAACCCAAACGCAGAAAGTTTTTCAGCCAGCGGACCAGCAGTCGCAGCATGTCTGTAGACTGGTATCAGGAAACCCTGCTTCATACAATTTCCCTCATTATCATAGTCCCTGAAGAATAAACAATTTCGTCTAAGCTGCCGCCAGAATATAATTTATATGAAAGGCTTTTATTAACTTTCTCAAGCCGGAGAATATATGGTCGATTAGGCAGAGCAAGGTTTGAAAATTTAATTCTTTTTATTTCCGAAACATCAATACCTATTCCAAGATACCTGGATGCAAGACGAACAATTATTTCAATCTGAGCTACAGCTGGAAGAATGGGAAAGTTAGCAAAGTGGCCGTCAAAATAAGGACTTGTGCCAGGAACTGAAAATTCAAAAACAACAAATTTTTCGTTTTTTTCGGTAACTTTTACTTCATTCAGACTCTCAAAACCAGTACCTGCCGTCAAGCCCAAAGGGTGAGATTCCCCTCCGGAATTGATTACGAGTTGTTTTTCTCTGTCAAATAACATTTTGATATCCTCTTTCTTTCTTTTTCCCTGAGCATCAGAAGGCAGTTCCTCAAGGTAACGCCATTTTTTGGGAATTACCTGATTTTCAAAATACTGAAGAAGATAATTCCTAAAGAATTTATTTATTTCGTTTTTTTCAAGCCCGCGAAACTGTTCCTTCCCTTTATCGTTAAAAACCACTGCAGCAGCAAGGTATTGCCGCTTGCCTTCCAGCGCTGTTACGCATACATCAGAAACAAGAGCGGACTGTAAAATACGGCTTTCCATTTCTAAAAGCGAAATGCGTTTTTCTTCGATTTTAACCACCGAGTCAATGCGTCCTTTCAGCAAAAAACGCCCGTTTCCAAGAAGCTCCGCCAAGTCAGCAGTCTCAAAACCCTCAGGGTCTTTGATATAGGACGAGCGGACTATAAGGCAGCCGTCTTCATTTTGTGTAAGCTGTGTATTATCAAAGGCAGTCCATTCAGAACTTTTATCAGCCTGCCTCCATGCAATTCCGGAAGTTTCGGTACTTCCGTAAATTTCTACTGGCCAAAAGCCAAAAACCTCGTTAGTCTTTTTTGCTGTCTCATGACCAAGCACCCCGCCGGAAACGAATATCCACGGAGATTTAAGACAGAGGGCTGCGGAATTTTCGATTTCGACCACCCGTTTGAGGAAGGCAGGCACTGTGATGATCATGTACTCTGTATCAGTGAGTTTTTCCAGCTCTTCGGGGATTTGTATTCTTTCTCTTCTAAAAGGAATGCCTGCAGTAAAAGGCAGAAGAATCGAAAAAAGAAGCCCGTAAATATGATGCTGGCTCACAGTGGAGCATACTTTGCGGCTGAAAAATTCTTCCCCCCATTTGGAAAGAATAAAGTTGTTATCGTTTTCAATTTCTGTCAGTCTCTGTTTGACAGCTTTGGGATTTCCTGTACTGCCGGAAGTAAAAAAAACAATGGATGTTTCATCTCTGCTAATGGCAGGCGTTTTGTTAAAGGTTCCGCTAACGGTATTTTCGCGTAACAGAACCGGAATATGATAGGTATCTTCGGTTTTCTCCAGGGAAATCTGGTCTGTAAGAAAAGGTGCTGTTTTACGAATTTCCGCGATATAGGCAGGGCTTATATTGGCAGAAAGCACTATTTCTTTTTTGCATTGGAGCAGCGCTGTAAAAGCCAAAAGAAAATACCAGCAGTCTTCGCAATGAAGCAGCCATTTTTCGGCATTTACGATTTCAATATGCTGGCGCAACTTGGCCGTCCCCTCAAGAAAATCTTTCCAGGTCATACAGCGTGTATCATTCCAGGCGCTTTCATAGCACATAACCATAGATGGATCGCGGGAGCTAAAGTTGAATGCAGAAAGCGGAACTGCTTTTGGCATCTTTTTTTGTACCTTCTTTCTAATAAGAAATTCCCCTGCAAAGAGGAGAGCTATCATTATATAGGAAACGCCGCCGTTATAGACAGCCCAAATAACATCTGACCCATAAAATATTGTCCATGCTGCCATAATTCCGTTAAAAACAAAAAAAACAATCCATACAATAGTAACTTTTTTGCAGTAGGCTGCTATTTTTTTTCCCCCGGGAGAGGCTGGAATTGATTTATCCATAATTATTGCAAACCTGTAAATCATGGACGGGGGCTGCAAAAGAGTTATTCCAAAAGCCGCAAGAAATAATATATTCATTAACAAGGGGTAGAATTTCAGAATAATAGCGGAATTAAAAATCAGGCATAAGGTTCCTATACAGAAAAGAAAAAGATATGCAAAAAAAGAGAAACTTAGTCTTTTTTTAGCTTCTTTTTTTGAAGTCCCTGCAATAAATAAAAACAACGCAAAAGCCATGATGAAAATTGAAAGAGACCGAATTGGCGTTTTGTGTATAACCAGAAAATAAAAAATCAAAATCGGATAAGCCATCCCGACTGCATATATCAAGACATTGAGAATATTCCGAAATTTAAAGAGCATTATTTTTTTTGAATTAATGGATAAAGTATATCTACCACATCTTGGACAGTGCGAGCATTTTTAAACTGCTCGGGGTCCATTTTCCCCTCTATATATTGCTTCATTTTTACCATGAGATCCACCGCATCAATAGAATCAAGATC
Source organism: Spirochaetota bacterium (assembly GCA_009786125.1). Classification (GTDB taxonomy): domain Bacteria; phylum Spirochaetota; class Spirochaetia; order CADAEX01; family CADAEX01; genus WQTU01. The sequence continues at coordinate 25,187 of WQTU01000123.1, forward strand.
TAAATCTTCATAAAGCTTGGCTTCCGGAGTGATTGTTTCCTTTTCCATATGAAATTCATCGACTAATATTTCCTGAAGCCTTTGAAAAATCTCTTCTTTACTCATGTTGGTTCCTTTTTTGAGGTTTCAATATAAGCTGCTAAGGCATTTATCGAGGCAAAATGCACCCTGTTGTCATCATTTTCCGCAGAAAATTTTACGCCAAATTTTCTTTTTAATGCAATTCCCAGTTCCAAGGCATCTATGGAGTCAAGTCCCAGTCCTTCTGTGAATAAAGGCTCTGAATCAACAATATTTTCAGGCTTAACATCTTCAAGTTCCAAAGCACTAATTATTAATTCTTTAATTTGCTGCTTTAAATCATCCATAAACATGACAATACCAAGCGTCTTATTGCTTGTCAACAGGAAATACGGTATTTCTCCATTTTTCACAACGCCCACCGCTGCATTTGAGGATGCGATCTCCGTTCCAGATCCCCATTATATTGCACTGATTGGAACAATCCTGGCAGGTAAAACCGCCGCTTCGTATATCCAAGTCCCTGACTTCATAACCCCGAAACTGGGTTTCTTCCGGATGAGCTTCCATGGCAAGGATCGCCGCGCCATAGGCGCCCATAACCATATTATATTCCGGCACAATTACCGGATACCCCAGGATAGTTTCAAAGGCTTTGCGCATTCCCAGGTTCGCGCTTACCCCGCCCTGAAACAGGCAGGGAGATCGGAATTCTTTCCCCCGGCAAACGTTACCCACGTAATTCCTGGCCAGAGCTATACAAAGTCCCATAATAATATCCTTCTGGGGAATACCGATCTGCTGTTTATGCACCATGTCGGATTCCGCAAAAACCGTACAACGACCGGCAATTGCCGCAGGGTTTTCGGATTCCATGGCAATGCAGCCGAAATCTTCTATAGACATATTGAGCCGCCGGGCTTGGGATTCAAGAAAGCTCCCGGTTCCGGCAGCACAAACCAGATTCATGGCAAAATCCACCACCATACCGTCCCTAAGTATGGCGACCTTACTGTCCTGCCCGCCAATCTCAATGATGGTTTGTACCTCCGGATAGAGATATACCGCGGACCGGGCATGGGCGGATATTTCGTTCTTCACCAAGTCTGCACCAAGAAATAAACCTATTAGTTCCCGCCCTGAGCCGGTGGTACAAACACCGGAAATCTTTTTCTCAGGAAAATCCGCCATAAAAACTGACAGTTCTCTCAAGGCATTCTGGACAGTCTGCACAGGATCTCCCATTCCCTTCATATAGGACTGGAAGAGCAGTTGCTTATCCTCATTTATGAGTACAAAGTTGATACTGATGGAGCCCACATCAACTCCCAAATATACCTTATCCATTTTTCACCTTCTTCCGTCGTTGCAATAATATATCCGTAAACGCTTCCAGTCTAGTAACTGTACCTACCGAACTGGTATGTTCATCAAAAGAAAGTTCCAAAACAGGAATCCCCAAGTCCCGGGACAATGCCGCCAGGATAGGCCGGATGCTAACCTCTGGCATACAGCCCGCTGGGCAAAGATGTACCATGCCGTCGTATCCAGCCTGGGAACAAAGAATGGTATGCGCTACGGAATCCAGAGCATGTCCGCCTACAGAATTTTGTAAATACGGCCGCGCAATCCTGGCAAGCTGCTTCCGGGTATGAGCCTTGTTTTTTCCTATAGGGATACCGAAGATATTGTCTAATTCTGCTCCCAGAAGAAAGAAGTTCCGCACTTCAACACCCAGGTTTCCAAGAATTTCTTCGGCATTTTGATTCAGCCGCCGATCTCTCAGAACCGACACTTCTCCGATCATTCCTACTTTCAGGGGGATTAAATTATGATTTTGAGGAATGGTCTCAAACTTGGATAGAAATTCGGCTTTTAGTTTTTTTACTTTTCTGCAGGTATTGGTATCTGCCAGAACTGCAAGGCAGTCCTTAACAAGAATGGAAGTATCCCCTCGCCGGAGTTCCCTGGACCGGGTTTTCCATGCCGCAATTTCCATAACATCGATGATTTTAATTTTTTCTAAAGCAAGTAATACTGCCTTGATAAAAGGAATTGGCGCAGGATCAAAGTATCGTATCAGTGGTGGTTTTATGCCATCATAACCGAGTCCCCAGACACGTATTTTTCTGCCCATATCTTTAAGAATATCTTCAATTAAACGTCGGTAATGGGTCAAGCGGCAGGTACCTACGCTGTTTACCATAAGCGCATGTTCACACCCGGCATCGTCAGCTTCGATAAAATGACCTAAGTGGGCCTTAAAAGGAAGGCATAAAGATTCTGGCGCTGCAGCAATGCCCAGTTCCATTGCCCTGGAGGATGTAGCCGTAGAACTCCAGGGCTCAATGCCAATAGAACGAACCGCTGAATCCAACGCAATGGTATAGTTTCCCAAATTAGGGATGGCAAGTTTTTCATGCCTGTGTACCATAGACCTCCATACTGTCTTTCTACTCTACTCCTTCGTATAAAAATTTTCAATACATAGATTCAATATGTAAATTCGTTGACAAAAATACCTCTGTCGTTATAGTAATAAGTTGCTAGACAATGCTAAGATATGCACATGAAAAATACAAGACTTTCCCCGCACCAAGCAGTGCGGGCAATACTTTTATATTCTCGGAAAACAATCATGCTGAAAAAATCTATATTTCTTTTGCTTCTATTAAGCTTCCTTCTCTCTGCCTGCCAGAGTATTAACCAGAACAGCGTCGATTCAAACCTGCCGCCGTCTGTGGTTATTTTTAGCTTTGATGATGGTCCTAATGCTCAGGGCGATACTACGGCGCGATTATTGGATGTTCTAAAAAAATACGAAATTCGCGCCATGTTCGCACTGCTTGGAGAAAATGCCAGGGCTCATCCCGATCTGGTCAGGCGTATTTACAATGAAGGACATATCATTATCAATCACGGGTATTTCGATAAATGGGTCATCCGAATGGGAGAGGATGAATTTCGGAATAATATCATAATGGGAGAAAAGGCGATTTCCTACGCTCTGGGAAAAGAACTGAACCCAAGGCTTTTTCGGCCTCACGGCGGCTTCTACATGCCCAAGCACGAAAGAATCTGGCAGGAAGCAGGCTATACAATGATCCCCGTGAATATCAGAGTTCATGATGCCACTTCGACCGAAAGAGATAAGAATAGAGTCATAACGCGAATTATAGAAAGAACAGAAAAGCAGGGCGGTGGAATTATTCTCTTGCATGACAGCCGCGGTTCTCATATCCGCAAAAAGAGGGAACTTGCGAAAAATCCCGAAGGAGCTTTTAATCGCTCCTGGATTCCAGCAGCTGTAGAGGAAATAATTATTGCTCTACTAGATAAGGGATTTAAATTACAGGGTTCATTAGATTCTGTAATAAAAATTAAATAAGCTTATACAAAGACGCAGGACCTATTCTTATCATTCCTGATTCATCCTTATACCAGGGGCTAAAAATATATTAAAAGGTACTGCTGGCACTACCATCAATGACAAATCTATTTCATCATTGATAGAGTAATTATATTCTAATTCGCCGCCAAACCATATAAATCTCCATTGCCAATTATGTTCTGGTCCGCCTCTAAAAAAAACTTCAAGTTCATCCATATAACCATCTAACCTATGCCAACTTCTTCTGAAAATAAATGTTGGACCAAGACCTCCATATAAACTATGTACTTCATTGTTGAATATTTTATGCCGCATGCCAATATGTGTGAATCCTCCAAGTTGAGCAGCACAATCTACATATAATGCTTGCACAAATTTAATTGAAAAAATATCTCTAAAAAGAAAGTATTCAAAACTGAATGCGATTCCTGGATTAAATACAAAAACACCCCTTTTATCAAGACCAAATCTTTGCAGATGAGCATTGTTTGCACCTCTGGGATGTATACTTAATCCTGTTATTGTTATTCCGACTCTATATTGTTGTGCAGACAAATTTGAGATATAAAATATACTGAATATACTAAAAAATACAAAAAAAACTCTTTTATTCATCCATATCCTAATATAAGAGAAGTGTTTATCCATACTCTTGCATCAGTGGCAGTTCCGTGGATGCAAACAACTCCAGGGGATGAAAAATATCCTATTTATTCAAATTGAAAATTACCTTCAATAGTGTAGGAGTATCCCCGCAAATGATTTTGCAGCCTAACCATCCTTTCTGTCCTTTCAATTTCGATAATGAGATCTTCTCCATGAAAGATACGGCGGAAGTTACCTTGAATTTCAAGGGTATGACCGCCATCTTCCAAAGCTTGACGAAGAAGAAGCGGATCGTAGAAACAATATTGAAAATCTGCTATCATATACTCTGGTCTAAAGCGTCTGGGAAATAATGGGGATTGAAAGCTGATTTTTCCACCACTGTATAATAGCTCTCCCATATTTTCGCCAAGCTCGTTCGAAAAGGTCTTTTTTATTTTTGTTTCATCTGCCCTTACATGGGCGTTGAAGGTAAAATTCCGCTCGCCGAAACCGAATGAAGCAGTTACGCGCTGGGTCATGTCCATAGGTCTTTCAATTCCTTCCAAGGGCAATAAAAAGAAAAATGAGTCGTGCGTCAGATTAACAAAAGTTCTTGCTTGCCTGGCGTTGGGCTTGGATGCACAAGAAGTAAGGCAAATAGAGCCAATCATAATTAGTATAAAAAATAAAAACCAAAATCTGGAATCAAATAATCGTTCCGTCACTATTTTTTTCATAAGTCCTCTTCGCTTAAAAAAGATTTTTTATACTATAAAAAAAGACTATTCTTGTGTCAAGTATGCGAATTGCCTCATGAAAAATGTTACCCAAAAAAGCAAATGCCTCATTTAGAAAATGTTACCCAAATTAAAATAAGGATGCCTGAAGGAGGGCATCCGAATGGGGTTAAGCATGAAAGAAAAAAAGGCGGTAACAAG
>WQTU01000124.1 GCA_009786125.1 Spirochaetota bacterium
CATTCGGATGCCCTCCTTCAGGCATCCTTATTTTAATTTGGGTAACATTTTCTAAATGAGGCATTTACTCTTTTCGGTAACATTTTTCATGAGGCAATGCGTTTACTTGACATTAAAAAAGCAGGAACATATAGTAAACTATTATGAAAAAAAGACTTATCACATCTGCACTGCCTTATGTAAATAATATTCCCCATTTAGGCAACCTCATACAAGTTTTGTCTGCCGATGTCTTCGCACGATTTTGCAGATTAAAAGGCTATGAGACCATGTATATCTGCGGTACAGACGAATATGGAACAGCCACAGAAACAAAAGCTCTTGAAGAAGGGATTACCCCAAAAGAGCTCTGCGATAAATTTTATGTTATCCATAGAGATATTTATGAATGGTTTAATATTTCATTTAATAAATTTGGAAGAACTTCTACTGATGAACACACAAAAATTACTCAGGGACTCTTTAAAGGGCTTGATAAAAACAACTATATTTGCGAAAAAACCATTGAACAGCTTTATTGTACAAAGTGCCAGCGTTTTCTTGCAGACAGATATGTGCGGGGCATCTGCCCGCACTGCGAATACGAAGGCGCCCGCGGCGACCAGTGCGAACATTGCGGCAAGCTGCTTGACCCAACAGAGCTTGTAAAACCGCGCTGCGGAGTTTGTGATTCAGAGCCTGTTGTAAAATCAACAAAGCACCTCTATGTAAATCTTCCTGCTATTGTGCCAATCCTGGAGCAGTGGATCAATAAAAGATCAGCCGAAGGATTTTGGGCAAAAAACGCCCTGCAGATGACAAAAAGCTGGATGAGGGATGGGTTAAAAGAAAGAGGAATTACCCGTGACCTAAAGTGGGGTATACCTGTTCCCAAAGAAGGCTTTGAAGATAAAGTATTTTATGTGTGGTTCGATGCGCCAATTGGTTATATTTCCATTACAGCAACACTTACAAAAGAGTGGGAAAAGTGGTGGAAGGACCCCGACAATGTAGAGCTGTATCAGTTTATCGGAAAAGATAATATCCCTTTTCATACAGTAATTTTTCCATCTACTCTCCTCGGTTCCGGCGAAAAATGGACAACACTCTTTCACATGTCATCAACAGAGTACCTAAATTACGAGAGCGGCAAATTTTCAAAAAGCAAGGGCATAGGAATCTTTGGAACAGATTGCAAAGACTCAGGAATCGCCGCAGATATCTGGAGATTCTATATATTTTATAACAGACCTGAAAAGTCTGACTATCTTTTTACCTGGAAAGATTTTCAGGAAAAAGTTAATTCAGAACTCATAGGCAATTTTGGGAACCTTATAAACAGAACTTTAACATTTGCCCAAAGATTTTATAACAGCGAAGTAATCGAGGGTGATGCCGGCTCTGTTTTCTGGAGCGATGTTAGAACATACGAAGAAAAAATTACAGCCCATTTGGACAGGGCAGAACTTAAAGATGCGTACCATGTAATTTTCGAACTCTCTGCTTATGGCAACAAAATTTTTCAGGATTCCGAGCCGTGGAAAATGAAAAACGAAGACCCGGAAAAAGCGCACAGGCTTATTTCCGACCTTGTTTATCTGGTACGGGACCTTGCGCTTCTTGTCCAGCCCTATACCCCGTTTACTTCGGAAAAGATTCTTTCCTTTATTGATTCAAAAGATTTTACCTGGGATAAACTTGGCAAGCCTAAGGGGGGAATAAAAAAAGTTAGCCCGGAGATTCTTTTTACAAAACTCGAAGATGACTTAATTAACAATTTAAGAGAAAAATTTAAGGGAAGCCAGAAAGAAAGAGACGAAGAAAAAGCTTTAGAAAATACCGGGGAGAAAGTATTTCCCGAAACAGTAGATTTAAGGGTTGCAAAAATAAAAGAAATAAAAAGACACCCCGAAGCGGAAAAGCTTTATATCGAAATTCTTGATATGGGTAACGGCGAAGAGAGACAAATTGTTTCCGGTCTTGTCCCGCACTATAAAGAAGAAGAGCTTCTTGGGCAAAATATTATAGTTGTATGCAACTTAAAGCCTGCTAAACTGCGCGGCGTTGAAAGCAATGGTATGCTTCTTGCAGCAGAAGACGACAAAACCGTAGAAGTTCTTTTTGCGCCTGATGCATCTCCAGGAGACAGGGTTGTTCTGTCCGGCTGCAAAGTGCCGGAACAAGAGATGAAAAAAATTACTATCGATAAGTTTTTTGAAACAAAACTGGAAGTAAGAGATAATATTGTTTATTGCGGCTCTGCATCTCTTGTATGCGGAAGCAGTATAATTAAAACTGAAAAAGTTGCAAAAGGAAAGGTTAGCTAGGGAATCGCTGATTTATTCAATCGAGAATAAATTGCGCAGCATTCCGAACTTGTTCGGGGCTACATTACCTTATTTCCGAATGAAGCGAGTGTAGCGGGCGTGCTTGCACGCACATTACCGAGCGAATGAGGAAACGCAGCTTTGCTGCGGTATCCCTAGAAAATAGTTAAAATGAATATTTTACTTGAGATCGGAAAATGAACAATTCTTTTTTAGGCGTAGCCATGGAACCTATAGATGCAAAAAAACTTTCTGAAATTTCCGAATCAGAGCCCGGGGATTCATTTCTTCAAACTTTATTCTGGACCAGCTTAAAATCTAATTTTGGCTGGAAGCCTCTTTACTTTTTACTTGATGAGCAGCCTCTTGTTGTACTTGTAAGAAAAATTGGAAGAAGTTTTTCTATTGTTTATGTGCCTTATGCTCCTTCGGAAAAATATCAGGATAAACTGGAAGAAATATCTCGTTGTCTTAAAGAGTATCTTCCGCGAGGCTCTCTTTTTATACGTTATGACCTGCCTTGGAGAAACGGCAGCAAGCCTTCTTCTTTATTCAAGAAAGCGGAAGATATACAGCCTGCATCAACAGTAATAATTGATATTACCAAAAATAAAGATGTCATCTTGTCTGAAATGAAGAGCAAGACAAGGTATAATATAAAGCTTGCGGAAAAAAAAGGCGTTTCTGTAAAAAAATATTCTATTGAAATGCTTGGCGAATGGTACGAGATTTACCGTGAAACATCTGTGCGGGATAAAATAGCTCTTCATTCTTTGAAGTATTATAAAACACTGTTTGAGCTGGCGCAAGAAAAAGAGTTTGGGGTTGATATAAGGTTATATATGGCAGAAGACGAAGGGAAAAATATTGCCGGAATCGTTACTTGCTTTTATAACAAAAAAGCGACTTATCTGTATGGAGCGTCAAGTAATATTGCGAGGGAAAAAATGCCTGCGTATGCTCTGCAATGGAAAGCAATCTGCGATGCAATAGATGAAGGCTGTGTTGAGTACGATATGTTTGGTATACCGCCGGACGATAATCCTTCGCATCCCATGCACGGGCTTTACAGGTTTAAGACAGGCTTTGGGGGGGCGATTGTTCATCGCCCCGGCTGTTATGATTTTTTGCTTAACAAATTTGCATATAAGTTTTACACTATCGCAGAAATTGCAAGAAATTACTATTTTAAAAAAATCAGAAAGAGATGACAGGGGGGATGCGTGCTTAGTCAAAATTATAAAACGATTGCGATTGTTGTTTTTGTGGTGTCGCTAATTCTGGGAATGATACATGCCAGCAACATAGATGTAGCCAGTATACTTGGTATGGGAGGCAGCGAAGAAAGCGAAACTGATGCAGGTAACGATGCGTCGGCAGCTGGTTCTTGTGTCATGACAGAAACCATCAGCGAAATCCTTATGCAGTTTTATGAAGAACACCAGCTGCGCGGCGGTATCTCTATTGCTGTTTCGCGCAACGAAAGGCTTGTTTTTGCCGGCTCTGTTGGTTATGCAGACAGTAATCATACTGTAAGGCTGTTGCCGGAACACAGAATGAGAATAGGCTCTCTTTCGGAAACAATAACCGTAATAGCAGCAATGAAACTACTGGAAGAAGGGAAACTTAGCCTGGATGATTTGGTTTTTGAAAGAAATAATGTTTTTGATAATGAAAGCAATATTAGAATAATTGAGAGAAAAAGCGGAATGACTTATGAAGAATTTGTAAGAGAAAATATTCTCAAACCTTCGGGCATAGATGGGATGAGGTTTTGTGCAAATTTTTCCGGGTCTGATGAAGCTGAATATATTACTTCTGGCAGAGCTCCGGCCGGAACAGGCGTTTCGCCCGGATGGGTTGCAAATCCCATCGAGTTATTGAAAATATTGGTTCGTATAGATGGTTTTTCAAATGTAAAAGATATTTTAAGCAGAGAGACAATAAATATTATGACTAATCCTAATGCATTTGGCTGGCGCCTTGCACAGGCAGGCAGCAGTTGGTTTCACACAGTTAATTTGGCCGGGACTTCATCTGTAATGGGAAGAAGTTCAAATGGTTTCAATTGGGTAATACTAATTAATTACAGCCCGCGTACTTTTGCACGAGCGGATTTTAATCGCGGCATGGATGATCTGTTTTGGCAAATACATAGAGCAGTCAGAGAATGGCCAGCAGGAACTGAATTATAGGAAATGGAGAATGAACAAAACAATTCAAAGCGGACTATTAATAACTTTTGTATTTATATTCTTTTCTTGCGCCAGCGCAGGCAGGGCAATGGCTCCCGAGGCTTCATTAGCGTCGTTTGATGCTAATGAAACTTCTTTATCGAGGACAAGAGCATCGGGAAACATAGCTGATAGCCGAATGGTTGCATATACAGTAACTTTGGGATTATCTGTCAGAGATATGGAAGAAACAAGAGCAAGGCTTAGCGAGCAGGTAAGGAAAAATAATGGATTCATTATATGGGTAACGGAGAATAGCGTAACAGCGCGAATACCGGCGAAAAGTATGGATAATTACTTGCAGAACGCAAGAACACTTGGAAGAATAGACAGAGAAACAAAAACAGGGACAGATATTACAGATCAATATCGCGACAATGTTATAAGACTGGAAAGTCTTAGAAATGTACGCGAAAGATATCTGGCATTACTTGAAAGAGCAAATTCCGTGAGTGATATTTTGAGCATAGAAAGAGAGCTTGAGCGAGTAAATACAGAAATTGAAATAATGGAAGGAAGAATCAGGCATGCAGAATTAAGTGTAGCATATTCACACATAACTGTAAGATTTAGAGAGCGGGCAAGACCAGGTCCTGTTGGCTGGGTATTCTATGGATTGTATCAAGGAATAAAGTGGCTTTTTGTCTGGAATTAGATCTATTATAAATAAACATGGAATATATACCGGCAAAAAGTATTGTGCTCAGACCTAAAAACCACGGTTGGTTTGGAACTGATTATAATATGAATATCTACAGAGGCTGTTCTCATGGCTGCATTTATTGCGATAGCAGAAGCCTTTGTTATCAAATAGAAGATTTTGACAGGGTTAGAGCTAAACAGGATGCCTTGCGCATTATAAGAGATGATCTCTTAAAAAAGCGAAAACCAGGAGTAGTTGCTACAGGCGCGATGAGTGATCCATACAATCCGCGTGAAAAAGAACTAAAACTTACAAGAAACGCCCTTGAATTATTAAACGCTTATCGCTTTGGGGTTGCCATTGCCACAAAAAGCGCACTGGTTGCCAGAGATGTAAATATATTGAAAGACATACAGGAAAAAGCGCCGGTACTTGTAAAAATAACCATAACAACGGCTGACGATAATCTTGGTAAGATAATTGAGCCAAATGCCTCTTTGCCAAGCGAGCGTTTTGATGTGTTAAAAACATTAAGCGAAAGTGGAGTATATGCAGGTGTTTTAATGATGCCAATACTGCCTTTTATTGAAGATACAGAGGAAAATATTATAAATATTGTGCGCAAAGCAAAAGAGAATGGAGCTCGCTTTATATATCCTGCTTTTGGAATGACTTTACGAGCAGGAAACCGGGAGTATTTTTATGAAAAACTGGATTTGCATTTTCCGGGACTCAAGGAAAAGTATATTAAGAAATATCATGATCGCTATAATTGCACATCGCCCAAGGCAAAAAAACTCTGGAGTATTTTTGCAGAAGAGTGCAACAGGCTTGAATTGCGTTATCAAATGAAAAATATAGTTGCTGATTATAAGCGCGGATATGCTGCCAGGCAGTTAAATTTGTTTGAGACTAACGCTTAGAATAAGCTGTCATATTCGCTGCATTATTAAGAGCCCGCCAAATGTTGCTGCGACACAAATAAAAACGCTTCCCAGAATATAAAGAGCCGAACCAATATAATGCCCCTGCTGAAGCAATGCTAAAGTCTCGCTGCTGAATGCAGAAAAAGTGCTAAATCCGCCGCAAAAACCTACTGTCCAGAATAGTCTTGTTTGCGGAGATAATATTTGCTTGTGGTCTGCAAGTCCGATTATTAAACCAACAGCAAAGCAGGCGATTATGTTCACGATAAAAGTTCCAAATGGAAAATAGTGCTTGTGCAGCGCAGAAATCCATCTGCCAAGCCCAAATCTTAGGACTCCGCCTAATCCGCTGCCAAAAAATACTACTAAAATTTCTTTCACTTTTATATATTTTATCGTAGTTTCTCCTGAATGACTATGTGCTGCTTGCATATCTCTATAATTTTTTGCTTGACAAGTATGTAAAAGTATGTAAAAGTATGTATATTGTATGAAGGGGGTAGCAAATGTCACTATTGCAAGTTAGGGATTTTCCGCAAGATATTTATGACCAAATAGCTTATGAAGCCAAGAGGCAAAACAGAACCATTGCTCAACAGACTATTGTGCTGGTAAAAAAGGGGCTTGGCGAAGAAATATCAGACCAGGAAAGTAAACGTCTACTTTTAAAAAAAGTCAGAGAAAGACACATTCCTGAACATGTAAAGGAAATAGATTTTGTAAAACTAATCCGCGAGGACAGAGACAGATGATAGCAGTGATTGATGCTTCAGGAGCAATGACAATGTTATTGCATTCAAAAAAAGCTGAAGCTTATGAAGATGTTTTTCAAAAATCCTCGCTGATTTTGGCGCCTGATTTATACGTCTCTGAATTGACAAATGCTTTCTGGAAGTATTATAAAGCCAAAATCCTAACCACAGACGAATGTCTGGAATTCATTCGAGATGGCATAGCTTATGTGAGCAAATTCATTGACTGTAAAGAAATTTGGCAGGAAGCTTTTTCTGAAGGGGTAAAAAATAACCATTCTATTTATGATATGCTTTACATGGTAACTGCCAGAAGAAATAATGGGGTATTGATAACCAATGACTCAACCCTGGCAGATATATGCAAAAAAAATCATGTGCAAATCTGCCACTAATGTATAGTCAATTCCCGCAGTTTTCATAAAAAATGCCCAAGCCGGGAATCCACCTCATCAGTATTAACAGAAAAAAAAAGTAACAAAAGTATTGTTGTGGATATTTAATATTGGAGTTATATTATTATGTAAGCGCTGATTAAATTTGACTCTAATCATCGCTTACATATTTTTTCTCGTTTTCTTGTAGAAAACTGCGAAAAAAGAATAATAAGGAATGCTGCTTTATTCTCGATTGAATAAAGCAGCGAATAGTAATATATGTCAGAGAAAACATTCAGTAATATAGAAGAAAATGTTAAGGATGAGATAAAAGAACCAGGTAAATTTGCAATTGTGTTGCATAATGACCATTATACAACAATGGATTTTGTCGTAACCATATTAAAAGAGGTGTTTCGCAAAACACCGGCAGAAGCTAATAAATTGATGCTCGATGTTCATCAAAATGGGCGGAGCAAGGTGGCAGTTTATCCTTATGATATAGCTGCTACAAAGGTGTGTCAAGTTGAAAACCGTTCGTCGCAGGCTGGTTTTCCTCTTAGGTGTACAATGGAGAGAGAATAATGAGGATAAATGAGGAAGTTCAGGTAATATTGAATGCTGCGTATGATGAGGCGCTTTCGCGAAAGCATGAATTTTTTACTCCGGAGCATATAATTTACACGTCGCTTTTTTTTAACGGACCTGTTGCTATTTTTAATAAGTGCGGAATTGACCCGGAGAGTCTGAAAAAAGAAGTCTTGAGATATATTGACAAGGAAATCCCTACGTCCGAAAAAAGGGACCCTATTCAGACAATCGGGCTGCAAAGAATTATTGACAGGGCTATTATGCACAGCGGGCACGCTGCCAAGGAAGATATAACTTTTGCAGATATTCTTGTTTCTATATTTGAACAAAAAGAGTGTTATGCCTCGTATTATATGCGAAAACTTGGGCTTACAAAAATTGGGCTTTTAAGGGTCATTTCTCATGAGCTTGAAGAGAGCTTTAGGGGTGGTGTTGCGGAAAAGGATGCGGCAAAAAAAACTGATGCCGATGACCAGGCAGCGGGCGGCAAAAAAAGCAAAGAAAAAACTTTTCTTGATAGATTTACAAAAGAACTTACGCTTGAGGCAAAGAATGGAAAACTCGAGCCTCTTATAGGCAGGACTGATATTCTTGAAAGAATTCTGCAAGTTCTTTGCAGAAGAATGAAAAATAATCCAATTCTTGTGGGAGAGCCGGGTGTAGGGAAAACAGCAATGGCAGAAGGAATCGCCGCAATGATTGCCGAGAAAAAAGTCCCGCGTTTTCTTGAAGATTATTCGATTTATCAGATTGATATGGGAACTATTGTCGCAGGGACAAAATATCGAGGTGATTTTGAAGAAAGGCTAAAAAGGGTATTGGGCGAAATTGAGGCTAAGGAAAAAGCTATTATTTTTATCGACGAGATACATACGATAATTGGTGCCGGGTCTGTGTCCGGCGGCGCGCTGGATGCTTCTAATTTGTTAAAGCCTGTTCTTGCTTCTGGTGTGGTGCGCTGCATTGGGTCAACTACTTTTGATGAATACAAAAAAATATTTGAAAAAGATAAAGCGCTTTCCAGGAGATTCCAGAAAATTGAGATTCCTGAAACTTCAATAGAAGAAACAGAGCAAATTTTAAATGGATTAAAGGCAAGATATGAGTCTTACCATAATGTTAAGTATAGTGATTGTGCAATTAAGGCTGCTGTAAATCTTTCTTCGTTATATATAAACGACAGACATTTGCCGGACAAGGCTATAGATGTAATTGACGAAGCAGGAGCTTATGTTAAAATGACGAAGTTTAAGAGCAGTGAAGCTGTTGTTGCTGCAGAAGAGTCTGTTACAGAAGAGCATGTTGCAGCAGAGGAGCCGATTGCAATAGAAGAAAAAGTAATAGAAAAAATTGTTGCAGGAATCGCAAGAATTCCAGCGGCAACTATAGTGGTTTCAGAAAAAGCAAAGCTGCATGAACTTGAGCAAAAAATAAAAGAAGTTCTTTTTGGTCAGAACAGCGCGGTATACGAAGTAACGCAAGCAGTAAAGCGTTCCAGGGCAGGCTTCAGGGAGCCCAATAAACCTGTGGCATCGTTTTTGTTTGTGGGACCTACAGGTGTGGGAAAAACAGAACTTTCCAAACAGCTTGCTGCCACTCTTGGTATATCTTTTTTAAGATTTGATATGAGCGAATATCAGGAAAAACATACTGTTGCGCGCCTTATAGGCGCTCCGCCGGGTTATGTCGGATACGAAGAAGGCGGGCTTTTAACCGATGCTATTATAAAAACCCCCCATGCAGTGCTTCTCCTGGATGAAATAGAAAAAGCGCACAAGGATATTTATAATATACTGCTTCAGGTAATGGATTATGCAACGCTAACGGATAATAACGGGCGAAAAGCTGATTTTAGAAATATTGTTCTTATAATGACATCTAACGCAGGAGCCGGAGATATTGGAAAGCCGCTGATAGGATTCGGGGAGCTCAGGATTGGCGAGAGCGCTTTGTCAAAGGCTGTAGAACAAGTATTTTCTCCTGAATTCCGGAACAGGCTAGACAGAATAATTGTATTTAATAATCTCGATATTGAAAATGCAAAAAATATAGTAAGAAAAGAAATTGCTGCTTTTAAAACTCAGCTGGAAGCGAAAAATATAAGAGCAGAGTTTACGGAAAATCTTGTAACTTTTATTGCCGAAAATGGCTTCTCAAGAGAGTTTGGCGCCAGAAACATATCCAGAATATTCAGAGAAAAGGTGAAAGATCTTTTTGTAGACAGGGTTATTTTTGGAGACCTTGAAGCAGGGGGAGACGTTGTTGTTGACCTGCAGGATGATTCGGTTGTTTTAAAAGTGCCTGAATTTTTGGTATGAAGAATAGATTTCCCTGGTTTGATGAATCTGATTTTTTTGAATTTCCTCCTTTGGATAGAGCGCGTCCAGACGGGCTTCTTGCAGTTGGCGGAAACCTGTCGCCTGGTATGCTTTTGTCTGCATATAAGCAGGGGATATTTCCATGGTTTAGCGAAGGAGAACCTGTCTTGTGGTGGTCGCCGAATCCCAGGTTTGTACTTTTTCCGGAGAAACTTCATGTTCCGGGAAGCCTTAAAAAAGATTTAAAAAAGAATTTATTCAATGTCTCTTTTAATACAAGGTTTGATGAAATAATAGAAGAGTGCCGCATCGCTCCAAGACCCGGGCAGGCAGGTACATGGATAACAAAAGAGCTAAAAAAAGCTTATATTAAACTTTTTGAACTCGGTTATATATCCTGCGCTGCCATAACAGCGCCGGGTTCTTGCGAGCTTGAGGCAGGAATATATGGGGTTAAAATAGGTAAATGTTTTTTCGGCGAATCTATGTTTACTAAAGTAAGTAACGCATCAAAGTATGGTTTTGTAAAGTTTGTATCATGGCTGAAGCAAGAGGGTGTTGTTATTATAGATTGCCAGACAAAGACTGGTCACCTTGGAAGATTTGGAGCAGAGATGATTCCGCGAGAGCAATTTGCAGATATGGTTAAAAAATATGTATTGGAAAAAGAAGGTTAAAATGAAAAAAATATTAACAAAAAAGAGTTTGCTTGTGTTTTTATTACTTGCGTTATTTGTATCAAAAAACCTATTCGCAGAAATTCCTGCTGTTGGTGCAGGGTATGATGTTCCTGCCGCAGAGCGAACACAGCTCTTTAAAAGTTTAGACGATGTTATTCCAACAGACCCTTCTATTTTAATTGTACAGCTGGATAATAAATTTACTTATTACATAAAAGAAAACCGCAGGCCCGAGAACAGGATTATTTTAAGGCTTGTTGTTAATGCAGGCTCGATTCTTGAAGATGATAATCAGCGAGGGCTTGCTCATATGCTAGAACACATGGCATTTAGGGGAACAACAAATTTTCCCGGTAATTCCATTGCTAATGTTCTTGAAAGAGAAGGTATACAATTCGGACCTGATTTGAATGCATATGTGACATTTGACCGCACTGTATATATGCTTGATATTCCTGCGGACAGAGAAGACCTTCTCGATACAGCGTTACTTATTATGTTTGACTGGGCTTCTGGAATCTTGAACGAGATTGAGGAGATGGAAACAGAACGTCTGGTTGTAATCGAAGAGTGGCGGAGGAGCAGAGGCGCGCGGCAAAGAATTGGGGAAATACAGCGAGAATATATTTTTAGCGGATCGAGATATGCTGAGAGAGCGCCGATTGGAACGCTGGAAGTTCTTGAAAATTTTGAACGCCAGGACCTTGTATCTTTTTTTGAGGATTGGTACAGACCTGACCTTATGGCGCTGATTATTGTAGGTGATGTTGATAAAAACATTGTTGATGGAAAAGTAAGAGAACTATTTTCGCAGCTTTATCTGCCAGAGAACAGAAGAGAAAGACCTGAATTCCCTGTGCCTGCAAGAACTTCGGATATAGTATCAATTGTTACAGACCCGGAAGCTGTTTCTGCAGAGATTAGGCTGCTCTATCTTCTTGATAATCCGGGTCAGAGCACTGTAAGAGATTACAGGAACTCCATTATATCTTCTTTATATATATCGATGCTTAATAGCAGGTACAGAGAAAGAGCGCAAGGAAGTAACCCGCCGTTTGCAAGCGCCTCTGCGGGAATGGGAAGACTTGTTCGTACCAAGTCCGGCTTTATGCTAACATGCATAGCAGATCCCAGAGATATTACAGGTGGCTTTACTGCGCTTGTCGAAGAATTTGTGAGGCTTAAACAGCATGGTTTTACAGAAAGCGAATTTGAAAGAGCAAAGGAGAGCCACATAAGATTTTTCCGGAATCTTTATCTTGAAGCAGCTAACACACATTCCGGCACACTTGCTTCGGAATATACCAGACACTTTCTTGAAGGAGAATTTGTGCCCGGTATTAAAAAAGAATATTACTTAACAATGGCGCTTATTCACGGCATTGCCTTAGATGAAATTAATGCTTTGTCGGATTATTTTGTTAGGGATAGAGGCGTTACTATTTTAATAAGCGCTCCAGAGGGCTCGGAAGTCAGCGATACAGAAGCAGACAGAAATATGATTCTGGAAATTTTTCATGCGGTTTTTGCAGAAAAACTGGAACCTTTTGTGGATGACATTTATGATGGGGACTTGGTTGCCAATATGCCTTCTCCTGGAAAAGCTGTTCTGGTTGATAGCGATGATGAGCGGGGAATTTTTTATTACAGGCTTTCAAACGGGGCAAGGCTTGTTATTAAGCAGACAGATTTTCGAAACGATCAGGTGCTGTTTTCTGCATTTAGCCGGGGAGGAACTTCTCTTGCATCAGATGATGAATGGGTCTCTGCAAATTTTGCATCTGCGGTTGTCTCAGGCGGCAGGCTGGGTAATCTTACAAGAGTGCAGCTTGATAAATATCTTAAAGGAAAAGTTCTAAGCGTATCTCCGACTATTTCCAACACAGCAGAAGGGTTTTCCGGCAGCTCTTCCATAAAAGATCTGGAAACGCTTTTTCAGCTTGTGTATCTCTATTTTACAGGAATAGAAAAAGATAAAAATGCTTTTGACTCATATATATCGAGACTTAGTATTCGTTTGAGAAATCAGGAGAGATCTCCGCGTGTTGTGTTTAGCCGCAGGTATTCGGAAATTCTTGCTGACGGAAATTTCCGCGGGCTTCGGTTTGACAGCTCTTCTGTTGAAAAAATAGACCTCGATAAAGCTTATGCTTTTTTCAGAAAAAGATTTTCAAATCCCGGGGACTTTACATTTATTTTTACCGGAGCTGCTGGACCAGACATTATAGTTCCTCTTGCAGAAAAATATCTTGCTTTTCTTCCGGCAAATGCAAGGCTGTGCCCAAGGTGCGGACGAATTATTACAACTGCTGAAAGAGAAAATATGTGGAGAGACAATGGATTAAGATATCCAAAAGGCAATATCACAGAAAGAATCTACATGGGCAAAGAAGAAAGGGTAACGATAGCTGTGGTTTTTAAGGGAGATTTTGAGTGGAGCAGGGAAAATGTTCTTCTGCTTAGAGCTCTTACAGAAACAGCTCACATAAGGCTTAGAAATGTTATACGCGAAGATGAAGGCGGAACATACAGTATTAATGTTTATCCTGTTATTACAAGAATACCTTTTCCGCAATATCAGATAGTAGTGTTTTTTGAGGCTTCTCTGGAAAGGGCAGAGGAATTAAAAGAACTTGCTCTTAATGAGATTGCTGCCCTTTCCCATGAGATTCCGGAAGGAATCCTGATGAAGTTTCAAAACTCTTCGATACTTGGTTTTCAAAGGCAATTAAGGGAAAACAGTTTCTGGCTCTCTGTAATCAGAGACAGCGAATTCCACAATACCTGCCTTGGCTGGCTTGATGAACATATAGCGATGATTGAGAGCATCACGGAAGAAGATATAATGAGAGCAGCCGCACTCTATTTCAATATGGAAAGCGTGATAAGCCTGATGATGTTCCCCGAGGCTTCTGCCGAGTGATTCGACATGAACTTCTCCCGAATTTATGGACATCAGTTTAAGCCACAAAATTATTTGTTAATGCTATTGGTATAGCATATTGTTAAAGGACATGTAATTCTGGAATTTCATGTCCTTTATTTTTTATAAAATAATTCTATATAATATAAGTAGTCGATCCTTACGAATTACTTTAAGCGGCGGAAAGGTCTAAAAAATTGAGAAAAACCGGTCTTGAAAAAAGACGAGCAAAAAGCCTTGCGGTTTCGTTCATCTTGCGTTTTAAGTCACGAATCTGCACATTTGCTATGGTTTTAAGACGTTTTCGGTCTTTTTTCGCTTTTTTTGCACACCGGGGATGTTTTCCGTTGTAGCTATCCCGCAGCAGTTCTTTGCTCTCTTTCGTGTAACTTCGCCTCAACTTTATTCCTGTTTCTGATGCTATCCGATTACACCAGTCTATTAATTTTGCATCAGCAGGAAATGTCGTGTTGTTTTCCTGTACTGTTGTGTCTGATAAATGGCATTTCACCGCCGCTGATGGCTTCTTAAGGAGCAACAAAATAGCCAATCATAAAAATTGATTTCCGTGTATTTCCTTATCAATACTAAAAAATTCAGCGCCAGTTACAGCATAATTAAAAAAGGTTAGCGCATAAGATATACGCTAACCTTCATAAAGTAGCATCTCCTAGGGGAGTCGAACCCCTGCTGGCGGGATGAAAACCCGCTGTCCTGACCACTAGACGAAGGAGACATATAAAACGACAATGCTTAAAAAATCAAGCATTGTTTGAGCCGCGATGGGTTCGAACCATCGACCCGCGCCTTAAAAGAGCGCTGCTCTACCTGCTGAGCTAGCGGCCCACTTCGTTTGTTCGTGCAAACGCGTGAACTTGTGTAATTTAGCAGTATTTTCCAAATTTGTCAATAATTAATTAAAACTTTTTTGTAAAAAAACTCAAACAAGCGAAATAAATTCCGCATCAAAGCAATTTCCTTCACCAGCCCTATGATTTTTCACCAAACATCTGGCAATCAAACCCTTAAGCTCTGCGCCGGCAGGCGCACCCCCAACAATAAGCTTCAAATAATTACTGGAAAGCGCTTTCCACATTTCCCCCGCCTTATCGCCAGCCCCCTCAAGCAGAGCCTCAACCACTTGCCCCTCCCAACCCAGCGCATATTTCGCAAAAAGTTCATCCGAAAGCTTCCTAAGCGCCTCTGCACGCTCGCGCGAAACCCTTTCGGGAACCACATTCTTCATTTTGCTTGCCGCAGTTCCCGGCCGCTTCGAAAATGGAAAAACATGCAAATACGCCAGCGCCAATTGTTCCGCAAGGCTGATGGTTTCCATAAAATCCTTCTCTGTTTCCCCTGGAAAGCCTGTGATTACATCAGCACAAATCAGAGGATTTTTAGCCCCGGATCGCAAAATCTCCACTGCTTCGATCACCCTCGCCCGCGAATAGCGGCGCCCCATTGCCTCAAGAACAGAGTCTGCGCCCGACTGCACCGGCAGATGAAAATGCCCGCACACTCTTTCGCTGCCAATAATATTGAGATACCTCTTGCTGATATTGTCCGGCTCAATCGAAGAAAAACGCACCCGGATCTTTTCCGTTGCGCCGAGAATCTCCTCGGTTAGCGTTACCAAGTCAAGCTTTCCGGACTGATACGCGGAAATATTAACTCCTGTAAGCACGACCTCCCTGTATCCTGCGGCTTCAAGGCTTTTAATATTCGATATTACACTGATGTGTTCCAGGCTCCGGGACTTTCCCCGCGCAAAAGGCACTCTGCAATAGGCGCAGAAGTTATCGCAGCCATCCTGTATTTTTAGAAAAGCTCTTGAGTGGAACGTGTACTCGCTCTTGATTGTATAAAAACTGTTCTCAGCGGAACTCGAAGCGCTGCTTTCGTCCGCAACAGCTTCTTTTAAATAATTTATAAAATCTGCGCTAACAAAGTTTTTGTCAAATATGGAGTCCGGAAGCTTTAGAAGCAGCTCTTTTCTGTCCTGCGGCACTACAGCGAGATTATCTGCAAGTTTGCTTATCTCGTCCCTTTCGAGCTGTGCATAGCAGCCTGTTACAATAACAGCAGCGCCGGGAAAGCTGCGGGCGATTTTTCTTATAATCCTTCGGGCTTTTTGCTCGCTTTTTGATGTAACTGTGCAGGTATTTACTATATATATATCTGCGACACGGACGTCGCGCTCGGCGCCCGGGGCTTCCGGCTCTGCGTCATCGCTTGGAAATTCCAGCGAAACAATCTCTGCGCCGAGCGAAGAAAATGAGTCTGCAATAGCTTCGCTTTCAAACTGATTAAGCTTGCAACCAAGGGTTAAAAACGCAGCTTTTAACCGGAGGTTACCTCGCAGCTTTATTTCTGAAGACATCTTTGTTCCACGAATTTATGCGAGGCAGCCGGATACACTTCGTTAACCTCGCAGCTTTATGTCTGGATTCACAGCCTACGATGCAGAGAGCCTCGGCAATACTCTTTCTCTTCCTCTTAAAGCCTCGGCATGAGCCGGATTAAGCTGTAAAGCTCTGTCATACGCTTCAAGCGCAAATCTAAAATCGCCTGCTCTTTCCCTTGCATAACCAAGTCTTGCCCACCATCTTGTATTATTCGGAGAAAGGTGAAGAGCTGTTGTGAGCGCAATATCTGCATTGTTAAACTCTCCCAGCCTTATATATATTTCGCCTACTAAATAATAGGTAACCGCAACTCTGGGACCAGATTCAACAAGCGAAAAAAATAATTCAAAATATCTAAGAGCTTCTCTGTTATTTCCAAGATGAAAATGAGCTTCTCCCAGGTTTTGTATAACTCTGCTGTCGTACCTTGAGATTCTTAATGCAGCAAGACCATAGTCTATTGCCTCCTGATACCTGCCAAGACTTACAAGGCTCCAGCCAAGAACTACAAACGAATCGAGGTTTCTGGGCATTGTCTCAAGCTCTGCACGGCATATTCGAACAGCTTCTTCAAATCTGCCCTCACGGAACATTTGAAGGGCATCGGGTCTCTCCTGTGAAAAAACAGGAACGCATATTGTAAATATCAGTATAATAAATAGAACTTTTTTCATAAAATCTCTCCGCTACTTTCTTTCCATGGTACAAATGCCATTAAAAATAGCGCCATTTTCCATTACAATGGCGGGGCTTGTTATGTCGCCGGTTACCTGCGAAGTAGAAAAGAGCTCAACCCGCTTGCATGAATTGATATTTCCATCGACTGTGCCTTTTACGGACACAAGGTTTGCATCGATTTGAGCTTTTACTTCTGCATTTTTTCCTACGTAAAAATCACTCATGGATTTAATTGTTCCGGTAAATTTACCCTTTACCATAAGCGGTTTATTAAAAGTAAGGTCTCCGGTAAAATCAATATCTTCGGATAAAACAGTGTCGATAGCAGCTTCTTCGACATTTTTTATGTTTACTTCTGCCATAATTACTCCCATAAAAAACAAAACATTAAAAACCTGCTGATTTATTCAGCCGAGAATTGCGAAGCATCAGCAATACATTAAAAATAGTTTTGTTTTTTATATCGTACTTAACCTTGTTATTACTGTCAAGAATGCACGAGTTTTTTCTTTTTCCGGAACCACAATATCTCGCACTATTGCACAGCGACGCTAAGTTTTTTTGATGGCGGCAATGAGGAGGTAATGTAGCCCCGAACAAGTTCGGGGCTACATTACCTTAGAATCCTAATTTGCAAGGCGCATAATACGGAGGCCAACGTGGTTTAACCTGGCATACTGATACCAGGTGGGCCGATATTCAAAATTCGCCCAAGTCGCTGGTCTGAACCATGACCCGCCGCTTAGTCGATTCCGATAATTATCAAAAGAATCATGATCATTGTGCCACTCATATACGTTCCCGTGTATATCGTATAAGCCCCACGCATTAGGCGCCCTTGTCCCTACCTGGCGTGTTCTGCCGCCGCTGTTTTCCAATGTCCACGCAATTTCGGCTATTGCCGCCAAATCCCCCGCTGTTAATCCTATCGGCGGACCGACTGGAGGAGTAGGAATTACAAAGCCATTTATCCCGTTATGGAAACGTGCTGTCGCTCCGGCACGTCCTGCAAATTCCCACTGCGCGCTTGTTGGCAGTCTGTATCCGTTACCAGGCACTATTGTTACTGCTCTCCAGCGGTCAAAGTCTTCGCCTCTGGCTGTCGGCACTAGCCCCCACTGGTTAGTGTTTGTTGTAGGCGCACCGCCTCCTATTGGAACTATCGAGTACACAGGCGTGCGCCCACGCTGATAGCTTAACCTGTTCGCAAACACTATCGCATCAAACCAGCTTACCATTTCAACAGGAAAGTTTGCTGTTGCGAGACCTGCTACATACGTTGCTCTTGTGCCGCCTGCCCTATGAGCACTTGGCGTTGCGCTTATGTTATTGCTGTTTCCGGTCATTACATCCTGCCACTGGTGCTGAGTTATCTGGTGCCTGCTTATGTAAAAGGGTACATTGCCGTGGGGAATTCTTACCATAACTATTGGAAGCGGTACCGCAACATCGGCAGTTGCAGATATAGCATTGTTAAATGTTGATATTGCTCTAACTGTTAAGCTGGCGGCAGTTTCATTAGCAGCTACAGTTAAAAGACCGCTTGCGTTATTAATGCTGGTGCCAGCCGCCTTGGCGCCTGTAACTGTCCATGTTACGTCTTGCGGCGGGTTGTTATCCCCAGCCACAGTTGCGGTAAAAGTTTGGTTTCCGCCCCTGTTCACAGCAGCGGTAGAAGGGTTTATGGTTACGCCGGTTACGGTTGGCTGCGGAACTGTAACAACGGCAGTTCCGCTTATTGTTGTATCAAGCATTGACGTAGCCCTAACTGTTAAGCTGACGGCAGTTTCATTAGCAGCTACGGTTAAAAGGCCGCTTGCGTTATTAATGATTGTTCCAGCCACCCCGCTTTCAACTGCCCAGGTTACGTCTTGCTGCGGGTTGTTTGCTCCGTCAACTTGTGCTGTAAAGGTTTGGCTTCCGCCTCTGTTCACTGTAGCGGTAGAAGGGTTTACGGTTACGCCGGTTACGGTTGGCATTTGGGCTGGGTCGTCTATAACAGTAACTGTTGCCGTCCCGTATCTTGCAGGAGTATGTATCGATGCAGCCCGCACAGTAAGTGTTCCTGCAGTTTCGTCCTCATGCACGAAAAGGACGCCTATGCCGGAAAGGGTAGTTTCTTCGTGGCTGTGTCCTTCTAACGTCCATGTAACTCCCTGCGGCGGATTACCTGTTCCATGTACAATGGCTGTAAATTCCTTTGATGTGCCAACTAATACATATGATTTGCCGGTTACAATAACGCCTGTTACTAGCGTAGTGGTCATCAGATCGTAATGATCGCTAGGACCTGCCGGGTTAGCGCAGGCAGCTATAAGCGCGATTATTGCAGCAATTGCTACCAGACCCAAAAAGCATTTTGCCTTGTTTTTCATTTTTTGCTCCTTGTTTGTTTATGCAAAAGCCAGTTACTACGCCGTTTTTGCAGGTGTTTACTTGGGAACGTAACCCCGAGCCGCCGAACAGGCGGCGCAGCGTTAACCATTTGTGCTTATTGTGCTATTTCTGCCTTGTCAAAACATTTTCTCCACCAGGTGATCCCATGTGCCGTAAAAGACAGAGCGAGCCGTGTTATTGTCAGCATCACGAAAATATGGATGCAGATTTGTACCTCCGGTATCACAAGCGCTAAATATGAAAATTAAGGCAATTCCAATCAATAAAATATAGCTTGTTTGTTTGTCATACAGTACTCCTTAGCAGAATGTATTTTTGTCCACTTCCTTATTATACCATTACAATTTTATAAAATAAAATATTTTTTTCCAGTTTTTTCCCCAACCTTTTCCCTAATATCACACACGCTCGGAAAATGCTAATATTATTTTGAACCCATCAGTATGGCATTATGAAGAATTTTTCCCTCTACATTGAAACTTTATAAAAAATGGCTAATACTAAGGTAAATAAGGTAAAGTAGCCCCGAACAAGTTCGGGATGCTTCGCGAATTTATTCTCGATTGAATAAATCAGCGGCTCCTAAGGTGTCAATTTGTATATAAATAAGGAGAACGATATGGGTTTTATTGAAAGAATGAAGACAGAAGCCAGGGCAAAAATGCTTAAGCTGGTTCTTCCGGAAGGAAAAGATACAAGAATTATCAGCGCTGCCAAAATTCTTATTGATGAAAATCTTGTTTCTGAAGTTGCGCTTGTCGGCGATGAAGATGTAATAAAAAAGAGCGCAGATGAAGCAGGCGTAAAGCTTGCGGACAGAATTGTTATTGTTAACCCGCTAAAATCGCCAAAGCTTGATGATTACGCAAAAGAATACTTTGAGCTTAGAAAAAGCAAGGGGATTACGCTGGATCAGGCTGCGGAAGAAATTAAGGATGTTCTTCATTGGGGTGCAATGATGGTACGCAAAGGCGACTCGAATGCTATGGTTGCAGGCGCGGAAAACTCAACGGGCGCTGTTGCTTCTGCATCGCTTAAGGTTATAAAAACTGCTGATGGCGTAAAAAACGCATCTTCCTGTTTTGTTATGGATAAGCCGGGTTCTGAGTGGGGATACCAGGGCAGTATGATATTTTCTGACTGCGGTTTTATAATCGACCCAACTGCAGAGCAGCTTGCAGATATTGTTATTGCGGCGGCAGATTCATGCAGATGCTTTTTGCTTACTGAGCCAAAAATCGCTATGCTTTCTTTCTCGACAAAAGGTTCTGCTTCCCACGAAACTGTTGACAGGGTTACAGAGGCTCTGGAAATTGTAAAAAAATCTCATCCGCAGCTTGAGATTGACGGCGAACTCCAGCTTGATGCTGCGGTTGTTGCGGGTGTTGGGCAGAAAAAAGCTCCGGGATCGGCTGTTGCAGGGTATGCAAATACTCTTATATTTCCGAACCTTAATGCAGGAAATATTGGCTACAAACTTACGCAGAGATTTGGCGGCTTTGATGCTTATGGTCCGATTTTTCAGGGTTTTGCAAAGCCGGTTAGCGATCTTTCGAGGGGCTGCAACATAAATGATGTTGTGAATATCTCGCTTGCGACTATAAACAAGAAATAATTGTTCTTGCTGCAGCCGGCTGGCTTGCAGCTGTATTGTGTATTATACAATACGCTGATGTTAATATTTGTCTCTGCTTAAGCAGAGGCTTGCGCTTTGCGAGGCGTCTTTTAGCCGAGTTAAAGCGCAAGACGATGCATCAGGAAATAGAAATTACGCGCTTTGAGATTTAATAAATTTAGTCTTGACAGATACCCTCAATTACCCTTTAAATAAATATATATGAAAGTATTATTAGTTGGTTATGGATTTATGGGAAAGGAAATTGAAAAAATCCTTCTTTCCCGCGGGCATACTGTTGAAACAGCAGACCCGGTTACAGCGGCAAAATATAAAGAAATTACTCCTGCTATTCTCGAAACAGCAGATGTTGTAATTGATTTTTCTGCACCTTCGGCTGTAGAAAAAAACTGCGATGTTTATGTAAAAGGCAAAACTCCTGTAGTAATGGGCACGACCGGCTGGGAAAACATTCGGGAACAGGTTGCAAAAAAGGTTGAAGCAGCCGGAATTGGGTTTATATGGGGCTCAAATTATTCTGTGGGCGCTAATTTGTTTATCAATTTTGTTGGAAAAGCTACTGCGCTAGTAAATAATTTTCCTGAATACGATGTTTTGCTCCATGAATTTCATCATAAGAGAAAAAAGGATTCTCCTTCGGGAACAGCTATCTGGGCAGCAGAGGAAATAATCAAAAACTCAAGCCAAAAAACCAAAATAGTTACAGAAAGGCTGGACCGCCAAATCGCGGCAGATGAGCTGCATGTTTCTTCAACAAGAGGCGGGGATATTCCTGGCACTCACACTGTTATGTATGATTCTTTTGCAGATACTATTGAGATTACGCACAAGGCAAGGAACAGAAATGGATTCGCTCTTGGAGCTGTTTTGGCTTCGGAGTGGATAATAAATAAAAAAGGTTTTATTAAAGTAGAAGACTTTTTTAAAGAATTATTAAAATAAGGATTTTTTATGAAATTTAAAGGTGTTTATACTGCACTCGTTACTCCATTTAATAATGATGGATCAGTTGATTTTGGAGCTTTTAAGGATCTTATTGAGTTCCAGATAAAAGAAGGAATTACCGGAGTTCTTCCGATGGGAACCACAGGCGAAAGCCCTACATTAAGCCACGAAGAACATGTACAAATAATTGAAATGACTGTAAAGCAGGTTGCAGGAAGAGTAACTGTGCTTGCAGGTACCGGATCAAACAGCACAGAAGAAGCAATAAAATTAACAAAACGCGCAAAGGAATGCGGCGCAAATGCTTCTCTGCAGGTTGCTCCTTACTATAACAAGCCGACTCAGGAAGGATTTTACAGACATTTTATGGCAATTGCAGAAGCTGTTGATTTGCCGATGATGCTCTACAATATTCCGGGAAGATCGGGCAAAAATATAGAAAACAGCACAACCATAAGGCTTGCAAAGCACCCAAACATTTGCGCTACCAAAGAAGCGAGCGGAAGCATTGCGCAGATTATGGATCTTATTGCGGAAAAGCCGGACAACTTTGATGTTCTTGTGGGAGATGACCAGCTTGGGTATCCTGTAATTGCTCTTGGCGGAACAGGCATTGTTTCTGTTGCCGGCAATCTTATTCCAAGGCAGATGATGGAGCTTGCAAACACAGCTCTTGAGGGCAACTTTGCAAAAGCAAGAGAACTTCACTATAAGCTTCTTCCGTTTTTTAAAGCAGAATTTATTGATACAAACCCGATTCCAATTAAGTACATGATGTCTTTAAAGAAAATGATAAAAGAAAACTACAGGCTTCCAATGTGCGAACTTGGCGAAAAAGAAAAAGCCAGCGTAAAAGCAACGCTCGAAAAAATGGGGCTTTAACCGAAGGGTAATCCCGAAGGTTGTTAGTAAAAGAGTATTACGTGCTTGCACATAATACTCTTTATTACATTACCTCACGGGATAACTCTTTTATGCGGTTTTTTGCTTCTTCAAGAATCTTCTCGCCTTCTCTGGTTATCGTGTAGTATTTTCTTATTTTGCCGTTTTCTATCTTACTTTCGACATTCAACAACCCCATTTTTTTAAGATTGTGTAAAATCGGATATAGTGTTCCTGCGCTTATGTTGTATCCGTGATGCTTTAATTCATCAATCATCCAAGATCCATAAAGCGGCTCTTTTTTTGCGTGGTATAATATATGCACATGGATAAACCCTAAAAAAAGCTTTCGCAAAATAGACTCTTGCATAAGATTTCTCCTTATGGCATAATAACAATATCGTATATCGATATTGTTATTCGATTTTATTATCTCATATATCCATAATAAATTCAAGGAGATTCACAATGAAGAACAGTAAAAATGCGTTTGATCGCCTGGAATGGGCAGGAGCATTTGGGGATTTAGGTACATTACTACCCTTTGTAATAGGCTATATTGCCATTTTAGGATTGAACCCGTTTGGAGTGCTTGTTTCTTTTGGTATATTTTTAATTGCATCAGGCTTATTCTATAAGACGCCCATACCTGTCCAGCCCATGAAAGCACTGGGCGGCGCTGCTATTGCTCAAGCATCTGTAATTACCCCAGGCATGGTTTGGGGAGCCGGGCTTTTTACAGGCGTTTTTTGGATAGTGCTCGGGCTTTCTGGAGCGCTTAAATTTGTATCAAAGATAGCTTCAAAACCCGTTATCCGCGGCATTGTACTCGGACTTGGCATTTCCTTTATCATTAAGGGGACTGGCTTTATGCGAGAGGATTTGTTAATTGGTTTTATAGCTTTATTGCTTACTTTTTTACTGCTCTCAAACAAGCGTATCCCTGCCATGTTCGTGTTGGTTATATTTGGTGTAGCTGCGACTATTATTCGAAATCCCGCTATTATGCAGGAATTTTCAGCAATAAGACCTGGTTTTTATATACCGCCATTTGCTTTGAGAGAACTAACTTTACAAGACTTGACAAGCGGTATCTTGATTTTAGCGCTTGCGCAAATCCCTCTAACTTTGGGTAATGCAGTTATTGCAACTACAGCTGAAAATAACCGCCTGTTTCCTGAGCGCCCTGTAACAGAAAAGAAATTAGCTACAACAACAGGTCTTATGAATATTGTTTCGCCTTTTTTGGGCGGCGTACCTATGTGTCATGGTGCAGGGGGGATATTGGCTCACAACCGCTTTGGCGCTCGTACAGGAGGAGCTGTTATTATTATTGGCACAATTCTTCTCGTATTGGGACTATTTTTCAGCGATTCTGTTTTGTTGCTGCTCTCCATGATTCCCGCAAGCGTATTGGGTGTAATTCTTTTTTTTGCTGGACTGGAACTGGCAATGGCTGCACGGGATGTAGGACCGGAGAAAAATGATTTTTATATCCTGATAATAGCTGCCGGCTTCTCGATTTGGAATGTTGGTATTGGGTTTTTGGCAGGCTTAATTGCACAAGAAATGATTAAGCGCAATATCTTTAAATTTTAGGCCGAAATTCGAGTTTTCAAGATAAAATACGTATAGCCATGTCAGGCAATCTAAGCGTCTATGATAAAAGTCAAGCACTTTTTATTAAAAATGTTTGACTTTTTTGTTTCCCCAAAAAGTTTTTATACTGAGCCATTTTTGCCTGATGCGTATCTTCTCTATTATATCACACCTCTTGAGGGTTGTTGAACAAGCCTCTTGCTCTTTTAATGTTGATTGGCAAGATGGGCTTAACGGGGAGCTAACGGCCTAATGCCGCTAGTGTTGAATGCCACCGAAAAATTGCCGGTATGCCCCCTTGAGCGAGGGGCAACTGTTAGTGTAACCGTATCGTTTCTATTGGCCTGGAACTGTTGCTGTCTACTCCATGCCATATCCACATTCGAAAAAATCATTGTTCCATCGGAGTAATGGGCACTAATAACTGCATCAACCATTGTTCTATTCGCATCCCAATCATAGAGCCAAACGTGATACCTTGTACCTTGCACAACAGGAAAAGTGAAACTCCGTGATTGAACGCTGGAAGTAAAATTGCTGCTAGCAAACTGGTTAGCACTCAGTCTTATACCACGTCCAGAACCACCAGATGGCCAAGTAGTGCTTGTTCCTGGTGTTTCCTCATCAGTTTCCCCAAAAGCCGACATAGCAAGAATGAGGCCATAAAGAAAAACAGCCACAGCTTCATTTCTTAATGCCAATGAAATTCCAAAATTCATTCTAGGAGTTTCATAAAAGGTGACACCAACATAT
This sequence comes from Spirochaetota bacterium, assembly GCA_009786125.1. Lineage (GTDB taxonomy): Bacteria > Spirochaetota > Spirochaetia > CADAEX01 > CADAEX01 > WQTU01. The sequence goes on from WQTU01000124.1 coordinate 25,046, forward strand.
GGAGTAATTTTCCCATGTGTCCAGGAAAACGGAAGTCCCAACTGCATTAATAAACCAGAAGATGTGGTTCTAGGCCCATCTCGATACGAACTATATCTAATGTTTCTATATCCTAATCTACCGGATATTCCTATTACGTTAGTAAAATAATATTCAGAACTAAGTCCAATGGTATATACAAATGAACGTGCTGGGTTTTCCATTAAAAAACCAATATTCCCAAATGCCAAAAGATTAAATGTACCTTCACTCCTGTATCCCATAGCTAATTCATATGTGTTTGATTCAGTATCAATATTTGTACCCAATGTTGTTTCAAGTGAAGCACAGCCAGTAATAGATATAAAAATAAATATCATCGAGAGATATGGATATTGCAATAATTTTCTGATTGGAACTTCACCCCTTACTTATTAATTATTCCATATCGTATAGCTTATTGAAACAAGCTGAAAAGAACCGCTATTTGTTGATGTTCTAACCAATATTCCGTTTACGTATATATTGGCTGTCAAACTTCCGGTTGTGGAATTTCCAGCCCGTACATGGGCATGAAAAGAACGATGGCGATCTATTGTTACGGTGAATGTTTTGCTCCATGGAAGAGCAAAACCAGTAAGTGTATCCGTCGCACCGGTAAAATTTTGATAAGTGATATTAGCACTAGGAACTGTTCCAGTTACTTCATACTTTATTTCTACAGTAATTGGAGAAGACCCACAACCTGCTACAATAAATAATGAGAAAACAATTAATATCAATATCCAATAGTTTTTATGGAGGTTCATATCTATAATTATACCACAAAATAAGAAAAAACAACATAATTTAATCTTTATTTTATAAATTTACTTAGAATATGATTTTTTTATACACCCAAATTTATTATATAATGCTTTAGTTGTATAAAATATGAAGTTGGTGCAGCTTTATATTGTGTAAATACATCCGCTAATTCTTTCAAAAAGCGAAACTATTTGGGAAATCTCAAGCGCTTCGGCTCTTATGGTTGGCGGGATATTTTCCTGGCGCAAAATATTTGTAATTGTCTCGGTGCTGGCTACTATTTTAAGGTTGTTTAATATTGTTTTTCTTCTTGCCTGAAAAATAGTTCTAAGAAATCGCGAAAATAGTTTTCTGTCTTTGATTCCAGCATACTTATTATGCGGAGTCATGGATATAAGCGAAGAAGTTACATCCGGCACAGGGAAAAATGCCCCGCCTTTTATATCTGCTTCGATTTTTATGTTACACGCAATTTGGCACAAAATAGAAAAAGAAGAATAGTCTTTTGTTCCAGGTTTTGCAGCTATTCTTTGCGCTGCCTCTTTTTGTACTGTAAAAACCATTTTCTCAGGCACGCTGTTTTCTTCGATAAGAGCTGCGATAATTAAAGAAGCAGAGTTATATGGCAAGTTTCCAAATATTCTGTCTGGCATCCCGGCAGCTTCTTTATGTTTTTTCCATGTTTTTATGAAATCGCCTTCGATTACCTCAATTTTGCTGACAAAAAGATTTTTTAAAATTTTTATAAATCCCTTATCAATTTCAAAAACAAATAATTTACCTTCTTTCCCATGTTCGTGGCAGAGCGCCTCCATTTTTTCAAGAATAAGAGCTGTCATGTTGCCCAAGCCGGGACCTATTTCCCAAATATTCACCCCTGCACTCCTTCGCGACATCCCTGTTGCTTGCGCAGGGACTGCTGACCCCGGATCTATATCAATGACAGACAAAATATGCTCCCGCACATCTTTTGATATAAGAAAATTTTGCCCGAACTTTTTTTGCAGAGCAAGACCGTGTGTCGATAGAATATCCTGTATACTTTTCGGAGAATTGTAATTCATCTAAACCTTTTAAAAAAATCTAATATTTTGAACCTATCATTTTTTACATAAGGGAACATTGTTAAGAATATAACAAAAATGTTAATAATAATTAATACTAAAACAGTGCCGGAATCTGTTTTATAACCGGGAAATTGTGCGAAAAAATCAGCAAAAAAGTGAATTAGCCAGGAGACGGCTCTTATTAAAAACGAGACAGGCAAAACTGCAATATCTGTAAATAGAACAAGTATAACTCCGGGAAAAGCTATCAGCATAAATACCGTAATAAGAAAAGATATAATAATAGAAGCAATGATGCCCGAAAAATATATTTCGCCGAAAAAAGCAGCAGACAAAATCCACGATGGAAGCTGCGCAGCCATAGTAAAGCCAAACTGGCCTGCAAAAAATGGCGGAAAAAACCTGAGAAAAATTCGATAAAAATAGGGGGTGTAAAATATTATGCCCGCCATTGCCAGAAACGAATATTTAAAAGAGAGGTCCCCTGCTTCGTCCGGTGATATTAAAATAGTTATTGCATAACTAAGAACAAAGAGCTTGGGAAGGTCAACGAGCCTGCCTGTCATTTTTGCGCAAGTGGTAAGCGAGAAAAAAACAAATGAGCGCAAAAGCGGCGAAGACATACCTGCAAAAAGCGCAAAGAAAAAATTAAACAAAAGAGCAGCGACCAGCGCTTTTTTCCTGCCCGCAAATTTCTGGAACAAAAAGAGCACAAACATCGTTACCACGCCCAGGTGCATTCCCGAAAGCGCAAGCACATGGGCGCACCCGGACTTTCTTATTTTTTCTGCAAGCAATGGGTGCAAATCTATTCTGTTGCCGGTAAGCAAAGCAGTTACAAGCCCATCGTCGCTTGAGTCTATTTTTGCTATTGCTTCGAATACCGGCTTTGCTATTTTTTTTCTGTAATAAGTTTGCTCAGATTCTTTAAGCAAAACTACTCTGCGGCAATTTATTAATGGCAGAGATTTAAAATAAAGTTTTTTAAGATGGTCGTACTCTTCTTCAAAACGGGGGTTAATTACTTCGACGACAGAGCCTCTGTATAAATATTCTCCTCTTGTAATTATTTTTACTGCTCCTTTTGCAGATGCTGTTATATTCGTGTTTGAAGTGGCGGAATCTACTCTAATGGTATAAAGAAATCTTCCATTTCTTAGGGGCGTTGAATCCGACAGCAATGTTCCCTGTATGGATACAATACTTTCTGCCGGGAAGGGAAGCTGGGGAAGCGGGTTTCTAAGCAGCGGTAGAAGCATGGTAAAAAGCAAAGCAACCAATACCATTATTAGCAGATCTGCATAGTATCTTCTGATTGCTTCGTCGCTTTTCTCTAAAAGCATATTCCTGAATAACATGTTGTATTAAGAAACTGCTTTTTTGAAAATTTGATTCAAAATTTATGAAAAAAAATACCTAGGGAACCGCTGATTTATTCAATCGAGAATAAATTGTGCAGCATTCCGAACAAGCTCGGAGCTACTTTCCCTTATTTCCGAATGAAGCGAGTGTAGCGGGCGTGCTTGCACGCACATTACCGAGCGAATAAGGAAACGCAGCTTTGCTGCGGTATCATTTTTTCGTAGCCGGTGTTTTTTCGACCGAGCGCGGCACGCTTCGCAGTGCTGCAGTTTTCTGCAAGAAAACGAGAAAAAATGCGGAAGCACTGAATAGAGTCAAATTTAATCAGTGCTTCCCTCGCTCAAAGGCACACAGAGATTTTCATTTTAAATCATTTATGTGCCTTTTGCCTATAAATGACTTAATTGAGCGCCTGTCTTTTATTGCAGAATAAAAATCCTTAGCCATTCAAATTGCCTCCATTTATTTTCATAGATTCACATACCTTTTTTTTCCAAGAACCTCATCAGAAAAACAACACCTATAACAAACAGGGGCATTATTATTAAACCGGAAATCCCTGTGATATCAGGAATGCCAATTCTTCCAAAGTCAGCCCAACTAAGAACAGTATTATATAAAAATTCATAGCTGTGGCTAAATAACATTCCTCCTACAATCATACCAATTATAGTAAAAATGGCATGGAACCTACCTTCGCCTAACGCTCCAAGGGATGTGCCGGGGCATAATCCGGTCAAAACCCATCCTATCCCAAATAACGAACCGCCTATTAAGATTGCCCCCACGTTCATCGGTCTGTGGTTAAGACTAATGACTCCAAAATGGCTAAAAATCGTAATCCCTATCATTCCAACTGCGATAGCGGTTAGCATAAACTTCAAGACTGTAAAATCTTTGAACAAAAGCATACCTACTTGTTTTTCAAAACGTACCAAGCCGCCTTTTTGCAGTAGCACACCAAAAAATATACCTGTCACCAGTCCAAGAATATGTTCAATACTCATTTGCCGCTTCCTCCCTCTTTATAAATGATGCGCGCTACTAAAATTCCCACAGCGAAAAACAAAAACATCGCTATAAACGAACTAGCCGTAAGCTGCATCAATCCGCTGATGCCATGTCCACTGGGGCAGCCATCTGCCAATCTGGCGCCGTATATGGCTATAACCCCTCCCAAAAAAGCAAATAATCCGCGCTTTACGATAGAGCTTCCAAATCGCTCACGCCATATAGGCGGGACAAATTCAATTTTGAAAGTACGGCTTAACATTGATGATATAAACGCACCGATGGCTATGCCTATAACCAGCATAAATTGCCAGTCAATTCTTATGCCTATGAGATTATAAAGAGTTGACCCATAAACTGCCTCCGGGGCAAAAATCCGTTCAATAAAACCGGCAGCTCTAACAAAAGAAGTCGATGTTCCGATAAAAAGCGTTCTTTCTAACAGCCAAGTAGTTGCCAGTGCCGAAACAACAGCCAAAACGCCTAGTAGCGCACCTAAAACATATACTTTCTTGATTTTTTTCAAAATGATATACACCTCCATGTATAATTTTTTTAACTCTTATAATAAAGCCGAAACACAAAGCTGGACTGTGTTTTAGCGCTGCTTGATGAATGTTCCTTGGTTTAGCTCGTTGAATGCGTGTTGAAGTTCTTCCTGCGTATTCATAACGATTGGGCCGCCCCACGCAATTGGTTCTTTTAGGGGTTTCCCGGCGAGCAGTATAAGACGCACGCCTGACTCTGACGCGTGTATGCGTATTGCATCTCCCTCTGTGAAGATTGCAACAGAATGTTTTTCAACCGGTGTGCGTTTTTCACCGAAGGCTGCGGTTCCTTCAAGAATGTACACAAATGTGTTTTGCTCATTTGGAATAGGTATATGATATTCTGATTCCGGGCTTATGCTTACATCCATCATGGTTGCTTTTACGTATTTGGGACTAACGCCTCGCTCCCCTAAAAACTCCCCGGAAATCAATTTGACTTTACCGCACTCAATATCAATTTCTTTTACCATGTCCGGCGTAATTGGGAAATACTCAGGTGCAGCCATCTTATGCTTCTGCGGTAAATTAAGCCAAAATTGGAGCCCATTCAGTCTTTTTGTTTCCTTTGGCATTTCTTCATGCAAAATGCCGCTCCCTGCGGTCATCCATTGCAAATCTCCGTCCAATAGAGTATCACTGTTACCGAGGCTGTCTTTATGGTCAACTCTGCCTTCCAACAGATAGGTGATGGTTTCAATCCCCCTGTGAGGATGCATGGGAAAGCCTTTGATGTAATCTTCCGGCTTGTCTGACCCGAATGCGTCAAACATTAAAAACGGGTCAACATCATTAACGTCATCGTGCCCGAGTACACGAATCAGCTTAACTCCTGCGCCGTCAGTTGTCGGTTGACCTTTTACAATTCTTTTGACTTCTCGTATTTTCATAGTTTCACTCCTGTTTAGCTTCTTTCAATTCACCGACAGCTTTCTATCCACGCATCCATTCCGCCGGAGAGTATTTTCAAATCTCTATACTCTTGTGCCCCCAGCAAACTTGCAGCAATACCGGCACGGAATCCACTTTTGCAGATAACGATAGATTCTTTGGCTAAAGTTCCTGGGTCGAAATCTTTTTCTAAAATATTGTTAAGCGGTAAGTTGATTGCGCTATCTATTTTTACTTCCGCAAACTCTTTCGGGCTGCGCACATCAATCAAAGTAGGCGGAGTATCTTCAGCAAGAAATTCCTTCAGCTCTGACACCGAGATGTGCGGAAGGCGCTGTGTTTTTAATCCTTTCCTAAGCCATGTGTCAAGACCACCTTTAAGCCAGCCTTTTACCATGTCGTATCCTATGCGCTGCAATTCTAATCGCATTTCCTCAAAACTTTTGTCATGCGGTAGAATCAAGATAAGAGGCGTATTGGGCGGAACCGCGGTACCTATCCAGTTTAGCATAGCACTATTTGAAGCATCAACATGGATACTACCCGGAATAAACGCCGCACTGAAAGAAAGTGCGTCCCGCAAGTCAAGCAGAACTGTGCCTGATTTGCGCAACTCGTCTGCTTGGTCTGCGGCAAGTGCGTACTTAGAAACATCCTCATTGTTGTCGGTAACGGCAACTTTGCCTAAGTTTCCACGGATTATGCCGGAAAAACTTTGGGGGCGCATCGGCAGATTTGACTGAACGGCCTGCTTAAAATCCGTAAAATCACTGTATCCAAGCATAGGATTGGCCAGCCGCTCGTAACCAAGTGTAGAGTAAGGTTTTGCGCTCATTCCTTGACCGCATAAAGAACCCTGACCGTGTCCGGGATATACCTCAAGGTAATCCGGCAGTTCGCCTAAAACTTTATATAAGCTGTTGTAGAGGTTTTTTATTTGCTCATCCAAAATTTCTTTGCCGGGTAAATCCGGTCTGCCTACATCCCCTACAAACAGTAAATCGCCTGTTAAAATCATTTCGGGCTTTCCTGAACGAGCCAAATCGGATATTAGGAGCGAAACGGAATCCGGCGTATGTCCGGGCGTATACAGTATACGGACATGCGCTTTGCCGAATGTAAACTCGTCACCGTTTTTTAGCTTCTTCGCTTCATACTCTACAGGAGCGTTTTCATGTATATAAATATCCGCGTTGGTCGCTGCTTTAAGCTGCTGAGAGCCGCTTATGTGATCTGCGTGTACATGAGTATCAAAGATATGAGTAATACGCATTCCGTTTTTATCTGCGATATGAAGATAAATATCGGTATCCCGGCGTGGGTCAACAATCATCATAACACCAGCTACAGGACAGCCAACCACATATGAAAAACAGCCGAGTCCAGGGGTGTTTATCTGTTCAAAATACATACCGTAGGTATACCTCCTTCCTGTAAGTAAGCATAGGCAGCTCATGATTTTTTCCGGGCTGCTTATGCTTAAAAGCTGTTATGCAAACGTCATTGAAGCAGCGTTAATTGGCGAAGAACGCATCTCTATTTTCTTGATTGGCATTTTGTCTTTAAGAAGCTCATAAAAAATCTCACAAAGATTTTCACAAGTAGATACTTTCTTTGTTACAACAATTCTGTATTCCGGGTATGACCAAGCAAGAGGATGGTCTATTTTTTTTAATGGAACACAGTGTTTGGGATCGTTTATGATGCCTTCTTTTTTATATACCTCAAGAACTGCATCAAGCAGAGGGTCGCCTTCCTGAAAGAGTGTTGCATGGTGGAAATTATCAACAACCTCCCATGCCATTTTCATGGCGTCTTTGCAGGAATGTGCAAATCCTGTTGCCGGGTCAATTTCGTTCTCAAGCTCGATAGTTAAAAAACCAGAGTGACCATGAAGGTGCTTTGCCTCTCTTTCCCAGTTCATAAACCTGTGTGCATACTGGAAAGAATCCACTTTTACAATCGATGTTGCTTTGTTCGACATAATATGTCCTCCTAATATAATTTAGAGTATAAAATACCCTATTAAGCTTAATGTAATAGATTACTATATAGGTGTCAATACTATATAGTAATCTATATCAGCAAAAAATTTTACCCTAAAAAGCTAATTAACAAGAGAAACTATCACAATAAAAACATATTTCATTTTCCTTCTATTGATATAAGTTGCATATAAGAATAAGCTAGTAATTGAAAATGGAACGCAATACTGTCCAGCGAAAAATCATATTTAACTCATTGATGATGCTTAATACGCATCCTACCATAGAAGAAATATATACAGAAATTCAAAAAGAACACCAATCAATAAGCAAAACCAC
>WQTU01000125.1 GCA_009786125.1 Spirochaetota bacterium
AATGAACCGGAAAATTACCAAAGGGGAAAAGTAGCTATGGTAACATTTTCTATATGAGGCAGCCATAACTTTCGGTAACATTTTAAAATGAGGCATCTCGGACTTTGGCGGTGTTTGTCGATGTTTTAGATTCCGCTATTCTCAATAGCACCCGGCGCTCGCTTTGCGCGTGCTTTACACGTATAGCTACCTGCTTTGCAATGTCGCAGAGCCGGACGCAACGTCCATGATGCAGTCGTTTCTGGCAGCCTCAAGAATTTCTTTATCTTCTATAATATTTGCGATTTTGAATTCCGCAAACCCGGACTGCCGAATGCCCGCAATATCGCCATGCCCTCTAAGTTTCAAATCCTCTTCTGCTATTTTAAACCCATCAGTGCTTTCTTTAATAATTCTGAGCCTGGCTTTTGCTTCATCAGTAAGGTCCTTGGAGAAAACCAGAAAAGTGTAAGACTCATATTCACTGCGCCCGATTCTTCCCCTGAGCTGATGCAGGGCTGTTAAACCAAATCTTTCTGCGTGTTCAATTACCATGCAGGTAGCTTTGGGTACATCAACCCCAACTTCCACAATACTCGTTGCCACAAGGATATTGATTTTGCCTGCTGCAAACTCTTTCATCACTTCTTCTTTTATCTCTTCGCTAAGCCGGGAATGCAGCATCGCGCATTTATAGATGGGGAATATTTTTTCTGCAAGAAGTTTAAACATTGCCTGCGCATTTTTTAGATTAAGCGAAGCCGACTCTTCAATGAGCGGATATATAAAGTATGCCTGAAAACCTTTTTCAAGTTCTTTTTTTACCCAGTCATAAACTTTATATATATTTTCCTGAAAAACAGAATGAGTTTTTATCGGTACGCGGCCTTTTGGCATTGTTTTAATTGTCGAAACAGCAATATCGCCGAAAAAAGTCATTTGAAGTGTCCTGGGAATAGGGGTGGCTGTCATCATAAGATAATCAGCATCTTTTCCTTTTTCTGCGAGAGTTGATCGTTGCGCGACTCCGAATTTGTGCTGCTCATCTACAATTATGAAGCCAAGATTTTTGAATTTTACAGGATCAGAAAGCAGGGAGTGTGTTCCTATAATAAGGTCGATATCTCCGGATTCAAGAGCCGAGCGCACATACTTTTTCTTGGCTTCGGGAATCCTGCCGGAAAGAAAAGCCATTTTAATCTCCGAATGAGGCGAAGGCTGTGAAAAAAGCCTTGACGCTGTTTCAAGATGCTGCTTTGCAAGCAGCTCGGTCGGAGCCATAAACGCTACCTGATACCCGGAATCTATGTATGGAAGCGCAGAGAGAAATGCCACAATTGTTTTGCCGCACCCTACATCGCCCTGGAGTATTCTGTTCATTGGGGAATCAGCAGCGCCGTCATTATAAATATCTTCGATTGCTGCTTTTTGGTCTTCGGTTAACGAAAAAGAAAGAGCTTTTAATATTTCTTTCTGCAGCTTGCGCGACAAAACTCTTTTCTCCCTTTTTTGCGCCTGCAAAGCATCTTTTTTTGATTCCAAAATATTTCGCTGAAAAATAAAAAACTCTTCATACTTTAAAGTTCTAATTGCTTTTTCAAGGAGCTGCCTGTTTTCCGGAAAGTGTATATTGGAAATTGCTTCTGCGTGTGTTAACAGATTATTTTTATGCAAAATATGTTCGGGCAAAATATTCTTTGCATATCTACCTTCTGTCTCAATTGCGCTGCGTATAACTTTCCGCAGAAACCCCTGGGTAAGATCCGAAGTTAGCGGATATACAGGAAGAATTTTAAGAAAATTTACAGGCGCATTGCTAAGTTTTTCCAATTCAAAATTACTCGCCTGGATTTCTCCGTAACGAAAGGAAAAAGTTGCATGGATATAATAAAATTCTTCGAGTTGAATTGATTTTGCAAGAAAATTTCTTCCAAAGCAGACAAGCGCTGCCTGGTCGGAGTTATCGCTAATATGGATTTTAAGTGTTTTTTCCTTACCGCAAAATAAATAAGAAAAGTTATCTGTTTTACATATTGCAGTAATTGTTACAGGCTCCCCATTATTTTTTCGAACATCAGAAAGCGACGAGACAGCATCCCTGAACTCATAAGTGCGGGGGAAATAATATAACAGATCGCTTGTTGAGAAAATACCTGCCTCTTTAAGATACTTTATGGAGGCATCCCCGACTCCTTTAAGCATTTTGAGAGAAGGCATTTTAAAACTCTGCTAAAACGGAAGCGCTGTAGCTAACTCTGCAAGAAAATTAATTACAAATGCGCCTGCAAAATAAAAAATCATTATTGCAACACATAACAATATAAGATTTGTAGTATAACTGCCATTTTTTACAAAAAAAGATGCAATCTTTGCAGATACTGGACCTAACAATGAATCAAGGCTTGTCAGCACAGGGGAAATGGCATTTGGTCTTACGAGATAAATTACAAACCTTATAATAGTAATAAAAAACAGAAAAACAAATAAAGTAGATATTGCATTCCATAATGCAATTATAACAATTGCAAGTATTGCGCCAAATGAAATAGTTCCAAGGTCCCCGAATTTATTAAGAATGTCTCCGGCGATAACGAGCACGGCTAACGCAACTATGGGCGAAAAATCAATATATCCTATAGTAAAAGCCCGTATTCTTCTAAAAATATTAAGATATGGATCACACAGCCTTGGCAAAAGCCCTTTTTCATTATAATTCTGAGACCCAAGCCAGGACATTATAATTCTCCCTATAATAAGAAGCATATAGATAGAAATTGCTCCGACCATAAAATCCGTAAAATTCTTTAACATAAATACCTCTGTTTATAAATTATATCTTATCACACATTTCACGCAAAGTACCATTATTACTCTCTCCATACAGATTTCACAAATGGATATAATTCTGCTTTTTTAATAAAAACATCGTCCGAAATAGTTCTAACTTGCGGAGCTGCTTTTATAATTATCTCTTTGTCCGGTTTTTCGTCAATATGAAAAAATACCTGACAAGTTCCGCTATTTTCAAGTAAAAAAGATTTGAATGTATCAAGATTCTCCTGCGTAATATTTTCGGCAACAGCAAAATGCATTTCTTTATAGCCAGCCTCGCCAAGCTCTTCGGGGTTTACAACTTTTTCGCACACAAGCTTGGGCTCGAAACCATGTTTGTCAACCTTTACAATAAATCCAAGAGCTTTTTCTTCTATAACAAGATTCCTGAAATTAGTCCAGGCTTGAGGATACATTATAATCGATCCTTCGCCCTCGTATGTTTCAATTGTAACAGCAGCCATTTGTTCCATTTTTTTTGTTGTAAACTGCTTAACAACTTTAACAGTACCCAGCAGAGTATATTTTCTGTCATGCCCCGATCTTCCCAGATGGCTTATATCAAGAGTAACGCATTTATCATATATTTTTTTATATTCGTCCAATGGGTGCCCGGAAAAATAAAACCCAAGATTTTCTTTTTCAAACGCAAGAAGCTCTTTGCTTGGCCACTCAGGCGCTTCTTCAAGTTCAATTTCCGGAAACTCATTTTTATCAGAAGAGTCAAATAACGAAGTTTGTCCGTATTTTCTGTTCTCCTGCTCGCGGGAGGCAGTTTCAACAAGCCTTTCGATATTATTGTAAAGTGTTGCTCTTCCCCTTTTTTCAATACTGTCAAAAAGACCAGATTTTACAGTTGTTTCAAAAACCTTTTTATTTATTACGCGCAAATCACTTCTGTTTATAAAATCCGTAAAACTTTTATATAACCCGTTTTGGTTTCTTTCTCTAATAATTTCTTCAACAGCAGCAGTCCCAACATTTTTTATTCCGATTAACCCATAGATAATTTTTCCTTCTTTTACAGTAAAATCCTTTTCAGAAAGATTTATATCCGGCGGAAGTATCTCAAGCCCCAGAGCTCTTGTTTCTGCAATATATTCAGAAAGTTTTTCTGTATCATGAATCTCGTTTGTAAGGTTAGCTGACATAAATTCAGCAGGATAATTAGCCTTAAGATATGCAGTCTGATACGCAAGAACAGAATAAGCCGCAGCATGAGATTTGTTAAACCCGTACCCGGCAAAAGGAAGAAGGATATTAAAAATATCTAAAGCAAATTGTTCGCTGTATCCGTTTTTCTTCGCTCCTTCTATAAACTCAGATCTTATCTCTGCCATTGCCTCAACAATTTTCTTACCCATTGCTTTGCGCAGAATATCTGCTTTGCCTAGAGAGAACCCTGCAATTATTTGGGCAACCTGCATAACCTGTTCCTGGTAAACTATAACCCCGTAAGTAGGCTTTAAAATATTTTCGAGCGAAGGATGCGGGTACTCAATTTTTCTTTTCCCATTCTTTGAATCAATAAACTGAGGTATATTCTCCATTGGTCCTGGCCGGTAAAGCGCGTTTAACGCAGTAAGGTCTTCTATGCTGCCTGGTTTTGCTTCTTTTAAATTTTTCTGCATACCTCCGCTTTCAAACTGAAACACACAAGCGCTTTTTCCCTCTCCAAGCATACGGAAAGTTTTTTCATCAAACTCAGGTATTTCTTCTATATTAAAATTTATACCCCTTTTTCGTATAAGCGCTACTGTATTTTTTATAAGAGTAAGCGTTTTAAGCCCAAGAATATCCATTTTTACAAGACCGCATTCCTCAAGCTGCTCCATTGTAAACTGAGTAGAAACAGCCCCTGTTTTTGTGTCCTTGTAAAGAGGGACATAGGTCATAAGGTCTTCTTTGCCTATAACAATACCAGACGCGTGTAACGACTGATGCCTGTTCAGCCCCTCAAGCGTTCTTGAAATATCCGCAAGTTTCTGGTATATGCCGCCCTTGTTTATAACCTTTTGCAGCTCTTCCTCTTTTTTTATTGCAGCATCAAGACTTTTTGCATCAAAAGGAACAAGCTTCGTTATCATATTAGATTCTTCAAAAGGAATATCAAGAACCCTTGCAACATCCTTTAACACAGCCTTTGGCTTTAATGTACCAAAAGTTATAATCTGCCCGACCCTTTCCGACCCATATTTGCGGGTAACATAATCTATAACCTCCTGGCGGCCCTCGTAGCAAAAGTCTATATCAAAATCAGGCATTGAAATCCTCTCAGGATTTAAAAACCGCTCAAAAAGAAGCCCGTATTTTATAGGATCAATATTTGTTATAAAAAGAGCATAAGCAACAATAGAACCAGCACCCGAACCGCGGCCTGGTCCAACCGGAATCCCATTCTCAAGCGCATAGCGAATAAAATCCCAAACAATAAGAAAATATCCGGTAAAACCCATAGAAATAATTATATTAAGCTCATAGTCAACCCGCGCCTGTATCTCCGGAGTTATTCCGGCATATCTTTTCTCAAGCCCCTGCTGCGTTATATGACGCAAGTAATCATCCGTGGAATTGAACTCCTGCGGTATCTCGAAATCAGGAAGCAGCGGTCCCGGCAGCTCTAACTCGATATTGCACATATCAGCAATTTTTACACTGTTTGCAACAGCCTGCGGCACAGAGCTGAATATCTCTATCATCTCTTCCTGAGGCTTCAAATAATACTCTTTTTTCTCAAAAACAAGCCGCTTTTCATCCGAAAGCTTTTTCTGCGTACCAATACACAGCAAAATTTCCTGCGCCTCAGCATCTTCCTTGTTTATATAATGAATATCATTCGTCGCAACTAAAGGTATCCCCGTCTTTTCCGATATCCTGCACAACCCCGCGTTCGCAGTTTTTTGCTCCGGCATCCCATGATCCTGAAGCTCCAGATAAAAATTGCCCCGCCCAAAAAGCGCATCATACTCAAGCGCAGTTTTTAAAGCTTCCTCTTCCTTGCCGTCAAGAACAAGCGAAGGCACAATCCCCGAAACACAGGCGCTCAGACAAATAAGATTTTCGCTAAATTGCTTTAAAGTTTCAAAGTCTATCCGCGGCTTATAATAAAAACCTTCTATATAAGAGATCGACGTAAGCTTGATAAGATTTTGATACCCCGCCTTGTTTTTCGCAAGCAAAATAAGGTGATGGTATTTGTTGCCGTCTTCTGTACCGCTTTTCACCTTCATTGAGCCAGGCGCAACATAAAATTCATTGCCAAGTATCGGTTTTATCTCATTTTTTAAGCACTCTTTGTAAAATTTAAGCGCCCCGAACATATTCCCATGGTCGGTTATGGCAAGCGCGTCCATGTCCAGCTCTTTTGCTTTTTTTATAAGACCCGGAATGCTTGCAGCACCGTCGAGAAGTGAAAAATCTGTATGATTGTGAAGATGAATAAATTCCGACATATTTGATTTTATACTGATACTATAGCCTACTTCTGCATCTGTTGCAAACAAAAAGCTTAGCGAGCGTGATTTTCCATACACGCGAAGCTACACAGTGTCCATTGAGGACACTGTGCCAAACGAGCGTGATTTTCCATACACGCGAAGCTACACAGTGTCCATCGAGGACACTGTGTAACCGCTTGGGCTGATTATTTGTATTGGCAGACGCAAGATAAAAAGACTCTAAAACGTATTAAGGAACCGCTGATTTATTCAATCGAGAATAAATTGCGCAGCATCCCGAACTTGTTCGGGGCTACAACACCTTATTATCCTTTTTTCGCAGTTTTCTGCAAGAAAACGAGAAAAAATATGGAAGCATTGCCCCAAAGGGATATTAATTAGAGTCAAATAAGAACCTACTATTAATTTTTTAAAATGGTAGGTTCTTAATCAGTGCTTCCTTAACAATTTTTTGAAAGATATTGATCGGCAACCATTTTCCGGCACAGACTTTTTCTCATTGATGAAGTCTGTTTTTGTTCTATACAGTATGGCAAAAAAATTGGCTTGCAGATAATTGACTTTTTAAAGCATCATCTTTATACTAATACACAGAAACAACAAGGAGTTGAGATGTCTAAAGCACACAGAGGAAGCGGGCTGGCAGGAAAGCCGAATGGCGGCAGAGGTTTATGCCCTGTTTGCAAAAGAACCGGAATTAAAATTGTATACGAATACGAATCAGAAGGTAAAAAGTTCAAAATATGTAAAACCTGTAAAGCAGCTATTGCAAATGGTAAAATGAAAGAAGCTGTAGCAGCTCTTTAAACTGCATATAGGCGAAGTCTTCTCCGGCTTGCGCCGGGGAGATTGCACCTATGAATATTTTATCTGTTTTCTTAATATTTTTCTTTTCAAAACTTATTTTAGATCTCCTGCTTGATATTCTAAACTTAAAAACAATCGCCAAAACCAATGAAATCCCCGGTTTTCTGAAAGCCCATCTTTCCGAAGAAGATTTCTCCAAAACAAAGAGATACACTGTCTCAAAAGAGAAGTTCAGCATTTTTCAAACAGTTTGCCAGGCTATAGTTCTGCTTGCTTTTATATTTTCCGGCTGCTTTGGAAGAATCGAAGTTTTCCTCGTGCAGTGGGGATTGCCCGGGTATATCGAAGGAATCATTTTTATTTACATAGTTAGTTTTATTCTCTCTTTTCTTATGTTTCCGTTTAGCGTCTATTTTGAATTTGTTATTGAGAAAAAATATGGATTTAGCAACATGACTGCTTCCATGTTTATTCTCGATCTTGTTAAAAGCACGCTTATTGGGATAATTATCTCTTTTCCGTTGCTTCTTGCTCTCTTCTGGTTTGTTGACAGCACAGGCAGCCTCTGGTGGATTTTTGCTTTTATTTTTACAATGATTTTTCAGATAGTGCTGATTATTCTGTATCCTCTTGTTATTGCCCCAATTTTTAATAAATTTGAAAAACTTGAAGAGGGCTCTCTTACTGAGCGGCTTTTTGCTCTGGCTTCGAAGCTGGATTTTAATATAAGCGGTATTTTTAAAATGGATGGCAGCAAAAGATCGAAACACTCGAACGCTTATTTTACCGGTCTCGGGAAAACAAAAAGAGTTGTTCTTTTTGATACTTTGCTCAATTTGCTGAAAGATAACGAACTTGAAGCAGTTCTCGCTCATGAGATAGGGCACTACAAAAAACGCCATCTTATTAAGGGAATTATTCTTTCTCTTGCAGTAATGTTCTGCGGATTTTTTGTTATTAGCTTATTGCTGCATTTTGAGCCACTTTTTCTTGCATTCGGATTTACCGGGAGCAGCACTTATGGTATTATTACACTGATGATGCTTTATTCATCCTGTTTTACTTTTTTCCTGACACCGTTATTCAACTTGTTTTCGAGAAAAAATGAGTATGAAGCAGACAGATACGCTGTTTTGGCTGTAGAAAATAAAGAAAGCCTAAAGGATGCGCTTCTTAAGCTTGGGAAGGATAATCTTTCTAATCCTGTTCCGCATCCTTTATACAGCTTTTTTCACTATTCGCACCCTGTTCTTAGCGAACGGCTTAAAGCTATAGAAAAAACATCTACTTTTTGATCTTCTTAACAAAATCTTTCAGAAGATCTTCCATATTAGGATGGCCAATCTCCTGCAGAGCATACTCCACCCGCGTATTGGGCTTGTTTATCTTAATTACCCTGCCCAGGTCTATAGGTGTAGCAATAACCACAGAATCGCACTCTGCTTTTTCGATGGTTGCAGCCAAATCCTTTATTTGCTGGTCGCCGTAGCCCATGGCAGGCAAAAGCGTACCGATGTCAGGATAAGTTTTGAAAGTTTCAGCCAGCCTGCCAACTGCAAATGGTCTTGGGTCAATGATCTCCGCTGCGCCAAAGCGGCGCGCTGCCACAATGCCTGCACCAATCTTCATGTCTCCGTGGGTTAGGGTAGGTCCATCCTCTACTACAAGAACGCGCTTGCCGCGTATAACTTCGGGCTTGTCCACGCTGATTGTGGAAGCTGCGTCAACCACAACTGCTTTCTGGTTTACGCTCTCTATGTTGGCTCTTACCTGCTGGATTTTGTCAAAATCTGCGCTGTCTATTTTGTTTATAACAACGATATCTGCAAGCCGCAAAGTTACTTCGCCGGGATAGTAGGAAAGCTCATGCCCCGGGCGATGCGGGTCTACCACTGTTATCATTAAGTCTGGTTTAAAGAATGGGAAGTCGTTGTTGCCGCCGTCCCAAAGAATCACATCGCAGCCGCCCGGGTCATTTTCTGCTGCACGTAGAATGGCTTCGTAATCCACGCCCGCATAGATTACATTTCCGCGCACAACATGGGGTTCGTACTCTTCCATCTCCTCGATGGTGCATTTGTGTTTAGCTAAATCCTCGATAGTAGCAAAGCGCTGCACTTTTTGCGCTGCAAGGTCCCCGTATGGCATGGGGTGCCGAATTGCAATAACTTTGAGCCCCTGAGCCATAAGTATTTCCGTTACTCTGCGCGCAGTCTGACTTTTGCCGCAGCCCGTGCGTACTGCGCCAATCGCTATTACAGGCTTTGTGCTCTTTAGCATAGTGTTTTTGTGTCCAAGCAGGGTAAAGTCTGCGCCGGCAGCATTTACCTTTGCGCCCAAAGCCATTACTGTACTGTAGGAGACATCGCTGTATGAAAAAACGCACTCGTCTGCATCAAGCTCTTTTATGAGCCGCTCCAGATCATCCTGTGCATATATTGGTATGCCATTGGGGTAGAGGCTTCCTGCCAGCTCTGCCGGGTATTTTCGGTTTGCGATATCGGGAATTTGGGCAGCAGTAAAAGTTACCACAGAATAGTTTTGATTATTGCGATAACAGGTATTAAAATTATGAAAATCCCTTCCTGCTGCGCCAATGATAATTACTTTGCGTTTCTGCATATTTTGTTTTCTCCTGTAAATATTTAGGAAACCGCTGATTTATTCAATCGAGAATAAATTCGCGAAGCATTCCGAACGGGGTGCAATACATTATTATCATTTTTTCGCAGTTTTCCAAGGGGGAAAACGAGGAAAAATCATGGAATCGCTGCCCCAAAGGGATATTAATTAGAGTCAAATAAGAACCTACTATTAATTTTTAAAAATGGCAGGTTCTTAATCAGCGATTCCTTAGTTATGTGTTTTGCTTTCACTTTAAGTCAAACTCTTTTTTAAGCTTCTTTAATCTTTCAACATCTTTTTCAAACAGCGGGAACTGTATGTTGTATAAGTGATGATCCATCACATCTGCATCTATTAAAACTTCCGTAAAATCAGAGTATGTGTTTTTTTTCTTGCTGTGATACTGTATTGCTTCGCATATTAAATCTGTTTCATCTTCTGTTGTGAGCTCCAGTTCAGTGAGGATTTCCCTTGCTAGTATGGCTCCTTTTTTGGCATGATCTGTTGAATCCAGGGTTTTGAATGTGTGGATATCATGCAGCATTCCTGCCATGGTAGCTAACTCTGCATTCTGGTTTCTTTTTAAAGCAATTAGTGCGCAAAAATGCGAAACCCCGTAGAGGTGAATATAAAGACCGCGGCGCGCTTCGTTATAATTTTTCACAAGCAAATCATCGATATATTCCCGCAATATTTCAATTCGGTTCATCAATATCTCCTTCGTTAAAAGCCCATAATAATTTTGGCTAAATTAAAATATATAATTAACGATATTGCGTCTACGGCTGTTGTAATAACCGGCGCTGCCATAATGGCAGGGTCCATTCTAAACTGCTTTGCTGCCATAGGCAGGAGGCTGCCAACGGTTTTTGCCATAATAACAGTAACGTACAAAGACAAGGAAACCGTAAGTGCTACAATTATGTCGTTGTTCATAATCAAAATACGCAAAAAATTGACTACCACAAGGGCTGCGCCGCACAGCACTGCGATCCTTATTTCCTTCCACCATACAGCAAGTATGTCTGATATTTTTATTTCGCTTAGAGCCATACCGCGGATTATAAGCACCGCGCTCTGCGACCCGGCGCAGCCGCCTGTATTCATAAGCATTGGTATGAATGCCACGAGAACAGGCAAAGCGGTTAACGCATCTTCAAAACTGGAGATAACTGCTCCGGAAAATGTGGCAGAGAGCATAAGCAGGAGCAGCCAAAAAACGCGGTTCTTCGCCAGTTTTCGGATACTTGTTTTTAAGTAGGGTTCTTCCGAAGGCGACATAGCTGCCATAATCTCAAAGTCTTCGGTGGCTTCCTGCTCTTGTACATCAAAAGCATCGTCTACTGTTACAATACCTACCAGGCGCTGTTCGTTGTCGACCACGGGCATAGCCAAAAGGTCGTACTTGCTGAACTTGGGAGCCAGTGTTTCCTTGTCGTCCATCGTATTCGCAGATATGACGCTTGTCTTCATTATCTCGCTTACTTTTTGCGTTTGCTCTGCCAGCAGCAGCGCACGCGCCGATACTATTCCCAAAAGCTTGCGGCTGCTGTCTATGACATAGCAGGTATAAATTGTTTCCTTATCCACACCTGTTTTGCGGATGTAATCAAATGCTTGTGCAACTGTGTGGCTGGCTTTTAGATCAACAAACTCAACTGTCATTATGCTGCCTACAGAATCCCTGGGGTATTTTAAGAGCTGATTGATTAATTCCCGCTGACTTTTTGCAGCATTGGCAAGTACTCGCTTTACTACGCTTGCAGGCATTTCCTCGATAAAGTCAACAGCATCGTCTACAAACAGATCGTTAATAATGCTCTTGATTTCCGGGTTTGTTATACTCTCAACTATGTGTTGCTGCATTTCGCGGGACAAATAGGCAAAGACATCCGCAGCCTTGTTTTTTGGCATCATTCGGAAAGTTTCTATCGCTGTAACTTTGTTCATTAACTCCAATGCAGCAGCTATATCAACAATGTTCATGCTTTCTATAAGCTGTTTGGAAGCTATAAAATCCTTGTCATGGGTATGGTCTTTCTCCAATTCAATTGTTTCCTTGCTCATATTCTTCTCTTCCTGTACTTGGTCAAAGATATCAGGTATCAGTATATTTTTTGTTTTCACGCAGCATAATTTTCACGCATATAAGAAAAGTGTAATGTTTTTTTGAAAAAAAATCCAATAAAAAAAAGTTACCGCTGGTACTCATATTTCGTTACTCATATTTCGTTACTCATATTTCGTACTGTACAGTAACCTTTTAAGTTCTGATGGGAACAAAGTTTAATTATGGTTTTACAATTAAATCTCTAAGTCCCGGGAATTTTTTAATGTCTTTTTCGACACTTTTGAGCCTGTCTTTGTTTTCATAATTTTTATCCTGAAAACTGTACTTAAAGTTTGTATGAATATCATAAGTGCCGTCAAGGAGAGCTTTTGTATCTTCTGTCATAACAAGCTCTTCATCTGTAGGAATTACATATATTTTTACTTTTGAATCTGCAGCAGAAATTTCTGTTTCTGCATATCTTGTCATGGAATCTGTATTTTTCTTTTTGTCAATTTTAATACCAAACTCCTCAAGCCCTTCTGTTGCAAGAAGCCTTGTGTCCGGTCCTCTTTCGCCAACGCCTGCTGTAAATACAATAGCATCAAGCTTTCCGATTGCAAAAGCATACGAGCCAATATATTTTTTGATTCTGTAAGATTCCATTTCCTGCGCAAGAATGGCTCTTTCATTACCTTCTGCTGCTGCAATTTCAATGTCTCTTCTGTCGACCCATTTTTCCGTTATGCCAAGAACGCCGCTTTTTTTGTTAAGCGTATTTTCTGCCTGGTCAGGAGTCAATCCTGCTTTCTTCATCATATAAAAAGATATTGCAGGGTCGTGGTCTCCGCTTCTTGTTCCCATAATAAGTCCTTCGAGCGGCGTAAGCCCCATAGACGTATCATAAGAAACTCCGTTTTTTACAGCATTAATACTTGAGCCGTTACCAATGTGCGCAATTACAACATTTGTCTTAAACGGATCTTTTCCAAGAAGTACAGCAGCTCTCTTTGCTGTATACAGAAATGATGTTCCGTGGAAACCATATCTTCTTACGCCGTACTTTTCATACCATTCATAAGGCAGGGCATAAAGATATGATTTTTTCTCCATAGTCTGATGCCACGCAGTATCAATAATCGCACAATGCGGAACATTCGGGAGTTCTGCCTTTGCTGCCTGTATACCAATAATGTTTGCAGGGTTATGCAGAGGCGCCAGATCCTGAATGGAGTTAAAGCTGCGTATAACATCATCATTAATAATTATAGACTTGTTAAATTTTTCTCCGCCGTGAACAACTCTGTGTCCAACAGCTTTTATATCGCTTATGGAATTAATAGCGCCCACTTTTGGGTCAATAAGAGTTTTCATTACCAAATCAATTGCTTCTTTATGCGTAGGGCAGGGGTGTTCAATCTTGACTTCCTCTTTTCCGCTTGGATTATGCTTAATAAAAGCTCCGTCAAGCGAGATTTTTTCGACAATACCATTTGCCAGCACTTCTTTCTTGTTCCAATCATAAACCTGGTATTTTAAAGAAGAACTTCCGCAGTTAAGTGTAAGAATTACCACAAATATCCTCCGAAACTGTTTTTCCTTAAGTTTGCCCTAAATTAATAAAATATACAAGTAAAGAAAAAAATATTGAATCAAAAATCATAAATTCCATGTTATATACTAAAATGTACAAAACAAAAACACTAGTAATTATTTTCTTAGCGCTATTTCCCATGTTTGCCTTTTCTCAAAAGCCGCCAAAACCGGAATTATTGCTAAGAACACGCATGAATAGCGAAAAAGGAACAGAAAATCTTGTTTCTGTTGGAAATTCCAGGTATCAGATTCTTTTTATGGACTACAGAGAGGCTGATAAGCAGATATTAAATATCTATACTCCTTATGCTGCCATAGGCCGCATCTCTTCGCATGGCTTGCTGCGGGAGATTAGAAATCCGGCAGCGCACAACCCGGGATCGCAGATTTTCAGGGAAAGAACCAGAATCGCGCCGGACCGCAGATTACGGTCAACAGGAAACAGCGGAGTAAGGCTTGATGCAGGTAATCTACTCTCCGGCTTTATAGAAGAGGGCGAGAGCAGGTTCAGCTACCTTGCATGGAAAGGGCTTTACTCTACACATCTATTTGGGAAGAATGCATTAATAAATATTGCTGCGACTGAATATTATGAAAGGGATGACAGCAACAGAAATATCTGGTATTCGGACAGGAAAAACAGATATGGAAGAGAAGTTACAAATATTGCGGCCTCAGCTTCTTACGGAACAAGAAAATACGGAATAAGCGGCGCAGGATCTGTCTGTTTTTATAAAGGAGCGGATAACGGTTTGTACTTCAGGCTTTCTCCGTATGTAAGATATTCATTTATAAGGCTTGATTTTCTTGTTTCGGGAACAAACGAAGATTATATAAGACCGGACGGCGCTTTGTCTTCTACAGCATTCAGAAAAGGAGTCGCAGCAACAATGACTCCGGCTCCCTGGCTTAGGATAAATTGCAGATATGTAACAGATATATTGCATAAAAAAGAGAGCGATATAAGATACGGCGGATATACCGAAGAACTTTTTGGCTCGATTGTTTTTAGACCGTGGTTTTTTGAAAGCGGAGCTTCTGTAAGATACAGGGATATATATAGAGATAATAATTTTAATAACTATATAAATACAACTGCTTTTATTGGTGTGAGAACAGGGTTTGGTAAAATAGTTTTTGAGAAAAGAGACACATTCGAGGATTACGAGAAAATTTCGCAAACTTACAGACTCGAAGCAGGGGCATGGGTAAAAAATGTCAATTTCTATATGCTTTGGAGATTAAGAGATGGGGTAAATGAAAAAGAAATACATACAACAGCGAGGGTTAGGGTAAGGATTAAAAATGTTTCCCTGTTCAGCGAATATAAAACCACTTTTATTGAGAGGCAGAACAGACCCAACAGAAATTTGGCTGAATATACTATTGGGCTGGATGCGAGGTTTTAGGGGTGCGGAACTGCGGAGTTTAACGCAGCCTGTTAGCCTTAAAACATACCAATGCTCTGGAAAGTCACTTAAACTCCGACTGGTGGTCAGATTTTAAGCATCATGTTTTCTTGGCTGCAATAACTTTATCTATTCTGGCAATGGCTTCTTCGTACTGTCCCACAAAGACATTTTGTAATATGACTGATATGGTTTTGCCAACTATTTTATGCTGTGTCAAAGCGCCCAGAGTCTCCGCAGCTTTGTCTATGGCATCTGCGTCAAATTTTTCCATAGCTGCTCTAAGTTCGGCAAGCTGCTGTTTCAGCATTTTTTTGTCAAAATAGCTGTCATCATTACTGCCCTTGTTGTCGGGTTTATTCGCTCCAATGACTTTCTCAATATCAGCAAGCAATTTATTTAAACCTCTCATGAGGACATTGTTATTTTTTGTGATAAAGTCCAGATTGCGCTTGAGACCAGCTTCCTCAAGCATTGCTGCATGACCGGAGATTTTATCTGCCCCAATATTGCCGCTGGCAGATTTAATGGCATGTACATAGGTGGTATATAAAGAGAGATCATTGTCCTTGAGGCATTTTTCAAGCTGCGCCAGCTTTACCTTGCCGTCTTTGTGGAATACTTTAAGGATATCCGTATAGACATCCATACTGCCGCCGGAGCGCATTAAACCTTTTGCAATGTTAATACCATCTATGTGCAAGGCGCTTTCTTTTTCTTTGATAGCAGCAGCATCGCCTGGTTGCTTTTGCTTTTCTTTTGGAATCCATTTTGCCAAGGCGCTGTTTAATTTATCCATTTCAATAGGTTTTGGAAGAAAATCATCAAATCCATTCTGCAAAAACATTTCCCGCGCTCCGGCTATGGCATTTGCGCTAAGAGCGATAATGGGCAGTTTGGAAAATTTCCCGTCTGCAAATTTTCGTATAATACTTACTGTTTCAAGACCGTCCATCTCTGGCATCATATGATCCATAAATATCAAATCAAATTTTTCTTTTTGCATTGCTCTTAAAGCTTCTTTGCCGCTAAGACATAAGCTAATGCCCATGCCATAAGGCTTAAGCAGCCCTTCGGCTACCTTAAGGTTGGTTTCTATATCATCTACGATTAAGACTTTTGCATCTGGCGCAAAAAAATGCCCTGCCTCTGAATGGTTTGTGCCTGAACCTGTATCTATGCGTGTGCGCCCGGTCAAGATGATAGTGTTACCATCGCTGCTCCCTGCTGCTTTTTCCGGGCTTTGGTCATCAGCGCTTTTCCTGTATTTTTGCGGCAGAGTAATGGTGAAAATACTGCCTACTCCATAAGTGGATTCTGCTTTAATTTCGCCGCCCATTAGTTGTACAAGGCTGCGGGTTATGGTTAAACCAAGACCAGTACCTTCTACATTGATGTTTTTCTCTACATCAAATTGCTGGAACTCATCGAAGAGCTTTTTTAAATCATCTGATCTTATACCTATGCCTGTATCTTTAACCTGTATGGTAAGCAGCAAAATATTGTCCTCAAGCTTCTTCCATGCTATATCTAAAGTTACACGGCCTTCTTTTGTATATTTCACTGCATTGTTTAAAATATTTAACATCGCTTGCCGCAAACGAACAGGGTCTCCAATAAGCCGGTTTGGAAGATCATGTTCCATATATGCAACAAATTGTACATTTGGATTGGTCATACGCGCATTTATTATATTTACAACATCGTTTATTGTGGAATGAAGAAGATATTCTGTGTTTATAACTTCCAGCTTTCCGCTTTCTATTTTGGAAAAATCGAGTATGTCATTAATAATGGAAAGCAGGTGGCTCCCTGAGTTTTTAATCGTTATCGCTTGTTCACGGGCAGAAGGCGGGATGTCTTCTCTTAGTATAAGTTCTGCCATGCCTATAACAGCGTTCATAGGGGTCCGTATCTCATGGCTCATTTGAGCTAAAAAGTCGCTTTTTGCTTTAGAGGCGCTTTTTGCTTTTTCTATCAATACTTTGAGGGAAGATACTACTTCGGAAAATGATTTGAAAACTTGCCCTATCTCATCGTTTCTGTTAATATGAAAATCAACATCTAAATTTCCATTGGCAACTTCTTTTGCGGTAACGGCCAAGTTTTTCAATGGTCTAAGGGTTAAGCTGATGGTTAATACTACAAGGAAAACTGCCAAAACTATGCCTATAACTGTGGGGAGCAAAGAAGTAAAGATAATTCTGGCTGTGCTTTCCACTGCGTGGGCATCAAAAAAGCTGACTACTGTCCAGCCCATAGTCGGCTCTATGCTTATGTAAGCTATTTTGTCAATGCCGGTTACTGCAGAGGTGTGCCTGAATACAGTGTCAATGGGTATCTCTCCAAACACCTCGTAAATGCCTAAATCATCAACATGCCGCCCTATATACGCAGGTCTGTTAGAGAAAAAGATTGTCCCCGAACTATCAACAACATTTACAAAGCTGTCGTAACCGTGTATGAAGTCCCTCATAAAAATATCCAGCTTTTGAGTATTGCCCAGTATCGCTGCCATGCCCAAAAAGCGGCCCTCCATTACAATGGGTAAAGTAAACAAAAACTGCATAAGCCCGATTTCATGGTTTTCTATGCCATAAGATGCAAAACTTTGCCCCATTTGCGCCATTGAGATATTTGTAGCGAACAGGAATAAATCAGGCACATCGCCTGCCGGGTTAGCTGCTGCAACAATATTCATATTTGCGTCGAACAACAGTATATTAGCATAAAGAGGAATGCCGTCACGCACATGGTTCATGCCCCACCATAAGGCGCGCAGGTTTTCATCCAAACTCACGCTGCTGCCATCCGAGAGAGCATCATGTACCTGAGGCATATTTGTTACTGTGTTTAACATTCCCCAGGTATAAATCCTAACAATGTCAAAAGTGCATATAGTCTTATTGGTATTGCCCTGCAGCCGCTCTCTAAGCAAGCTTTGCGTTTGCGCGTTCACTTGGTTTGCCTTGATTATAGCTACTGCTATTACAGCAGTAGTTGTGATAACCAAGAGCAGGATAATAAGTTTTAATGTTACGCTCATGTTGAAAAACCAATTTTTCACGATTTTACCTCTTCTATTTTTTCATTAAGTTAAAAACCCCGTCCCAGTTCTTGTGAGGCGGATTTTGCATATATTGCCGGCAGCGATCCCTGTAGAGGATAGACGGAGCATCACTGGGAAACACTTCTGCAATGTGATTAAATGCTTTCTCGGCATCCTGCCAGTTGCGTGATTCGAAAATATCCAGGGCTTTATGGAAAAGAGCTACCTGTTCATGTAAACTCGCCGGAGCATCTGCACTTGTTTCCAGAACTTCATGAATGCGTAAAGGCTCGCTTGTTCCTGTTACTTTGATACGGTCAAGCCTACGGGAAAGGAAATGCCCTTTTGCCTCTTGTATTGTATGTTCCGAAACAAGAATTTTGGTTCCATATTGTTTGTTTATTGGTTCAAGCCTGGCGGCAATATTTACTGCGTTGCCCATAACAGTGTAATTCATTTTCCGCTCGGTCCCCATATTTCCTACTACCATTTCCCCTGTATTGATTC
Organism: Spirochaetota bacterium; assembly: GCA_009786125.1. Classification (GTDB taxonomy): domain Bacteria; phylum Spirochaetota; class Spirochaetia; order CADAEX01; family CADAEX01; genus WQTU01. The sequence continues at coordinate 18,313 of WQTU01000125.1, forward strand.
CGATGCGGGTATAAATAGGCTTGGTGCTTATCCCTTGATCAATAAATGAGCGGTTTAGCACTTTCTCCAGCCTTTTCATGGTAACTGCAGAAGTGCAGGCTCGCAGAGCATGATCAGGCAGTTCCAGCGGCGCGCCGAAAAAAGCGATAATGGCGTCTCCGACATATTTGTCAATTGTTCCTTTTTTTTCCATTATAACATCACTCATTGTGGAGAGATATTGGTTAAGCAGGGAAACCAGTTCTGAAGGGTTTAAGCGATCAGAGATGCTGGTAAAACCTTCTACGTCTGTAAACATAACACTCATGCGCCGGTTTATGCCGCCAAGCTGCAATCGGGTAGGGTCGGCAATAATTTCTTCTACTACATCGCCCGAAAGATATGTGGAAAATGCTTTGCGCAGATTTTCGTAAAAGTATTCCAGGGTTTTACGCTGATCTTGCACAAGAAGGTGTACCTCAATGCGCTTAAGAAGCAGGGCCAACTGAAATGGCTTGGTTATATAATCAATCGCGCCCAGAGAAAGTCCTTCAAGCTCATCGCCTGATTCGGTGCGGGCAGTAAGGAAGATTACCGGGATGTTTTGGGTATTTGGTTTTGATTTTAGGATTTTTATTGTCTCGTAGCCGTTCATTTTTGGCATATCAACGTCCAGAAGTATTAAATCAGGTATTTTCTTTTCCAGCATCTGCAAAAGAACAGCGCCGGAGTTTAAAGTAAATACATTGTAAGAAGCTGAAAGGTTTTTTTTACCTATAGCAAGATTAGTCATGTCATCGTCGACTAAAAATATGGTTTTCCGTTCTGCGTTCATGATTGTTCCTCTTATATGTTCTACTTAACAGCTTAACGGAGCATCAGGGCTTAGGTGTTGGGTTCTAGATTGTTAAATATTACTTTGAGTATAGCATTATACGCATAAGGTGTCGAGGTAATTTTTTGTAACCCGCGGCTGAGCTGATGAGTGTTATGTTTTAGGCAAATAATATTTTTATGGTTCTTTGCTGAATTGTAATATGTGAATGCCGCAACTCACTTTATTACTTTTGAAACAAGGTTTGAGATAGCATCTCCGATTTTGGCAGGAAGAGTGTCTCTCTTTTTTTCAAGAAGATACATAAGAAAATGTTCTTCAATAGTTTGCATTGGTCCTGTGTTATGTTTTAGTTTTCGTATTTTGGTATCGTGCAGGCGCTTATGAAAAAATGAATAAATTTCTTTTGCACCGCCCTTGAGAAAAATGCAGTCACTGCCCTGATACCCATATTCTTTCTTTAATATCGCTATTGCATCGTCCCTGCTAACAGCAGACATATTAGTTTTTGTCATATATTCCCTAAGAAAATTTATTTCTTCGTGGCTTAATCCGAATATAAATTCCTCAAGCGCCTGCGCCATATTATCTTCTGTTTTTTTGGAGAGAAAATCGACCCATTCGTCCGGGAGTTTTGAAGAGAGCACTAAAAGCTCCATGGTGCCGCGCAATGTTCCAAGAACCGGGATAATATTGCACCGGCCTTTCCACAAAGCCATAAGAGGCGGGGAAAAAGAATCGAGGTTTCTGTCCATTCTATATTCCCAAAGATAGGAAAGTTCGTCCGCAGCAATTCTAACAATGCTCTTGTTGGATAGATTATTTTCTATTATTAACTCATAGGCTTCTTCTGCCATTAATGAAAAAACAAGTTTTTCGCAGCACCCTCTTATGTCTTCCATTAAATCTTTATTTGATTCATCGCTTGACAACACTCTTAAAATAAAATAGTAGAAATTAATTTTTGCAATAATAAAACTTCTGCCAAGTATGGCTCTTGTGGGCAAGGTAAGCTGATTTCTTGTTCCGATTGCCGAAAGTATATCAACCATAGTGCTTATGTCTCTTTTTACGAGCCCATGTTTCTCTCCGCTTCTTAATGCCGGAGTTCTTGAGACAACATTTGCAAAAATTTCCAGGTCTTGGCTTTTTGTTGTAAAGGCATCATAGATATCTAGTCCTTTTGCTTTTACCAGCTCTGCTGCATTTGATAAAAGCGGTAATTCTTTTCCTGTAAATGCTGATATTTTTGCCATATATAACTTATTATCTTACTAAACAATTCTTTTAAAATCAATAGATTTAAAAAGAATTACTAATGTTACTTGTTATAGAAATAAACAAACTATAAAATGCTATGATTGTCATGAGAAGAAAAACAAAACTGTACATATATTCAATAATTGCAGGCTGTGCAGCAGGAACAGTTGCTTGGGAACTTATCAGTATAATATTTCAAAATTTTGGTATTAACCTGGCTTTTTCTGCAGGCCCAATAGGGTTTGATATTTCTGTAATAGTGTTTTATTTTTCAATAAATCCCGGCACAGTTTTGGGAGGGCTTTTAACATTTTTTGTTGTACGAAAAATATCGTAGGATGGAGCAGGCATGACTATTGAAAATTTTAACAATAGTGATGATACAATCATACTTGCATCTACATCCCCAAGAAGAAGCGAAATTCTCAAAAGACTAGGAGTCCCTTTTGCCGCAAAACCGCAAGATATTGACGAAACAGTACAAAAGTGGAAAGTGCCAAAATCAGTCAAAAAACTTGCGAAAAAAAAGGTAAAAAATGCTCTTAAAGATAGCTCGCTAAAAGATTTTCGCTGGTTTCTTGGCGCAGATACAGTTGTTGTTTGCAATAAAAAAGTATTCGGGAAACCGGCTTCGGCTGAAGAAGCAGAGGAAATTATCGGCTTTTTATCCAATAAAAAGCATAAAGTTACAACAGCGCTTGCGTTTTTTGACAAAAAAAGCGGAAAAATGGTCGTAAAACACAATACAACATCGGTATTTTTTTCAAAAATGACAAAAAAAGAGATAAAACAGTATGTTTCTACAGAAGAATGGCAGGGAGCAGCAGGGGGATACAGAATTCAGGGGAGAGGTGAATTTTTTGTAAAACGAATTAAAGGCTCATATAGTAATGTAATGGGGTTGCCAATACATCTGTTTTTTGCTATTCTATCTGATGCAGGGTACCCTGTATGGTCATAAATTAAAACCAATGTACAGGGTTTTAGACCAAAATCTTCCGTCAGTATTTTCCGAGGAATGTTGCGTATGCAATGAATTTGCCGGAAAACTGAACGAGAATAAGAGACGGACAACCGGTAAACTATTACCGGAATTTTCAGGAGGAAAAAAGTGGCAGTAGTTACAATGAAAAATCTACTGGAATCTGGTGTGCACTTTGGGCATCAGACAAAAAGATGGGACCCGAGAATGAAAAAATTCATTTTCGCGGAAAGAAATGGAATTCACATCATTGATCTTCAAAAGACAATCACAGCAATTAAAGATGCATACGATTTTGTCAGAAAAAATGTTCTTGACGGTAAATCGGTTCTTTTTGTTGGTACAAAAAAACAGGCGCAGATGGCAGTTGAAAAAGAAGCAAAAAGATGCGGAATGTTTTATGTAAACAATAGATGGCTGGGCGGAATGCTTACCAACTTTACAACAATCAAAAAATCAATTATGAAACTCAAAAAAATTGAAAAAATGGAAGTGGACGGCACTTTCGAAAGTCTCACTAAAAAAGAAGTTTCGCTATTAATGAAAGAAAAAACATCGCTTGAGAAAAACCTCGGCGGTATTAAAGATATGAAAGATCTCCCTGGAGTTCTTTTTGTAATAGACACAAAAACAGAAGCAATTGCAGTTGCAGAGGCGCGAAGGTGTAATATTCCCGTAATTGCGATTGTCGATACAAACAGCAACCCGGAAGGAATTACATTCCCGATTCCAGGAAACGATGATGCAATCCGTGCAATAACCCTTTTTACGCAGATTATTGCCAATGCAGTTGTTGAAGCAGATAATGAAATAGGGCTGCAAATTATCGAACATCTTCATGATGATGATGACGGAACAGCTCTTGAAAAAGCTGTTATGGCAGATGGCGGCGATGCATCGGTTGAAAAAGCTCCTCTTGGCGCTGCAATTGCCGGTGAAGAGAGTGAGGGTGATGATAAGTTCACAGCCGAAGATTATTCAAACTATGTACCTGAAGAGACTGCAAAAAAAGACGAGCCGGAACAGGATGACGAATTGGATATTGATACAGACAAATTTTATAAGGATTAATTTATGGAAATAAAACCAGCAGATGTAAAAAAGCTTAGAGATCAGACTGGCGCAGGCATGATGGATTGCAAGACAGCTTTAACCGAAGCAGGCGGTGATTTCGACAAGGCTGTAAAAGTGCTCAAAGAAAAGGGTCTTGCAGCAGCAGCTAAACGCAGCAGCAGAGCAACCGAAGAAGGAAAAATATTTACAAAAATAAAAGGCGGAAAAGCAATAATACTTGAGCTTTCCTGTGAAACAGATTTTGTAGCAAGAAATGAGAACTACATAAAATTGGGCAATGATCTTGCAGAAGAGATAATAAGCTCCGGTGCAGAGAGCGTGAACGAAAAACTTACCGGAATGATTGCAGAAACAATCACCATGTTAAAAGAAAACATGACTCTTAAAAGATTCAAGACTATTCCGTTGGCGAATAACGAATATGCTGTTGATTATATTCATGGCACAGGAAATATTGGAACAATTGTAAAACTTAAAGCGGAAAACGCAGATGCTTTTGCGAAAGATGCTGTGAAAGCGCTTGCTTTTGATTTGGCGCTTCATGCGGCGGCTTTTGCTCCGGTTGCGCTTTCGGAAAAGGATGTGCCTGAAGCTTATATAAAAGAGCAGGAAGAAATTTTCAAAAAGCAGGCTGAGAACCTTGATAAGCCGGAGAATGTTTTGCAGGGAATCATAAAGGGAAAAATCAACAAGCATCTTTCGGAGATTTGCTTTTTGAATCAGCCTTTTGTTAAAGATGATAAGAAGAAGGTTTTACAAGCTTTGGCTGATGTTTCAAAAGAAGCAGGAAGCAAAATCGAGCTTGTAGAATATCTCTATTACAAACTTGGAGAAAATGCCTGATTTGGGCTTTAGTGTAATGTCGCTAAGAACTGCTGACTGAGATGTGAATGGGGCTGGGATGCGAGCCATGGTCGCAAGGGTGTAACAGTCATGGTTGACCGCAGGCGAAAGACGCGCACGCGATTTTGAAGCTTAGCGGAACATGAGCGAGCGCGTCTTCGCTGGAAACTTCGTTGCGACGTGAAGCCGAAGCGTAACAGTCGCAAGCCAATGTGATATTTGCCGACGAAGCGAGTGTCCGGGCAAGTTTGCTTGCACATGACCGAGCGAGGAGGCAAACAAAAGATATTATACAAAGTATAATATCTTTTATCATATGTGATAATTTAAAAAGTAGGAAGTTATTTGATGGAAAGTATAAAATCAAAGACCGAAGATAAGATGAAAAAGACTCTGGCAACTCTTGGAGAAGAATTTGCAGGAATAAGAACCGGAAGAGTTTCGGCAGCTCTTTTTGATAAAATATTTGTTAATTATTTTGGGCAGAGTACGCCTTTAAATCAGGTTGCAACAATTTCGGTACCTGAAGCAAGGCTTGTTGTTATACAGCCGTGGGATAAATCTGTTATAACTGAGATTGAAAAAGCAATACAAAAATCAGAACTTTCTCTAAATCCCAATAATGACGGGAAAATTATAAGAATTAGTATTCCTCCGCTTACCGAGGAGAGGAGAAAAGAGCTTGTAAAAACAGCAAAAAATGTAGCGGAAAAATATAGAGTTGCGCTAAGAAATGTAAGGCGGGATGCTAACGAAGAATTAAAAAAGCAGCTAAAGAGCAGCGAAATTACAGAGGATCAGGAAAAGCAGGCTGCCGATGATATTCAAAAAGTAACTGATAATTATATTAACGAAGTAAATAAAAAACTTGAATCCAAAGAAAAAGAAATTATGGAAATATGATGAGTGATAAAAAACTACCTGTTCATATTGGAATTATAATGGATGGAAACGGAAGATGGGCGCAAAACCTTGGCAAGCCAAGAAGTTTTGGGCACCAGGAAGGCCTGAAAACTGCAAAAAGAATAGCTTTAGCAGCGCTTAACGCTGGGGTGAAGTACCTTTCGCTTTATGTTTTTTCGACCGAAAACTGGAAGAGAACAGAAGACGAAGTTTCTTTTCTGATGCAGCTTATAAAAAATCATTTGAGGGCAGAATATAACTTTTACAAGGAAAATAAAATAAGAGTTTTGCATTCAGGAGATTTGAAAAAACTCCCTAAAGAAATACAAAAAGAAATAACAGATATAACAAACGAAACTTTAGCCTTTGATAAACTTGCTGTAAATCTTGCAATAAATTACGGAGGCAGAGACGAGATTATAAGAGCAGTAAACAGGTGGATGAAAAACAGGTCAGTGGATGAGGAGTTGGCAGAAAATGCTTTGGGAAAATATCTTGATCTTCCGGATGTTCCTGATCCGGATCTTATTATAAGAACTGCCGGGGATTTAAGGCTTAGCAATTTTTTATTATGGGAAAGCGCTTACAGTGAATTCTACTTTAGTGAAAAAGCCTGGCCCGAATGGACAGAAGAAGATTTTAACAATGCTATTCAGGAATATATGACGAGAGATAGAAAATTTGGAGCAGTGCATGATAAGAAAAAAAATGAGTAATTTAACATTAAGAATACTTCTTATTTTTGTAGCAGTACCTCTGCTTTTTGGAATAGCTTTTCTTCATCATTTTAATTTTCTTGTGCTTGCCCTGGCAGGGGCATTTTTCTTGATTAGTGGCACTTATGAAACCTGGAAACTATTTTATGGGAAACTCGAAAAAAGCGATTTTGTTTTTGTAACAATTATTGCTTTTTCTATTCCGGTTATTATATATTTTGAAAACGCTCAGATGCTGCCGTATAACACTGTTTTTTATTTTTCGGGAGTATTGATCTTTTTTATTTTTATTTATCAGATATTTAACAGAAACGAGAACAGCTATTCGGAAATCAATAAAAAAACATCGGCGATGCTTGTTCTTATGTTTTATCCTGGCTTGTTTTTTTCTTATGCACTAAGGCTTCCTACGCTTCATTATCCTTCGTTTGCAATAATTCTTTTTCTATGGCTTGTGTTTTTTAATGATATATGCGCTTATGTTGCAGGGATGTTGTGGGGCAATAATAACAGAAACATAATATCTATAAGTCCTAAAAAAAGTCTTGTAGGATTCATATTTGGATTTCTTTCTTCTATTGCTGCTGTAAGCGGTTTTTATTTTGTAAACCCTAGGTTTTTTGCAGAAAATTATTACTATGCGCTTTTTTTGGGAGCTGCAATAGGGATTGTTTCGATTGTAGGGGATTTAGTTGAATCGGCAATGAAGAGATCTGCAAATACAAAAGATTCGGGCGATGTTTTGCCAGGGCGCGGGGGAATTCTGGATAATATAGACTCACTTATTTTTAGCGCACCTGTTTTTTATTTTACAGTAAAATATATAAGCACTAACGGATAAAATGAAAAAAGTTATTATTCTAGGATCTACTGGCTCAATCGGAAAAAGTGCAATTGATGTTATAAAAAGTATGCCAGGGGATTTTAAAATAAGTGCTTTATCTGCCCATTCAAATGAAGAAGAGCTTCTAAAACAGGCTGCGTTATTTAATGTAAAGCAACTGGCGCTTGCGGGAAAAAAACCTGCTGATAAATCGATTGCCTATTATTCTCCCGCAGGGCTGCTTGATATGATATCGGAAACAGATGCGGATATTGTAGTCAATGGCGTTGCGGGCTCTGACGGGCTTTTGCCGTCAATAGCATCTTTAAAAAGCGGGAAAAATCTTGCTCTTGCAAACAAGGAAACTATTGTAATGGCAGGAAGTTTTATTACAGATATTGCTTTGCAAACAGGCAAAAAAATTATTCCTGTGGATTCCGAACATTCTGCTGTGTTTCAGCTTTTGGAAGGAAAGAAAAAAGAAGATATTGATGAAATAATATTAACTGCTTCGGGCGGAGCATTCAGGAATCTTTCCAGCGAAGAGTTAAAAAATGCAAAACTTGAAGATGCGCTTAAACATCCTAACTGGTCAATGGGAACAAAAATTACAATTGATTCAGCTTCGATGGCAAACAAGGGGCTTGAAGTAATTGAGGCATACTTGCTTTTTAATCTCCCTCTTTCCAGGATAAAAGTTTTGATTCACCCGCAGAGCATGGTGCATTCTCTTGTGAGAATGGCAGAAGGTTCGCTTTATGCGCAAATAAGCGAGCCGGATATGCGGGTTCCCATTCAGAATGCTCTTACTTGGCCCAAGGTTGGTCCTTTGCTTTTTGGCAAGCTTGATCTTACCGGACTTTCTTTAACGTTTCAGGCTCCTGATTTTGAAAAATATAAAATGCTTAAGCTTGCCTACTCTGCCGCAGAACTTGGGCAGGGTAAATGCATAATATACAATGCAGCCAATGAAGTTGCAGTAGATGCTTTTATGAACAGGAAAATTGATTTTTTGGGAATTCCGCATATTACAGAACACGCTATAGAAAATGTTAATTTAAAAAGAATTGACACTCTTGAAGATATAATAGAAGCTGACAATAATACTCGTATTTTTGTAAAAGAATTTTTAGGGGAATATATTAAAAAAAATGGGATTTGGAATATTTATTAATATAATAGTTGGGCTTTTTGGGCTTGGCATAGTGGTTTTCATACATGAGCTGGGGCATTTTCTTGCTGCAAAATTTTTTAGAATAACAGTGCTTGCTTTTTCTGTAGGCTGGGGCAAGAAAATACTCAGTTTTCGCAAAGGAGAAACAGAATATCGTCTTTCGCTTTTTCCTCTTGGCGGTTATTGCCAACTCAAAGGAGATGAGAGCTTAAGAGAAGCTATTGAAACAAACAGCGATCATATAAAAGCAGAAGATGGTTCGCTGTTTTCTGTGCCGCCGTGGAAAAGGATAGTTGTTTTTTTCGCCGGACCTTTTATGAATCTTTTATTTGCAATTATTGTTTTGTCCATAATCTGGTTTAACGGCTTTAGTTATTACAGCCCAGATGCCCGCATAATTTTAGTATCTGATTTTAGTAATGATACAGAACAGGTTTTTCCTGCAAATATAGCAGGACTAAAGTCAGGCGACAAAATTATAGAAATTGACAACAGAGCAATTCGTAACTATCAGAATGTAAGAGAAATTATTGCGCTTAATGCACAAAGGCAAATGGATATAAGAGTAATAAGAAACGGAAGAATACTCGACTTGGAAATAGAACCGGACTTGAATAGAAGAACAGGCGCTGGCATAATAGGTGTGTTCCCATGGATAGACCCTGTTGTTTCAAGAGTGCAGCCCGGATCCCCGGCAGATTTGGCAGGGCTTATGGATGGAGATATAATAACAGAAGTTTCCGGAGTGCCTGTTCGAAATCAAATGGATTTTTTTAAACAGCTTGAAACAAGACCCGAGCTGCTGGATATAAAATTCATACGAAATAACAGAGAGCACTTTACATCTCTAGCGCTAACCTATGATGAACATGGGCAGACGAGTCCTGGATTTGTGTTTAGTGTTTACAGATACTCAACTCCCGACTATTCACCTATAGGCGCATTAAGAAGAGGAACGGAAGAGTCTTTTAGAATTCTTTTTGTTTCAATAAAAGGTTTGAGAACTATTTTTAGAGGAGATGTTGACATAAATCAGGCTGTATCCGGTCCCATACGCATAACGTATATGGTCGGAGATTTTGCGACAACAGCATTTAGCGAAAGCGCCAGGGCAGGGTTAATAAGCTTTTTTAAATTTCTTTCTTTAATAAGCGTAGCGCTTTTTTTTATGAATCTTCTTCCTATACCTGCCATTGACGGAGGTCAAATTGTTTTTGCTTTCTGTGAAATAATATTTAGAAGAAATTTCAAGCCAAAAGCTATTTATCGTTACCAGATTGCGGGCTTTGTTTTTATATTTTTGCTTTTGTTTTTAACTTTGTTTAATGATATACTTTTTTTTATAAATAGGTGAGACGGCAGGGAGGCTCAGGATGAAAGTTATAGTGCCATGCCATTGCGGGCATCAATTTGATTATGAATATGACGACGAAGTGGAAATAACGCCGGATATATATAACGATATTGTCCATGGGAATTTTATGAGTGTGCCTTGTGAAAAATGCGGAATAACTCTTAAGCCGGAATTTTCTGTAATGTTTACGCATCCTGTAAAACAGATGAAAATACTCCTGGTGCCGGAGCTTCAGCGGGATTCTTTTTTAATGGGAAAATCTCCGTTAGTTTATAAAAAAACAGACAGAGCTGTCATTGGATTTATGGAACTTGCGGAAAAATTGAAAATCCTGGAAGCAGGGTTTGATGATATCGTTGTCGAATGTGTTAAATATTATATACTCTCGAAAATTGTAAATGAAAGTAATTTGGAAACAGAGATTTTTATCTTTTTTGACGAACTGGAAAATAATAAACTAAGTTATCATATACATGGGCTCAAAAAAGATGAAGTAGGTGTTCTTAATATTGATATGGAGTTTTATAATATGACCTGCGAAAAACTCAAAGATACAATAAATGAAGAGCCTTATAAAATTTTTCTTACTCCGCCATATATCTCTATTTTAAAACTTTATAGAGAATATAACAATGAAGCAGAGTAAGATAGTTTTTTCAATTAATTATGCGAAGGGTTCGCCTTGATTTTCTCGATTGCTTGTTTTAGTGTTTTTTTAAGAGCTTCAAGATATTTTTCATCCGGAATATTTGTATAGAGCCCGCCTTTAAGAGAAGTCTTATAAAGAGGTTTTATATTATTGAGGGTAAACCCAACTATATCGAGAATACAATCCTGGCAGTCGCAAATTGTTTTATCTCTTTTCATTTCTTTTGCAAGCGTATCTTTTACAAGCTCTTCAGCTTCATTTTTTAGATACTCAAAATTATAGATTTCGTTTAAATTCATTTTTCCCCCACCTTTTTTATACTCGGTCTATTTTTATTAAAACTTAGTTAATGCTGGTTATTCCTCGGTTTTTGATTCAAACCTTGTGTACTTTGGAATAAAGACCATTTTAATCTCTCCAATAGGACCATTTCTCTGCTTTGCAATAATTACTTCTGTTTCAATGCCTCCTCCGGGGTTCTCCGGTTTTGCATCATCTCCGGCTCTTTCCCTATGGAGAAAAACTACAAGGTCTGCATCTTGCTCTATGGAGCCGGACTCGCGCAAGTCTGCAAGAGATGGTTTTTTCCCTTCTGTTTCGCGCTTTACCTGCGAAAGAACTACTACAGGAATATCAAGCTCTCTTGCAAGCGCCTTTAAAGATCTTGATATTTCCGCAATTTGTTCGTGCCTTGGAATTGCTCTGTTTTCAGCCTGCACAAGCGTAAGGTAGTCGACAAAAATAACCTGCACACGATGCTGCCGTATCATTTTTCTTGCAAGCGCCCTAAGGTCAAGTATTTTTAAATCCGAAACAGATGTCAGATAAAGAGGGGCTTCATAAATATCGCCGGCTACGTCCTGTATCTTGCTTATTTGAAGCTCGGAGAGCATACCAGATCTTATAAAATTGCTTGCTACTCTTGCTTCGGATGAAATAAGCCTCTCCATTATTGCCTGTTCAGACATTTCCAGCGAGAAAAATCCAACAGGGATTTTGTGCCTTATGGCAATATTCGCAGCCATTGAAAGCGCAAGGGCTGTTTTTCCTATGGATGGCCGCGCGCCAATAACTATAAATTCCGATTTTTGGAACCCGTTTGTAATTTTATCAAGGTCTTTGAATCCTGATGGCACACCTGTGCATGAATCGCCAGAAGCCATTAATTTTTGAATTGCTTCCATCGCACCCGGGAGAAGCTCTTTTAGCGACTTATAACTGCTGGTAGAGCGTTTTTCTATAATTTCAAAAATTAATTTTTCAGCTTCTTCGAGAACATATGCGGTTTCTGTTGTGTCATCAAAAGCGCCGGAAATAATTTCTCCTGATATTTTAATAAGCCCGCGCCTTACGCTGTTTTCCTGTACAATTTTTGAATAGTATTCAACATTTGCGCTGCTTGGAACTTCGGAAGAAAGAGAGGAGATATAAGCAGCCCCTCCGCATTCGTCAAGCTTGCCAATGTTGCGCAGTTGTTGTACCACAGTAAGAATATCAATGTTCTCTGCTTTTTCTGATAAGTCGAGTATTGCCTGGAAAATTGCTTTATGACTGTTTTTGTAAAAATCATCCGGACGAAGATACATAACAACAGTATCTATTGCATCCGGATTTATTAATATTGCTCCAAGTGTAGCTTTTTCCGCTTCAAGATTATGAGGCGGTATTTTGTCTTTTAAAGGAGCCTGAGACATTTGTCAAATTATTTTTTTCCGGTTTCTGCAGATTCAGAAGCGGAAACTGTTACTTTTAATACAGCTGCCTGGTTAGCGTATAGCTTTACTTTGATGTTATAGTTGCCAACCATTTTAATATTGTTCTCAGGCACTTCTATTTTTTTCTTCTCAACAGTAATACCTTCTTTGGCAAGAGCATCTGCAATTACAGAATTATTTACAGATCCAAACAGTTTTCCTGTCTCTCCAGCAGGCATTGATATAGAAAATCCTTCGAGCGATTCAATTCTTTCCTTAATTCCAAGAGCCTGCTGTCTCTTTTCTTCTTTTTTCTTTGCTATGAGCTCTTTTTTTTGTGCAAAAACATTAATATATTTTTTTGTATGAGGAACCGCCATACCTTTGGGAATAAGATAGTTTCTGGCATAGCCATCAGCTACTGATTTTACATCTCCTTCCTCTCCAAGACTTGCAATATCCTGATTAAGAATTATCTTCATTGTCATGTTTTTTCTCCCTTATATTCTTATAATTTATCCATATTTCTGATAGACCAAGCGCTGGCACTGCAATAAGCACCACAAAATTTAAACCCGGCTGCATTAGGAACAATACGAGTGTAACATAAGTAATCACCCTAAGAATTCTTGGAGCATTCAGAACTAAGAGCAAAGTCTGAATTATTCCAATCCCCCGCAACCCATAAAGTGTAGCTATTATAAGCAGCATATTCCAGCCAATGTGGCCTAAAAATCCAATACTTATCCTAGAATCAATTACTACAGTTAATAATGCTATTATAAGAGGCCAAAGCATATTTGGAATAGAGAACGCAAGCAAACTAAGTTTGCTGCTCCATTTACCATCTACATTTTTTATGCTGCCTAGCCACCAACTTCCCGCAAGCAGAACAAAGTATAAAAAAAGATAACTACGCAATATAGTTCTTTTTATATTATTATATACAGTTTCAACATCAATAGTTCCAAATATTGCAGCAATATCTGAATAATAGCTGCGCGGTGATTCATAAAAAGTACGAGTTAGTGCTTCAAAAAAAACCGTTAAATAACTTTTATAATGATTTTGAATAACTGCTGAATTCATAATTAAAAGAAGCGGAATTCCAATAAAAAAAGCTCCAATTGTTGCAATAAACAATTTTTTAAGCATTCTTGGATTTCCAGGCCAACTATAATTAATGTACAAAAACCCCAAAAGCATCATTACTATTATATAAATTTCTGAAACAACTAAAGCGCTTCTTAATGCAAATGTTTCAACCCTGGCTGTTTTTATAAAAGAAACAATTACAGTTATTGCAATAACAATAACTGCTGCCTTAAACATTGGCATAAAGCCTTTAGTGTTTCTAAGAAATTGAAGCGGAATAAGGAAAAAGATGAATAAAAATCCAAGTTGATAAAAAAATGCAGATAAAAGCGAAAGAATTACCACGCTTAGTTCAATTTTTTTAAATTCATCCGAAATTCCCTTAGTGTCCATCATAATTCCTTAAAGAAAACTTAACCCTTTACAAAAGGCAAATATGCAAGAACTCGCGCTCTTTTTATTGCTGTTGTAAGAGACCTTTGATGTTTTGCACATGTTCCGGTAATTCTTCTTGGAAGTATTTTTCCTCTTTCTGTAATAAAGCGCCTTAACATTTCATGATTTTTATAATCAGCAACATTTTTTTGATCGCAAAATTTACATATTTTTCTTTTAAATACAGGTTTTACCTTATCTTTGCCTGACCCCATTTTGTGATCATCATCATAAGGTATATCCATATCTTTTTTATCGAAATTATCATTATCAATTTTTTCTTTATAATCATCTGACATATTTATTACTCCTTTATTTAAAATGGAATCCCGTCGTCATCAAACTGCCCCGGGCTTTCAAAAGATTCTTTTCCGTATTCCTCAAACGGAACAGATTTCCCTCCGGACTGCGGCTGTGATTTTCCTTGCCCCTGACCTTGCCTGGAGAAGTTACTTCCATTGCCGGCTGATTGGCCTGAAGATTGCGTGCCGCTGCCTCCAAGAAGCTGAATATTGGCTGCATGAATTTCAACTTTGCTTCTTGGCTGCCCGTCCTGCTCCCACCTGTTTTGTCTAAGCTCACCATCTATGGCAACCTGTTTGCCTTTTGCAAGATATTTGCTTAAAGCTTCTGCTATTTTTCCCCATAATACGATGTCAAAGTAGCTTACCTCTTCTTCCCACTGATCACCGCTTTTTTTACTTCTGTTTACTGCTATGGAAAATTTAGCAACAGGCATTCCTGCTGATGTGAATCTTAGTTCTGCATCTCTTGTTAACCTGCCAACAAGAAAAACTCTGTTAATATCTGTCATACTGAATTACCTTAATAGTTAGGCAATATTAACAAACAGGAATTTAAGAATACCTGAGTTCATTCTTATTTCTTTTTCTGTTTCATTAAGTTTTGTAGGCTCAAATTCAAGTTCATAGAAAAAGTAGCGGCCTTTAGGCTGCCTTTTTATTTCGTATGCCAGAATTCGCTCTCCCAAGTCTTCTTCTTTTAGAATTTTTGCAGATTTAGTTTCGAAAATGTTTTTTATAAATTCTTTGGCCTGAGCCATTTTATCTTCTTCGGTTCTGAAGATAAACGTAGCTTCGTATTTTCTCATGATTCCTCCTTTTGGTCATTAGATCCTGCGTATAGCAGGATAAAGAGGCCATAAGAAACTTACAATGAAAAGAATATTTATGTCAAGTAAATAAAAATATTGATGTCGGCGTTCAGTAGAAATGATACCTGTTTGCGTTCAGTTAAAATGATACCCTGCGTTCAGTAGAAATGATACCTTTTTTCTCTTGCTTTACAGGGTAGC
>WQTU01000126.1 GCA_009786125.1 Spirochaetota bacterium
AAAAACGGCGGGCGCATAGAAAAACGAACAGCCTATACGACAACAGATATTGAATGGATTTACAATCTGGAAAACTGGAAGGATTTATCTTGTATTGGAGCAATTCACCGGGAGTTTGAGAAAATGGTTCACCTTCAACTGCTTTGTCTGACCTGCTTAAACGAAACCTCTTTGACACTGAACATCTTGCCAATTTCTTGAACTTTTTCAGGGCGAAGCTTAAATTAGACTGACGTGGTTTTACTCTAATTGACTTCATGTTGTTATATTCCATACAATGACAAGAATTAAAGGTGTTTCTATCGCTCATAACCCGAGGAGGTCGTAGGTTCAAATCCTACCCCTGCTAAATTAAGTTCGGGCAGGTCCCAAAACGGAAGTAGTATAACAGAAGCAAAAATAGGACGAATATGAAAAAACAAATCCAAAATTCTATTGTGGCTGCAGGTAAAAGTACAATTAACAATGCTGCAATTAAAAAAACTGAAACAGAGAATGACAGCGAAAAAAACACAATAGCAGCCATTAAAGAATCTATTGTAGCTAAAAATGGAAGTCAGATTACCGATGCAACAATTGATATAAAACGAGAAAAAAAGAAGTCTTTTTGTATTGTTTTTTTGTAGGCGTAATTACGTCTTTAGCAGGAAGTGCTATTTGGTTTTTTTTATCCAACGAATGCATAGAACAATGATAAAAACACTATGCCCCCGACTTTACCATAGCTTCCCGAAGGATAGCATTCATGCGAGTCTGGTAACCCCTGCCCTCACTCTGTAGCCATTCAATGATATCAGCATCAAGTCGGACATTTACAGTCTTCTTGATAGGTTTATAGTTTGCCATGTTTCGTAAATGAGAAGGCTTGAATTCCTTCATCTGCCCTTCTGTCAAAACCGGAGCGTCAGAAAAATCTGTAACCTTGAAAGCCTTAATTTCCTCTAGTCTCTTTTTCGTAATGGGCATAGTATAACATCTCTTCAATAGGATCCGCCTTGCGTGCAGTAATAAGGTGGATATTCTCACCTCTCTCTGTGAAAACCACAAAAAAGATGACCGTATCATGCAATCTTCCAAGACAGATATACCTATCTTCCTCCATAGAAGAATGCTCTTTATCATACCATTCAATCAAGTATGGGCATCAAAAACTTCCATAATTTCCGACAGGTAAAAACCATGTTTCTTATAATTACGCTGATTCTTTTCTTCAGTCCATGTAAACACAACTCCTCCTGTCTATACATAATTGTATAGCAAACCAAAGCAACTTGTCAAGGGAAATATTATATGAAATGCCTCCAGTATTCTCAATGACACATAAAACGACATATAGAAATGGAGAACTATATAAGCTTCGATAAGTCAAGATAGATTTTTATTATTCAAATATTATCCGGCGGAGCCCGCGCTGGCAAGGTGTCTATGCTTGCACATCCACTGAAGAAGTGAAAGCCGCTGGCATGCTTGCACGCACATGACCGAAAGACGAGGTGGACAAAGGGGCTATGCCCCTTGCGAACTGAGCGAGGAAGCAAACAAAAGGCAGCAAAGCTATACCTTATATTTCTAAACACCTGAGGAATTGCCGCTGCCTATCATTTTAAAAAAGAGATAAATGCTATTCTTGATTTGATTTAAAAAATATGATACAAAAGATATTATATCACAGGACAAGCCCTGCCTCCACGCTATCGACGCGTATTCCGCAGACAAGCAGCAGGGTATTAATCCTTTTATTCCTAAAAAAATGAGGTTTTACATGATTAAAGCAGGCGCTATCGATAAAGGAATGTTTCTACTTATTAAGAACGAACCACACCTTGTAGTGGAAAGAGAGTTTGTGAATCCCGGAAAAGGTTCTGCATTTGCACGGCTAAAACTAAAAAATCTTATTACAGGTCAAGTATTAAGAGAAACAATGAAAACTCAAGATAATGTCGAAGAAGCTGCTGTATCGGAAAAAAGCTGCCAGTATCTCTATGCAGACGGCGAGTCATATCATTTTATGGAAAACAGCACTTGTGAACAATTTACCGTGCCATTTACAGGATTTGAAGAAATAAAATTTTTTATGATCGAAGGCGACACTTATAAAGTTGTAATATGGGGCGAAAAGCCTATTGATGTAAAACTCCCCGCCAAGATGGTATATACTGTAACCCAGGCAAGCGAAGGGGTAAAAGGTGATACTGTTACCAAAACAACAAAACCTGTAACAATAGAAACCGGTCTTGTCGTAAGAGTTCCTCTTTTTATTAAAGAAGGCGAAAGAGTTATGATAAACACAGAAACCAAAGAATATGTGGAGAGAGTGAATAATTAAGCAGGATAGTGAAGCGTATCCCGCAGTTTTATGAATAGATTCATCTTTGTTCCATAAATTTATGCGAGGCAATAGAGCATCCCGCACTGTGGTCCGGATTAAATATCCCGGGGGGTTGTATAAATTTCCGGGACAATTCTAATAGTGATGGGCGCTACTCGCTATTGTTTTCGGTCTTTTTGACATTATCTGTTTTTGGATTTTCCTGCTGAACAAGCAGCGGCGAGTTTAAGTTCCCATCCGGGCTTTTAAGAAGCTCTCCTATAGATGTTACAAGCCCTGCAATATTTTGAATATCCGAAGGGATAATAATTTTTGTAGCCTGACCATCTGCAACACTTACAAGAGCGTCCAAGCTCTTTAGCGCGATAACCTGTTTATTTGGCTCTGCTTCCCGTATCATTCTTATTCCTCTTGCAGTTGCTTCCTGAACTTTTAATATTGCTTCTGCTTCTCCCTCTGCTTTTCTTATTGCAGCCATTTTTTCTGCTTCCGCATTGAGAATCGTAGATTCCTTCTGACCCTCGGCAACAAGAATAGCAGATTTTTTTTCACCTTCTGCGCGAAGAATCGCTTGTCTTCTTTCTCTTTCTGCACGCATCTGCTTTTCCATAGCTTCCTGAATATCTTTCGGAGGCATTATGTTTTTTACTTCAACGCGGTTAACTTTTATTCCCCATGCATCTGTAGCTTCATCGAGTATTGTTCTCATTCTTGTGTTAATAACATCTCTTGAGGTTAGTGTTTCGTCAAGCTCAAGATCGCCTATTATGTTTCTTAGCGTAGTTGCCGTAAGATTTTCTATGGCAACAATAGGCTGCTCAATGCCATAAGCAAAAAGCTTTGCATCTGTAATCTGAAAATAAACAACAGTATCTATCTGCATTGTAACATTATCTTTTGTTATTACAGGCTGCGGGTCAAAATCTATTACTTTCTCTTTTAAAGAAACTCTTTTTGCTACCCTGTCTATAAGAGGTATTTTAATATGCAGCCCTACTTTCCATGTCGCAAGATATGCGCCAAGCCGTTCAATTACAAAAACGTGCGCTTGCGGAACAATTCTTACGCTAGTAACGATAAGAATAACCAGCAACGCCAACAAAATAATAAGCAATTCCATATTTACTCCTTTTTATTTAATTACGTGCAAAGCGACCGCCAGACAGCTCTACCCGCGGTTCTCGCTTCGTCGGCAAATAAGCTTTACACCTTTTATGTCAACTATTTCTACTTTTTCCCCAACTTCAATAGTCTCCCCGGAAGCTAAATCCGCAGACCACTCCTGACCTTTAACTTTTACATGACCTGTAGACATATCCTTAATTGTTTTTGTAACAACTCCTATTTCACCTAAAAGACTATCAGTATTTGTTTTATTTATTCCTACCTTATACTTTACAGCAAGTGGTCTTGCAAAAACTACAAGCAGTATTGAAACAAATAAAAATGCCAGTACCTGCACAGTAAGCGAAGCCCTTGCGTATGCAAATATCATAGAAATAAGCGAACCAAAAGCAAACCATATTGTAGTGAGATTAAATGTCGTTACTTCAATAATAATAAAAATAATAACAAAAGCAAGCCAGATATAAGTTAGATTATAATCCGGAATTATAAAGTTCATTTCTTTCCTCCTTTTTTATATTAACATCCATTTGCGATACAGGGATCTTAATGCCATTTTTCTTAAACTCCCGCCATATTTCAAGGTAAATCCATGCCCTTGCAGGACCTCTCTCTACAACTTCATTTATTGCGGAATATAGGGTAAACTCGACCCCTGCCCTGTCAAAGTTAGTAATACGGGCATCTGGTTCGTCATTTTTTTTCGAATAAGGGCTTCTCTTTGCTATTTCAATTAATAAGGTTTTTATCATCTCTACGTCAGAATCATAGGAAACTATAACCATATTTTCTATTACTACTATTCTGTCGGAGTGGCTGTCATTGTATATAACGTCAGAAAGAAGAACAGAATTGGGCACGATAATAGTCTCATTAAGCCGCGTTAATACTATTGTGGAAACAGAGTTTACTTTTACAACAGTGCCTCGGCTGCCTCTTACATTTATAAAATCTCCCTCTTCTATAGGCTTTGTAAGCATAATAGTAAACCCGGCAAAAATATTTGCAATAAGATTTTGAAGACCAAACCCAAGACCAATACCTAAAACCCCAAGCAATACAGCAATAGAAGAAATATCAATTCCTATTAATGACAAACCTATAATAAATGCAAAAACAACAACAACATATTTTAATATTTTTGCAATTGCAAGCACCTTTTTATTGCTGGGCTCTACAAACATGCTTAAATTGCCAAGATAAACATTTTTTTCATGCTCTGCCTGTTTTGCGCTGCTTGTTAATGTCGACGAAAAAAAAGAAGTATCTACCAACCTATATACTACCTTTCCAGCCCATGTTGAAAAATAAAATACCGGGATTATCATAATCATGGTAAAAAGAGATATTGTACTGTTTCCTGTTGAAAAAAGAGGCTGATTAATTCCGCTGAACAATATTTTTATATGGTTAATTGAATTCTCGCCAAATAAAATTTTTACAATAAAAACAAGTAATATTATAAAAATTATTCTAAAAACAATTCGCAGCCAGAAAACAATTTTTACTTTTTTATTGCTGGATAAACGCCTTTTTGCAATTATGCGGTATATACCCAGCATTATTGCTTTGTAAGCAGCAATCAGAACTGCTAAAGGGATAACAAATTTAAACACCATGTGCACTATAGTGCCCGCAAGGCTTTCATCTTCTATTCTCAAAAATTGCAGCACAGACTCTATAAAAATATCAATCATAATTTTTATTATCTAAGAAATCACTGATTTATTCAATCGAGAATAAATTGCGCAGCATCCCGAACTTGTTCGGGGCTACAATACATTATTTCCGAATGAAGCGAGTGTAGCGGGCGTGCTTGCACGCACATTACCGAGCGAATAAGGAAACGCAGCTTTGCTGCGGTATCATTTTTTCGCAGCCGGTGTTTTTTCGACCGAGCGCGGCTGCTTCGCAATGCCGCGCAATATATGACTAACAAAAAAAACTGCCAGCTTTTAAACTGACAGTTTTTTATTTCCATAATAAACAAAAAGGCAAAATCTTTACCAGCCATCCACCATATCATCAATATCTCTGCTTTCTTCGGCAAAGAGGTCTGTAACAGCCCTAAGATCATCAAAGTAAATAAAATATGAACCCCATGTATCAACAAGGTCACACACAACTCTGAATCCAGCCCAGCTTAATCCGCCCAAACTTGGGTGACGATGATTTCTTTGAGAAATTTCCGGCGGCACAGCAACAGTCATCTGCCTCCAGCCTGAAAAATTAAGTCTTCCCATTGTAAGCTCTTTAGGCTGACCATGCTGATCAAGCAGCATTATACTTAACATATGGTTGGTATTTCTTCCAACAACCCAAACAGAAAGTGTTTTTGTTATTCCAGGAATTGGTATAGGGCGAACAGGCATTACTGCAAAAGTGTGAACACCTCTTCTGTCAAAATTTACTCTAAGACCAAGAACATATATGTCCTCTTCCTCTATTCCTAGACGTGCTTCAGCCTCAATAGGTATTTTACCAAGAGGACCCCCTCGATGCCTTCTCATAGTTATAAAACCAGCATCGCGAGACATTGCTGTTCTAAAAAATCCGTCGTTATTGAATTTAGTTACTGATATTTCTCTAAGCCTCTGCTGAGCAGAATTAACACCTATGTTTTCCGCAACAGGAGCGCCAGCTTGCTGCGCAAATGCTAAGCAGGGAATAGTCATTATCAATAAAAAAAGCAAAAGTTTTTTTGTAAAACTACTCATTTATTTATTACCTCCTCTCGAAAGAACCCCAAATTTCTTCTACTCTTTCAGGGTCGGCAAGTTCATCGCCATCAAACCTTGTAGTAAAGATATCTGTTAATACTTTAATCTGATCCAGATAAACGTAAAAATTATCCACTCTTTCATTGGGCCGTGTCCATATAACAACCTTCATAAGGCTTAATGGCTGCTGCTGCGGTATATGCCTTTGGACCTGTCGTACTCTGCCGGGAAATTCAACGCTTAGGTTTCTCCACCCTGCAAAATTTATACTGCCGAGATCAAGCACATGCACAAAACCCCTATAGTCTCTTACATGAACTTCCATATAAAAATCAAATCTGGATCCCCATACCCATAAGTCAAGCTCTCTTGCTCTTCCTGGTATAGGAATTCCTATAAATTCACCGGCTTCATTTCTTCTGTTGGGGATTAGTTGAATATAATTAAATCCCTGTCTGTCAAATCTGCCCCATACACCCAAAACCCTAAGGTCTCTGCCTTCTCTGTTAGCTCCATGCAATGCTTCGGGCCAAGCTCTCGGGAAAGCTATTCTTGGAAAATCCTCTGTAGCAAATCTGCTGCCAACAGCTATCCACGGACTCTCCTCCGGATTATTAAAATCATCAAGAATAATTGACACCAGATTTTGTGTTCTTCCTAAGGGTCTTTCGGGACTTGCTGCAACCGTAAAAGTAAACAGCATAGACATTAGAATGAATAAGCCAAAAACCAGGCTGGCTTGTCTCATTATCTTCTCCTTTTTGCGAAAAGTACCGCTTTTCTATTAGTTTCTATTGATTATATTTTTTACAAACTGCCTTGTCAAATATATTTTATTCCTTCTTAATTTTATGGGAATAAAGTAAAAACAGCCTTATAACCTATTTTCTTTTCGGCGGTTTGGGTCATAACTTTGAATATTTTATGTAAAGATTGCCTATAATCATAACTCAGGGACATGGAAACACCGCCGCTTTCATTTACATAAATGCTGCCTGCCAGATTGCGGCTATTAACATAATCAAAAAAGAGAATTTTCCCATCTGCTTCTGTAACCAGGTTTCTGACGCTGGGTGTTATTCTCCTTATGCATAAAACAGTTAAAGAATTATCTTCAAAAAAAATACTGTCTCTTCTGAAATTTTCTGCAAGAGGCAGCTTTTCAACAGTACCATTATTTCGTGCAGAGTAAAAACTTTCTATTAATAAGGATATAAGCGTGTTTTCCGGCTCAACAAAATTTGCTCTTCCGTATATTGATTCAGGTATAAAAAAAATAAGCTTTTCAAGCTCTTTCAAAAAATATTTTAACCTTGGCTTGTCTGATATAGAAACTGAAACATTTATTGCATTTGTGCTTTGCTCATAGTCAAAAAGAGGACCATAAATAAATATTCTGCTGTTATTAAAAAAATCTGCATATTTTTCATTATTTTTAAGCATTGAATACAGATGTGCAGTTATAATAATCCCTCTGCTTTTGTCCCGATCGCTCAAATTAAAAAAAACAAAAGGAAAATCATCGTAGGTTGCTGCAATAGGTCTGACAAAAAGATGATGCCGAAGCCCAATTCTTTTTATTTCAGGGATAGTAAGGTTTGAAATTCTCAGCGTGAAAGGGTCATAAATAAAAAGCACCCTCGGCGAAAAAATTACATAGCATAAAAAAGCCATAAAAATTGCAATTATCGGAATAACAACAGGCGGGATTATCAGTTTTTTAATTTTTTGTATTAGTTTCAATTTTTTTCAAAAAACATTTAAATAAAGGGCGCAAAGCGACCGCAGGACAATCCCTGGCACCCACCCGCCTACGGCGGTTTGCCGCGACAAGCCGCGGGGTACGCGTACAGCGACCCTTTTTGTTCCTCATCGCTCGATCACACCCGCAAGGGGTACTTTGTGAAAGCTCTGCAACATGGACGTTGCGTCTGGCGCAGCGACACGGATGTCGCTATAAAGCGCCAGGCAGCTTTCGCGCGATTCTCGCTTATTCGTCCAATAGACTGCCTGCTTATCAGGCAGTCCTATTGTTATGATGATTAGTCGTCAAAATCTCCGTCAGGCCCTCTGTCTACGCCCAACTTCGATGCTTTTTCTGTAATTTTTGCAGGAGTCCACTCTGCCGGATCTTCCACTCTGCCAACTTTTGCTCCAAGATCGTGAGAACCTGCTTTAAGAATTGCATCTATTGCAAGCGGAGCAGTATCTTTGGCATTAAAAACATCTACTAGCATTTTATAGACAAAATCTTCTACATCTTTTGCCATTCTGTCTCGTACTTCTTTGCTCTGTCCGCAGAATTTATTCTCAAAAGCCAGATTAAGCTTTTTATAATCCCCTATCTTCCAGCCCTTTTCATTTGCATGAGTTACAGCAGAAGCCCACATCTCTTCGTCAGCTCCTTTGCCTTTTACTTTTACAAAATTTCCATCTTTAACAGTTGCATTGCCGTAATCATTTACTTCGAGTCCCCAGGAAATCATCTGAAGCGCTGTTGCAACATTTGCTTTTGTTGTATTGGTTTTTTGGGCAATTTCTCTTAGTTTTTCCGAGCTATTGCCTGAAGTTCCATGCTGAGCCCCGGACATTTTGTATTTTGCAAGCTTATTATGGATTTCCGCAGTAAGTTCAACCTGAATTCCAGCTGCATTTGATGCTTCCAGCCCGTGCACAGTACCATTGTTCAGCGCAATCCAGTCTGGAAATACGCCATTTGCATTTAAGCCAGCGATCTGGAAAACAGCTTCTTTAGGCGTTGAAAGCCCCTGGTCCCCTTTTATTTCCCCAACTTCGGTCTCAAGTCCTGCCCATGCAGGCACATATTTATTAAGTTCGATATTCGCAAGAAGGTTTTTATCTTCTGGAAGATGCGATGCATCAATCGCTATTGAGGTAATTCCTGCATCAAACATGCTTGGAATTTCCACTTTTGCAATTTCAAGGTCTTTTTCGTTTTTAATTCCGTAATGATCTGCATGAATTGCAACAGGAACAGTAATGCCAAGTTCATTACAAAGCTGATCAACATGCACTGCCAAATTCCAGGAACCTATCTGACAGTAGGTGCTTTCAGATTTTGCAATCTCAATTATTATAGCAGCATTTGCCCTTTGAGCTGCCATTAAAGTGCCTTTCATAATAAAACTGTTCCTTGCATTGGCAGCAATTGTCATTGCTTTTCCTTTAGCAATCATTGCCCGGTCAATAACCTTGCCGCTTACAATAAGCGCTTTTGAATTCGGAAAAAGTTTTTTTATGTTTGGCGGGCGCCCGATTTCCAAAACTTTTTCAAAATTATTATTTTTATTACAACAACTCATTCCTATTTTTCCCTCCTAAAACAGACAACTACTCCCTATTATTATAGAGAAAATATATCAAAAAGAACAATTAAAGTGAATAACCTATTTTTTTATATATAATGGCTCTACATATACCTGTTTCTATACCACAAAAAGCCGCCGGGAATTATCAGTACAAAAATTACAGCAAAAGAAAAGATTGGATACCTTATATAATAGAAAAACGGCACTAATCCTAAAATAGCAGGGAAAACAAGGATTAACACAACAAGCAGATACCTTAGCAAACCTGTTTCTGAATCTCTCATGGTCATAAAAAATGATGTATAGGCTGCCATTATCAATAAGGAAACAGGTTTAAGAAAAAGTGTGTAGAAATCTGCGCTATTGTGGTTTTGAATAGCAGAAAAAAAGGCAAATGCTGTATAAAACCCTGCCATGAAAAGAAAATAGTGTGTCATTCTTTCGCCTGTGCTTATGCACATTACATATCTAAACCTGAAAGCGCACGATAAAATACAGAAAAAGTGGTAAAAAAAATAAACAGCAAACAAATAGTAGAAATATATGTTTGCAACAGTATAGGTCCGGCTCAAAAAGCTTATAAAAATATTAACCAGCAAAAAACTGGGAGCAAAAAGTAAAACCCCATACAGGAAGTAATTTTTCAAGTCAATAATTATCTGCCCAACAGACTGATCCTCTGAAAGTAACCATATTGAAACTATTGGAAAAAGAAGCAGTAAAAATAACAACATAGAATAGGATTCTATTCGTTATTAATTGTTTTTGCAATCCCAAGAACCATTTGACTCTTTTTTTTTGAAATGATATATTTTTTTGAAACAATTAAATAGGTAGGTGTGATTGGCTGCAAAAGACAAAGATTTACGGGTAAATGAAGCTATCCGTGTAAAAGAGGTTAGACTTCTTGGTGAGGATGGGGAACAGCTTGGTGTTTTTCCTATAGCTGAGGCTCTTGCAAAAGCAAGGGAAGCAGGGCTTGATCTTATAGAGGTTGCTCCGCAGGCAGCTCCTCCTGTATGCAGAATTCTGAATTTTGGGAAATTTCGCTTTGATCAGGAGAAAAAGCTAAAAGAAACAAGAAAAAAGCAAAAGCTTATAAAGGTCAAAGAAGTTAGAATGCAGCCGTTAATAGAAACTCATGATCTACAGTTTAAGACAAAACATGTTAAAGAGTTTCTCGATGAGGGAAACAAGGTAAAGGTTACTATTAGGTTTAAGGGCAGACAGCTTGCGCACACAGAATTTGGAAAAGATGTGCTTACAAAAATGCTTGATCTTCTTGATGGAGATTATATACTTGATAAGCCGCCTATGATGGAAGGCAGGTTTATGTCAATGACACTTAATCCTAAGGGAAAAAAATAGAGGAGAAGGCTTTATGCCAAAAATTAAAACAAAAAAAAGCGCTTCTAAAAGATTTTCTTTTACAGGCACAGGGAAAGTTAAGTACAAAAAACAGGGACTTAGACATATTCTTACAAAAAAAAGTTCTAAAAGAAAAAGAAGTCTGAGACATGCCGGCATTCTTACAAAACCGGAACAAGTAAGAGTTAAGGAATTAATGCCTTACGGTTAGTTATAAATAAGCGTCCCTAACAGTAACGTTTTTCGCAGTAAAAACGAGAAAAACGCATGGAATCGATGATTAACTATATAAATTTTAAAGAATGGTTCTCAATCATCGATTCCGCTGTTAATTCAATAGAGAAAGCAGAAGGAGAAAAAAATGCCAAGAGCAATTGATGGAACACGCAGACTTAGCAGAAGAAAAAAAATATTAAAACATGCCAAAGGTTTTAGGGGTGCAAGAAGCGTCTTGTTCAAAACTGCAAAAAATGCAGTAATGAAAGCGCTCCAGACATCTTATGACCACAGAAAAATGAGAAGAAGAGACTTTAGGGCTCTATGGATTACCCGTATATCAGCAGAGTGCAGAAACATGGGTATTACATATTCAAAATTTATTGCAGGGCTCAATAAAGCCGGGATTATAATTAACCGAAAGGCTCTCTCAAATATGGCTATTGAAGATAAAACAGCTTTTGCAGCTTTGGTAGCTAAAGCAAAACAAGCCTAAAAAGGACAGATATGGTATCTGTAAAACAAGTCCAAAAGCTTGAAGAAAAAATATTCAGAACTGTAGAGCTTATAAAAGCTCTTAAAGAAGAGAACAAAATTCTTAAAGCAGAAAATATATCTGCCAACAAAAGAGTCGAAGAACTGGAGCAGATTATATCTGATTACAGAAGCACGCAAATCGAAATAGAAGAAGGTATTGTAAATGCAATAAAACAACTCGATGAGTTGGATAAAATTTCAGAGAATAGTCCGGCTGCTTCTGTCAGCAATAAGCCAAATACAGCTATCGAACATGGGCCGGCCGGAAAAAGCAGCTTTATTCAAAACAATTCTGCTTCTTTATCGAAAAAAGAAGACCACCCCGATGAAGAAGTAGAAGAAATTAGCATTGATTATTCCAAGGTATCGCAAAACAAACCCGCACCCGGCACAACAGAGAAAAGCAATACAAATCAACTAGATATTTTTTAACTTTTATGGACAAGCACTTTGTTGATATTAAGTTACTTGGGACATCTTTTAAAATAGAAGTTGATGAAAATCCTGCTTATATGCAGGATATTATCAATTATCTAAAAGTCATTATTAATAAAATAGAAAACAGTACAGGTATGCACGACCCTCTCAAAATAGCAATTTTAGCTTCAATTTACTTAACAGATGAAATATATAAAGGAAAAAACTCGGAAAAAGAGCTATCGGAATTGACTGAAAAGATAATTTCCTGTATAGAAAATGTCTTAGAGGATAAATAACCTGCGGATTTCGGGCGGAGAGTAAATCTCTTGGGACAAACCATAATAAAGGGATTCCTTTATGCGGGCCCAAAAGCTTTAGCAAACGAAACCCACTTGAACTATGAGTTCAAGAGATTTTTCCCAAGCGGATTCGCGGGATTTTTTTGCTAGGGAATCGCTGATTAAATTTGACTCTAATCAGCAATTCCGTGATTTTTCCTAGAAAATAAAAAATGGAGTTCACTATGAAAAAAATACAATTTTTGTTGATTTTTATCATTATATTAACGCCAGTTGCTTTTGCCGATGAAGCTGCAATCTGGCTGAGGCTTTATGAAAGAGCTGCTGACTTTGAAAACAAATATCTTGTTTTGCAGAATATTGCAAACACAGAAGACAGGGCACTTATTCCTGTTTTTCTGGCAGCGCTGAATGACACAAATTCTCATATTATAGTCGAAATGAGCCGCCAGGAAAGAAGATACTTTGATGAAATTCAGAGAATATCTATAATGCGTCTGGGAGATTTTAGATTCATAGAAGCTGAAGATGCTATTCATAAAGCTTACACAAACACGGATAACCTTCTAGTAAGAGCCGAAGCCATTACAGCTTTGGGCAGAATGGGCTCTGTTAAATTTATCGATGAATTTATTACTGCATTAAGAAATATCAATATGAGAGTAGACGGCAATATCGCCCAGCATGATAATGAAGCTATTGCCTTCGCCCTTGTAAATTATTTTGAAATGGTAAGAGATATTAGGTCTTATGAAGTTGTTTTTTATGCATCTGTTGGCTGGTATAGCCCAAGATCGGGGATCAGGGAAAACGCAAGAAGAGCTCTGGCAGTAATTACAGACAATCCATTTGAGATTCTTAAAAGAATTCTGGAAACTGATGCTGATTTTAACAATAAGATTACTGCACTGGCAGCAATGAATGACTCTGCTGCGTCAGATGAGCAAAAATCCAATTTAGCTGTTGTGGGGCTTAGAGAAGGGCTGCGCCATCAAGCAAACACCCCGGCCGAAAATATGCTGCTTTCAAGGCTTAGGCTGCTCTCTTGCAGTATGCTTTTAAATTCTTCGCACAAACCGCCAGAAGCATTACCCTATCTGAGTGATATTCTTTTTGGCGGTATTGACAATCAGCGGCACTTTGATGCAAGCGAAAGACTTGCTGTAATCGAAGTTTTAAACACATACAGGAGCAATGAATCTGTTGAAATGCTAATTAGATACCTTAGGCATCACAATACCAGACAGGCAAATAACATTACCAGCCGCGACAGAAGAACTGTAATAGCAACCATAAATGCTCTTGGAGACAGTGAAAACCGCATTGCTGTAGAAGAGCTCATCGCAGTAACAACTATTCGATGGGATGTTGATGTTATAAGGGCTACTCAAGCAGCGCTGGAAAAGCTCAGAAGATAATTGTTTTTAACAGGGCATTGATTTGTCCTGTTTAAACTATACCTCTCTGAAATTATATGAGCATTATAATATTGACACTTGCATAAGCTAAATAATATTATTACTTGAATGGCAATACTAACAGGCTTTCAAATATCAAGATTATATGATCTTTACAAAGACATAGATATAACTTTTACAAAAGACATTGTATCTGCAACTCTTTTTAGCCATAAAGAAACATATCTGAGGTTTGGCGGAACTCAAAGAAAGTGCCTTTTATACTCGACTTCAATGAAAAAAGGCAGAATTATTATAAATGTCGGAGATAATTTTGCAACAAAAGTAAAAGAAGCTGGCAGTACTGTTTCCCTTCGCCTTGCATTTAATATTCCGGGCAAAAACGATATAATTTCATTCTTTATAAATGCAAAAATAACAGAATATAACGCATATACAAACGAAGAATCTGATTTAAAATATGCATTTTTGACTTATACTCAGCGCCCGCCAGATGATTTTATAACAACACTTGGGCAACTGCTCGAAGCAAATATAAATTTTCAAAAGCGCCAGGATTTTCGAATAATAATTAATAACAACAATTATTTAACCCTTGGGTTTACATCAAGAGACTTAAGTCTTGTCATCGAAAATATACCAAGAAAAGCAATACTTTTAGATATTTCCGCTTCCGGCATAATGGCAATTGGGGTAAAAGCTTTTAAATTTCATTTGAATAAAGAGGTTTTGATAAAATTCAGTTCTATAAATGAGTGGGAAATTAAAGGCCAAATAGTACGACTAGAAGATATTGCCGGAAGAAATGATGTAATATTAATCGGAATCAAGCTTCTTCCGGAATCAATCCCTGTAAGTTTTAAAATAAGCATAGAAGATTATCTTAAATCAGTAAAAAACAAAGAATAATCCTCTTCTCAGTAAAATCAGATTAAGCAAGGTATTTTAGTGAATGAATTAGTTTTTATAAAAATCCCCGAGAAATTGGCTGGGGAAATCAATGGATTTAATATTGATCCCCAAATTCCATTGCCAGTAGAAAAAGATCAATCCATTGAAAACGGCAGCCTTGCAGATCTTTCGTGGGAAAAAATTATTGTGGCAATGCTAAAAATTTTGGCATTTCATAGAGATTATCAGTTTATAGATTATTACAGAAAATTTATTTTTGCAGTAAAACCGGAACTAAAAGAACAACTCATTGATGCAGGGGTGGAAAAAGCCAGAAACAATGATTTTACTACCGCAGAAGAAATTTTTCTTGCAGTCGAGGGGCTTGAGCCGGAAAACATAATAAATATTATAAATATGGCGCTTCTTTATGAGCATAAAGCATCGCTATTAACTGATACTAACAGCGCAGAAAGCAATAAGTATCTTGATAAAGCTTTTGATCTATATAAAAAAGCGCTTAGTATCGATTCTTCGGAAGATATTCATTTTCACGCAGGAAAGTTTTTTTTTAACAGGCAAAATTTTGAAAAAGCAAAAGAGCATTTTTCTTTTTTTCTGGAACTTGGCGACCCTGACGAAGACATTGAAAGAAGAAAAACTGTTTCGAAAATTTTACTGGAAATTGAATCAAGCAATCTGCTTGATTCGAAATTTAAGCAAGCTTATGACATGATTCGCCTTTGCCAAGAAGAAGAAGGTATAGAAATTATATCTGAATTTATTGAAAAATCGCCCGACGTTTGGAATGCGTGGTTTCTTCTTGGCTGGGGATATCGGCGGACAGGAAAATACAAAGAAGCATACAATGCATTTTCCAAAGTAATTGAGCTTGGTGAAAAATCTGTTGATGTACTAAACGAAATAGCAATATGCAGCATTGAAACAGGAAAGCGCTCAGAAGCGGAAAAATATTTACTGCAAGCCCTTAAAATGGAACCCGATAATGTAAAAATTATATCTAATCTTGGGATTCTTCACTATAAAGCCGGAGATATTGAGAAAGCAAAATCATTTTTTCTTACATCGCTGGAATTTGATGAAAACGATGAAATAGCTAAAAAATACCTTGAAATAATTGATATAAACCCCGCGGACTCAAAGTAATATCATTTTTGATGCTTGCGGCTGGCTGCTTACTATGGCCTCTCGGCTTACAGCCACGCTCGCTCATGCTTCGCTATGCTCAGAAATCGCGTGCGCGTCTTACGCCTGCGGCCATGCAAATCCAGTTTGGCAGCAAAAAGTGGCTAACATGAACTGCAGCGGAAGGCTGTAGACTGGTGCGTGAGCCATCCGCAGTGTCAACGAGGACTCTGGCGAATCGCACCAGCCTACAGCCATTTCCAAGCTCTTGCTCAATTTGAAAATAAATTTATTTTAAAGAAATTTTTGGTAAATGAGTAAAGATTATAGAGGTTTCTGCCGATCACAAAATCAGACAAATGGGCTTTT
This sequence comes from Spirochaetota bacterium, assembly GCA_009786125.1. Lineage (GTDB taxonomy): Bacteria > Spirochaetota > Spirochaetia > CADAEX01 > CADAEX01 > WQTU01. The sequence continues at coordinate 16,168 of WQTU01000126.1, forward strand.
TAAAAGAGCATAGTTTCCCCTTATCATTATTATTATCGGTAATAATTTAGGGACTTTAACATTTTTCTAAAAAAAATTAGGCAAGGATGCCTAATTATAAATCATGGAGGAAATATGATAATTAATCACAATCTAAGTGCAATGTTTGCACAAAGATCGCTCGGTGTTACCGACAGATCAGTTATGAAAAATATCGAAAAGCTTTCTTCTGGCTTGAGAATCAACAGAGCCGGCGATGATCCTTCCGGACTTGCAGTATCTGAAAAAATGAGAAGCCAGATAAGAGGGCTTAATCAGGCTTCAAGAAATGCAGCTAATGGCGTTTCTTTTATTCAGACCACAGAAGGCTATCTGCAAACTAGTCAGGATATTCTGCACAGAATCAGAGAATTGGCAATACAGTCTTCAAATGGCATTTACACAGCCGAAGACAGAATGCAAATTCAGGTAGAAGTTTCGCAGCTTATTGCAGAAATAGACAGAATTGCTTCTCATGCTCAGTTTAATGGTATGAATATGCTCACAGGACGATTTGCCCGAGAAGCAGGTGAAAATCTTGTAACAGCTTCTATGTGGCTCCACATTGGCGCAAACATGGATCAGAGAATAAGAACTTTTATAGGAACAATGACAGCAATGGCGCTTGGCGTTAGAGCCACTGATAACTCTATTTTAAGTCTTTCAACTCCTGATGGCGCAAATATGGCAATAGGAATTATCGATGCAGCAATGCAGAGGATTAACAAGCAGAGAGCAGACTTGGGTGCATACCAGAACAGACTTGAGCACACCATAAGAGGTCTTGATATTGGAGCAGAAAACCTTCAAGCAGCAGAATCAAGAATCAGGGATGTGGATATGGCCAGAGAAATGGTTAGATACGTTACAAACCAGATTCTTATCCAAACTGGTACAGCAATGCTTGCTCAGGCAAATACAAGAGCACAATCGGTATTGCAATTATTGGGTTAATGTGGTATTATACATAAGGGCAGCTTTATATACTGCCCTTCATGTTCTTTGAAATAACCTCCTTAAAGTAAGGAAATAACTGAGGAATATCTCTTAAATGGGGAGAAATATTCCTTAAAGGCAGTAAAAAAGCGGCGCGTATACTTTTTTACACACCTTAAAAAGGTTGTTTTTATAAAGGCAAGGGATGCCTTTTATTTACTATATTCAAGGAGGGCTTATGATTATCAATAACAACATGAGTGCGATGTATGCCAGCAGACAGTTGGGAAACACAAACTTTGATTTGCACAGAAATATTGAAAAACTCAGCTCGGGATTAAGAATTAATAGAGCCGGAGATGATGCTTCCGGACTTGCAGTATCTGAAAAGCTAAGAAGCCAGATAAGGGGTCTTAATCAGGCAGAAAGAAATATTCAAAATGGAGTTTCTTTTATCCAGACCACAGAAGGCTATCTTCAGACTTCCCAGGATATTCTTCACAGAATAAGGGAACTTTCGATACAGTCTGCAAATGGTATTTATTCGCAAGAAGACAGAATGCAAATCCAGGTTGAAGTTTCACAGCTTGTGAGTGAAATCAACAGAATAGCATCACATGCTCAGTTTAACGGCATGAATATGCTTACAGGAGCTTTTGCAAGAGACAGCGCGGTTGGCAGAGTAATGACACTGCATGTTGGCGCTAATATGGATCAGAACGAATCAATTTTTATTGGAACTATGACAGCTCGTGCTCTTGGTCTGATAAATGAGCAGAGTCCTAATGGAATGATTTCTATTTCGACCCCTGAGGCAGCAAATATGGCAATAGGAATTATTGATAATGCTCTTAGAGCTGTTAGCCAGCAAAGAGCTGATCTTGGCGCATACCAGAACCGGTTTGAAATGGCTTCCAGAGGTGTTGCAATTGCTGCTGAAAATATGCAGTCTGCGGAATCAAGAATACGTGATGTCGATATGGCAAGCGAAATGGTTCTGTATGTGAGAAATATGATACTTAGCCAGGTTGGAACAGCAATGCTTGCTCAGGCAAACACAAAAACTGAAGCTGTATTGAATTTGCTGTAAACCCATTGAAGTAAGACAGTATGTGTAGTTTTTAAGAAGAGATCTGGACGTCATCTTCTTGAGATTACGAAATAATCAGGGAGAGATCGCGCCTCTCTCCCATTTTTAAAGTGTTTTAAGAGGTATAAGTATGGAACTGGGGATTCAGGGAAGAATAAACCAGCAACCAAATCAAAGTATAACCCAGCAAACTGCTCTTCAATTGATGCAGCAGGGAAAAACAGAGGCATCAAGAGAAGCTGCAATTCAAGCTAAAAGAGAGCAACATCAGGTCTTATCAAGATGGCAAAACATATCTAGAGAAGAAATAGACAAATTTATCCGCAAAGTTTTAAGAGATGCTTCAGTTTTTAACAAAGATCTTAGATACTCTGTAAACAAAGAGACAAATATGGTAATAGTTAAAGTGGTGGATTTATCCACCGATAAGGTGATTAGGGAAATACCCCCAGAAGCTCTGCGGAGGTTACAAGTGCGTTTGAAAGAGCAACTAGGGCTATTAATAGATGAAAAGATTTAAGATATCGCTGCTTTATTCAATCGAGAATTGCGAAGCATCCCGAAGGGGCAAGCAGCATTACTTTATTGTAATTTTTTCGCAGTTTTCTAGAGAAAACGAGAAAAATTTTGTAACATATGATTAGAATCAAATTTAATCATATGTTACAAAAAAACTGGGGGAGGGCAAAACCCTGAATGTCTGACTTAATAATTCCAGGTGTAAGAAGTAATATCAACTCCGAAAGAATGATAGAAGGGCTCATGAAGATTGAGCGCATTCCTCTTGAGCGCCTTGAAGCAAGAAATGAACTTAGTAGACAGGAAAGACAAGTATGGCAAACTCTTAACAGGAAAATAGGACTTGTAAGAGATTCTGCAAGACATTTATACAGTTTCCAGAACCCTTTTGATGATAAAAGAGTAATATCTTCCGACAGTTCCGTATTAACAGCAACAGCAACAAGAGGGGCTATCATCGAAAGCAGAAATTTAAAAGTTGTTGAAACAGCATCTGCAGATAGATTCAGATCTAACCCTATTCCAAGAAATGAGCGAGTTGAAGCCGGAAGTTATGTTTTTATCGTAGGAGAAAATAGAGTATCTTTCAACTTTAGGGGCGGAACTTTAAGAGAATTCGAAGACGCAATAAACAGAAATGGCAGAGATAATGTAAGAGCTTCGGTTGTCAATTATAACAGAGAAAATATTGTTTTTGTTATTGAATCACAAAGAACAGGAAGCGATAATATACTCTCATTTGAAGGAAAAGCCGCAGATTTTGCGCTCAGAACCGGAATAATGAAGAGAAGCCGGTCAGCAGATCAAACTATAAATATTTCTGCGGAAAATATAAGAGAATGGACTGTTCCTATAAACAGAGAAACATTCACTATAGAAGGAAATTCTTTAACAGTAAAAAGCGGAAAAGAACTAAGGATTGATATAAATCCGGCAGTTGCAACCAGAACAGCTGCTGCTGGAAATATGGTTCTTGAATTTAATATAAATGTAAGAAATCTTCCGGAAGCGCCTGTTCCGGAGTTTACTGCTCCGGCAGGACCTACTATTCCCGAAGCCGGCAGACTGACTTTCGAAAACATTGTGATTCAAAATAATCCGTTTGAGGGAACCATGCCTGCATGGACCCCGCCGGCTGGACCAGAGAATATAACAGATCTTTCTGTTCTTTTTCTTGGCGCAGGAAACAGAATAGAGAGGCTCGACAACATTCGAGACACAGAAGAAACTCAGACAATACAAATTCCCTTGAGTCAAATTGCAAACCCTCTTTCTTCTATCAACATAAGAAACAGAAATACATTAAAAGAAATAACAATATCTGATATAAGAGTATATAATCCCGAAGCCCGCGGGGATATTGTTCCTGCGAATCCTATTTCTACAGCATCAGATGCAATAGTGGAAGTAGATGGGATAAGAGTCAGGAGACCATCGAATACTATTGATGATCTTATCCCCGAGATTACTTTAAATCTCAGGGCTCCCGGACCAAACAATGTTACTATTAACGTGGAGCCGGATATTATAGGCATAAAAAGCAGCATAATTACTTTTGTTGGACATTATAATAACCTTATTGCCGAGCTCAATATTTTATCCCGCAATAGTGATGAGATAATAAATGAAATTACCCATTTTACTGACGAAGAACGCAGAGCAGCAAGGGAGCGATTGGGGATTTTTCAGGGTGATAGTTCAATTAATCAAATGCGCGACCGCCTCCAGAGAATTATGAGCGCCCCTCATAACTGGAATGATGACAGTTTTTTTACTCTTCTTGCACACATAGGCATTTCGACAAATTCAGGTCTTGGTGCTGGCGCTCATGCTTCAAGACTTAGGGGATACCTTGAAATCAATGAAAGAGTGCTGGATGAAGCAATAGAAAATAACCCTGCTGCCATAAAAAACCTCTTTGGGTTTGACAGAACTTCGAATATGATTATTGATTCCGGGGTAGCTTTTGAGGTTGATAACTATCTTAGAGCTTTTAATGAATCAGGCGGTATAATATCGCAAAGAATCAGAACAATAAACCAGAATATAAGCAGAACAGAAACAGAAATAACCAATTTCAACAACAGACTTGCAAGAATTGAGCAAGACCTTAGAAGAAGATACGGAATAATGGAAGGAACTTTGCAAGAACTGGAAAGAGCCGGCAATCAATTTCGAAACCTCCCAATGAATAATAACAACTCCAGATAATCTTTTAAATTCCGAAAATTTAATATATGCTTTCCAGGAGGGAGAAATAAGTGAATATTAGTATTGACGGTAATATTATCGATTATAGCCTGGAAAAAGAAAAAAATGGATATGATATTATCGAAGCAATTAGTCTATGGCTCAAAAATAACTACATTATAATAAAATCAGTAAAAATTGATGAAAAAGAGTATGACTATGATGATAAAACTCAACTTAGTGAATTAAGCATAGAATCTATTAAAAACATAGATATTTTTACCCTTACCTTGAGGGAATATAAGTATAACCAATTACTGATAATTCAGAAATATTTTGAGACCCTGATTTCTGCAATAAAGGATAACAATAAAGCAGAAACTATAAAAATCCTTAAAAACTATGAAAAAATAAAGCCAGATATAGAAGAAGTTGTTGGTAACCTTGGATTTATAGAAACAGCAGCTTCCAAAAAAGAGCTTGCTGATTCTGACTGCGAAAGCCTGAAATTTTTTGCAGAGAATATAAATTTTATAATAGAAGAAAGAAAAAGGGAGATAATAAACCCCGAAGTAGAAATTGAAAAAGAAAAAAAATATTTCGATACATTTCTTCCGGAAATTGAAATTATATCTGTGCTTTTGCAAACAGGAAAAGAAAGCGAAGCTTTTGAAAAAATAATAAAATTTGTTGACTTTGCAAAAAAATTGGCGCGGCTTTTAAGTTACTATAATATGGGATTAGGCAAAATTGAGCCCGAAGAAATAGGTAAATACAATAAGCTTCTGAATGATCTTGGAGAGGCTTTAGGGAGAGGCGATTCTGTTCTCATAGGCGATATTTTGGAATATGAACTTTCACCGATTATTGAGCAGTTTTTTAATATAATGCTGTCCGAAAACAACATGAGGGGATAAATGACAAGCCAAATACTTCTTCAGGCAATGCCATTCGCAGAACTTCCTCAGGCAGATGCTAGAACAACATCTATCATGATAGGAATTATTATTGGTTTTTTTTTAGTGCTGATATTAGGCGGCAGTATTGCAGGCAAAAAAGGTTCAAGCGGCGGCGGCGGATATTTAAAATCCGGTCTTAAAACAACAGGTGCAGTAAAGTCTGCAAATACCTGGGCAAACAGAAGAAAATTTAAAAAAATGGCAAAAAACATAGGATTATCATCTGTTCAGATAAAAGTTCTTGAAGAGCTCGCTGATAAACATAAAATCGGTTCTCCTGTAACATTTTTTAATTCCCCAAAAGTCTTTAATATAACAATGAAAAAAGCCATACAAGAGTATGACAGCGGAGCATATTCTCCGGAAGTAAGAGAAAATTATAAAATGCTGCTTTTTAATGCAAAACAAAAACTTGATAAAAGCGCTGCAACTGATAAAAAAATTACAACTTCCCGCCAGCTATCTGCCGGAAAATCCATAACAATTACAACAGGGACCGGAGAAAAGTATAGTTCTCATATTGTTACAAACTTAAAAGATTATATGTGCGCAGTTGTTCCAACAAGATACGATGGCACAATGCTAAAACTTAGTAAATGGGAAAATGTAAAAGTCTCTATTATAGAAAAAGGCGACAAAGGTTTTTTCTATGATTCAAAAATAGCAGGATATACAACGGTAAAGGGGACTTCCTGCGTGATGCTGCAGCATTCAAATACTATAAATACTTCAAAGCAGCGCAACTTCCCGAGAAAAGAGCTTGGAAAATCCTGTTATTTCTTTAAAATAAACGTAGTAACACTTACCGAAGGAAAAGAAGTTGTTAAAAAAGCAATTATCGATGATAACGCCAAAGGAAGATTGGGGAGTGTTCTTGAAATATCTGCCGGAGGATGCAGCATAAAATCTCCAAATTACCTTAACAAGGGCGAATTAATAAGAGTAGATATAGACATTGAGAAAAAACAGAGTGTTTCGGCTTTAGGCAAAATAGTGAACACCAGAAGAGCAGGTCTCGGAGCAGCAATTATGCATGTTCAGTTTACAAGAACATCTAAAAAGAATATGAATTCAATAAATTCCTATATTTATGGTATAGGAGAGAGAACAAGTATTCTTGATTATTAATTAAATAATATTGTTGATAGAAAATAATATTGTTGATAGAATAATTAGCAATTAAGCAAATGAAACTTAAAACTATAGAAAACATTAGAAAAAAAGAAAAAGAATCTCTTTTGTATTATCGGAGTGATTATCTGGCCGATGCTATATTTGAGTATGGAAAAAATTCTACAGAAGAAAAAGTTTCAATCGAAATTACAATTGAAAAAACTGCACTTGGGGAATCAAAAGTTAGCGTTGCTATAAACGAGCATATTAATTATCCAATGTTAAGTGCAATAAAAATGCTCAAAGAAGAAGTTTTTAAAATGCAATTAGAAGGAATATTCACCTGATAACAATTGCATCATGCTCAACCGACGATACTATTAATGCAGGAAAAAAGCTTGCTCTAAAACTTGTTCCAGGCTCTATAATAGCGCTATCGGGATCTCTGGGCAGCGGTAAAACAGTTTTTGCAAAAGGAATCGCAGAAGGACTTGGGGTTTCCAACATTATTACAAGTCCGACTTTTACCCTTATATGCGAATATGAAGGGAATATACCCTTCTTTCACATGGATTTATATAGATTAAATGAAATAAACGAATTTGAGATGGCAGGCGGCAAAGATATTATGTATTCCAATGGAGTATCTGTTATAGAATGGGCAGAAAAAATAGCAGACTATTTTCCGGATAATACAATAAAAGTTAACATAGAAATAGAAAAAAACGGAAAGAGAAAGATAACAATAGAAAATATCAGTTTATGAATATACTAGCATTTGATACCAGCACAGAAAATCTTGGAATAGCATTAAAAACAGGTAATAACGTATATACAATTGCTTTAAATGAATCACTAAAACACTCCGAAAAACTCTTGCCGTTTGCAGAAACTTTACTTCAAGCTGCCGGTATAAAAGCAGAAAACATAAATCTTGTTGTTTGCTCAAAAGGACCAGGTTCTTTTACAGGTCTCAGAATCGGTATGGCAACAGCAAAAGGAATAGCTTTTGCACTTTCAATTCCTCTTGTTTCGGTGCCCACACTCGATTTTCTTGCTTTTAGTCTTTCGATTTTTGACGGAGCTGTTATACCTGTAATCGATGCAAAAAGAAAAAGATATTACTCTGCTATATACGAAAAAGGAATCAAAAAAACCGATTATCTCGATGCAGAGTATAAAGAACTAATAGAATTGGCAAATAAATACCAGAAAACATTACTTACAGGTCCTTATGCCGAAAAATTATATAATGAAATATTGTCCAATAAAGATATGGCAAAAGATAATCTTTTTCTGGACCCATGTGCAAAAGAAAGCAAAGTTACTGTATGCCTTGAAGTAGGCGCTGATATGCATAGCAAAGGAGTAAAAGATAATGATCTTACAGGACCAATCTATATACGAAAAAGCGATGCCGAAGAAAAAGCTTCAATAATCTAATTTTTTATTTAAATTTTGCTTGCCCTGAATCCCGGACTACAAAAGCTTGCATATTACAGGAATGTTGTGTCCAGCAAGAATTTGCGCCTACTCTTTTTTAAACACTGAATCAAGCGAAGGAATACTTTCTGTGTTAAACTTTGCAGCAGCTATATTTTCTTCCTGGATAGCCATATAAATTTCTTTTCGATAAATAGGAACCGACTTCGGAGCGCTAATCCCAAGCTTTACCTGATCCCCTTTAATTTCAAGAACTATAACCTCAATATTGTCATTTATTATTATACTTTCATTTATCTTCCGGGCGAGCGCCAGCATCAGTGCCCCTCCTTGGAAGCTAGCTCGTCAATAATATAGTGTTTGATTTGCCATTTTTTGTTAAATGAAATAAACTGCCTGCCTATTCTTAGTTCCTTATTGATTATTACAGGACCCTGCAAATTAGCTGTCATTTTTTTCGGATCTGCCGGCACTGTAACAATAGCAAATATAAGCATTTTGTCTTTGTCTTCCGCTTTAAGCTCAAGCTCTGCAAGATCACCAGCGTCAACATCCGGCATATAGTCCGACCTGAAGATTACAGGCTCAATAAGAACAAAAGCAACATCCGGAGCTTCTATTGCCTGCAGCCAGTAAAATGGCCATTGGCTTGCATTAAGAAGAGCATATTCTTTAATATTTTCAAATCCGAAAATACCTTTGTCAAAAGATACTTTCTGTTTTTCATCTATATTTATTATGCCAAAAGGTTTTGTTTCAAGTTTCATTTTACTACCTTAAAAAATCGAGTAACGTAGGGGGTAAAATTCTTGCAGCTGTCTGAAGAGATGCCTGGTGAACATGTTCAAGCATTCTAAGCTCCATAATAGCTTCAGCAAGATCAATATCTACCAGTTTTGAGTTCATAGCCTGTACTTCGTGTGTTTGATGAGCAAGTCTGTTTTGAATAATTTGCAGCCGCTCATCCCTTGCTCCAAGTTTTCCTGCCTGCAGAATAAGATGGTTTAGTCCGTTTTGTATTCCCTGAAGACCCCCGCTTCCAATTTCAATAACATTGCCGGTAAAAAGGCTGTCTCTTAGTCTTATTACCACATCAAAAAGAGAACCGCCGGAAACTCTTGCGTCATTAGCAATGTTATGCGGCGGTCTTTGGGTTATGTTTCCGATAAGCCCTATTTCCTGAAAAACAGTTCCGCTGCCCAAGTCTTCAATCCAAATCTGGTGCGGCTGCGTTGTTGTAAGAACAATAGAATTTCTTACAGGATCAAGACTCGCTCTTACAGGAGCGCCGGAATCATTAATCTTGGCAACAACCGCATGAATATTATCTCCTGTTCTTAGATCAATGGTAACCCCGCTTACATATATAGAAGAATCTTCCCTTACAAAAAAACTGTCTGCATTTCTGGAAGACATAAGCACCTGATTTTCTGCCCAAAAAACCGAATTTCCCGGAAAAGATGATTCTATATAGCTGTTTTCCGATATTTCCGTAAGACTGTTTCTGTTGGTTCCTATAAATTCAACGTTAGTTACCAGAGACCTGCCGCTTCCTTCAACATGGCTCGAAGTAGTCCTGAATGCAAGGCTTAAAGTTCTGTCTCCCGAAAACATTGTTGTGCCATCGCCGTATCTTGCATTTGAAATTTCAATGAGTTCACTCAAAAGCTGATTAACCTCTTCAGCCATCATTACTGTGTCTTCTCTTGAGAAAGTGCTGTTGGCTCCCTGAACAGCAAGCTCATTTATTCTGTGCATTATGCCAATAGCTCCCTGGAGATGCGCCTCAGCAACTCTTCCCCTGCCCTGTATTTCTCCTGCATTGGCTGCAAATTTTTGCAGCCGCGAGATATTGGATTGCAGAACAACAGAGTGCGCAGCAGCAATAGGATTATCCCGCAAATTTAGAACCTTGCTTTGCGATGCTATTTTATTTTGCATCCTGTGGAGACCAACTTGCTGTTTTCTCATAAAGTGCTGAATATTGTCATTAGGAAGATTTGTACTTACTCTTTTCATCTTTTATTCCTTATTTTAATCTCATTTTTTTAATGGTACATCAGGCGCACACAGCAGCTGCGCTGTGACTATGTTTTTAGCCTGTTAACAATAATATCAAGCATCTCATTCATGGTTGCTATAAACCTTGCAGCAGCAGCATACCCATGCTGAAACTTAATCATATTCGCAAGCTCTTCATCTATATTTACTCCCGATATTGATTGCCTCATTTCTTCAAGGTCTCTCATTATAAGATTCTGTGTTGCAAGCGTTATTCTCGCCCGCTCTCCCTTAAGCCCTATATCCGCAACAACAAATGAAAAATATTGATCAAAACTTGTAAAATTCCCAACCATAAGCTGCTGGTTCCGGAGTGATGCTATTGCAAGAGCTGCAGAACCATCACCAGGATTTGCCGGTCTGCCATTTACGCCAAACCCGGCAGCAATATTCATTATATCAGCAGATATTGCCCTGTTTACTTCAATCCAGCCGGACGGATGACTTAGCGGAGCAACCGCAAACTGGCTATTGCTGTTAAGCGCCTCCACCGCATAAGCAGTTTCCCAGGTATAAGCGCCTTCGCTTCCGCTAGCAGCAAGAACACCTGCATACCCCACAAGAAATTCGCCGGAATCTTCAATATGCTTGATTACAAAATCAGGATTGCGCCTGTCTTGAGCAGTCATTGCCCTAAATACAAGTTTCCCTTCCATATTTAATGTAGCGCTTATTCTCGCAGGCGAATTATTTATTCTGTCAAGAACATCCTGAACAGTATCTGTAGGAAAATACTCTACCGCAACATTAGCATCTGCTCCGGAGAGAATCATTGTTCCCCTTAATCCTATGAGGTCCTGCGGGTTAAGAGTATTTGCGCCCGTGATTCTAAAAATATAAGTTGAATCAAAAACACCATCGCCGCTTCTGTCAAAATTTCCTACAGCAGACAGTACAAACGGGAACTCTGTAAAAAAATCAATGCCTGTCGAGCCATTTGCTCCCCACGCATTTTTATGCAAGTAATTTACATTATCAATAAAATTCATAGTCATAAGGTCAAGTTTTTGAATCTCTTCCCGCACATCCCGGTCCCTAAGGTTAAGAAAGGCCGCAAGACTGCCGCTTCTGACTTGCACTTCGTCGTTATTATGTTTACCCGCCCATACAACTTTTGAGTATCCGTTGTTTTCTGTGTCAACTACCGTATTTAAAAAACTCGGCACCCTGCCTTGCACAAGATGAAAGCCGGAGGTGTGTATCAGAAACTTATCCGGCGGTCCGCCCCTGTGTTCCACAGTAATATTTATGATAGATGCCAATTGATTTACAAGAAGATCTCTTCTATCGAGAAGATCATTGGGACTGTCTCCCATTGCCTTAACTTTAAGAATTCTTTCATTCAAATTTGCTACATCTGCCAAAATTGTGTTAATTCTTCTTACAGCGCCTACAACTTCTGTTTCGAGCATATCCCTAACCTGGCGAAGCGAATTGTATCTCGTATGAATTGCATCGATTAACGATCTTCCCCTTTCAAGAACACTCTGCCTTGTAGCCATTTCTGCCGGGAACACGGAAAGCTCTTGCCAGCCTTCCCAAAACTTATCCATAGCAGCTCTTACAGAAAAATCTCCGGGCTCATTATGTATATTTTCCAGCATTAAAATATACTTATCCCTTTCCTGCCAGTAACCCCGCACGCTCGATTGAAAATTGATACGGTTCTCAAGAAGCTCATCTCTTATTCTCTCAACGCTTACAGAAGTAACGCCCTGCCCTATTTGCCCAGGAACATGCACCCTGTTAAGCTGAGGGGCATATAACGGTTCAAATGTTGCCAGCTTTACCCGCTGCCTGCTGAATCCTTCGGTTGAAGCATTAACTATATTGTGCCCTGTTGTAACAAGACTTTTGTTGTGCGCCATAAGGCTTCTCTTGCCTATTTCAATTCCCATGAACGTGGAATGCATATTAAATCTCCTTATAAGCCTATAATTAGAGTCAATTTAATCATAGGCTTTTTTATTAAAGCTGCCTGTCAAGCAAAAGTGGCGGAGCAGCAGCAGCTTTATTTGCTCCCTTGTCGTCATATATTGTTCCCTTTCTCATCGGAAATGCTTCCTCGAGAATCTTCGTTACCGTAGCTGTAATTGTAGAAAGATATGAGTCTATTCTTATAGTTAAAGCCTTAACCTTAACCACACTAACCTTCAAGTCTCTGTAAAGCGAGTTTAGGTAAACACTTTTCTCCGGGCAATGCTCAGATACAAAAGTGTAAAAACTATCAGAAGAATCATCATTGCAGCAGCGCTTCATGGCATCGTAGATATCGCCCCGCTCCAGCTCCATTTTCTCGATTTCGCCCGCCTGTTTTTGCAGATACGAAATCTCGCTGTCAAGTTCTTCCCAGTTTTTCGACACAATCTGCTGTTTTATTTTTTCTTCTGATGCGTGAAATTTTTTAAAAGCTTCAATCTGCTTTTTGAGGCACTCTTCCATTTTAACCGTATATTCATCTAAACTCATCAATATTCCCTCTAAAAAGTTTCAGAAATCATTCTGATGGTCCGAATTTTCTCAAAATCCGTCCTAAAAACCCTTTCTATGCAATTATCGGAATATTTGAAAAGTTTTTAATTAAAATCACCCGAAGCATTGAGAAGACAAGCGTATCATTGTCTATTGTTGCATAAATTACAGGAAAAAAACTAAGCCTAGATTTTATTTGGAAAGTGATTTTTCTGATAAATAAAAGGCGCAAAGCGACCGCCAGGCAGCTTACCCGAGGTTCTCGCTTCGTCGGTAAATAAAGATTCCGGATTATCTCTGGTTTCTTCTTCCGAAGGCATAAAAAGCTGAAAAATTTCAACTTTTAGAACATTTTCAAGTGTTTCCGCTGTTTTATCACTTACCCATGTCCGGCAATCTTCAATATCGCTAATTGTTTGCGCAGAGACTTGCAGCCTTAGCCAGTTTTTCTTGAGAAAACCCCATTTTTTTCTCAGAATTTTAATATTCAAGGCCAAAAGCTCTTTGGCGCGCATCATTGACTCAATCAACTGCTACCCCTTAGTTATTGGTTATAAGTTACAATTTGGCAGTAGTGGGTTTTGTATAACCATTGGGTTTAGTACATATTTTTAGTTTTTGAGCTATAGCAAGCCCTACTCCCGTCTCAGGCGCTCGCGGTTTTGAAGCAGCATCCGGTTATCCGGAACAATGCTAAGTCCCTCTTCCAATACAGCAGCCGCAGCAGCCCTGTCGCCTCGGTTAAAATAAGCTGCAAACCTGTTATGGTACACGACGCCAATATTGTGTTTTACAGCCTCTTCGAGTCTTAACATTCTGGAATCACGGCCAATTTCTTCTATGCCCTGCCGCACTATTTCAATAGCTTTTACCCAGTCGCTGCTGTTTGATAACCGATTAACTTCTCTGGAGTAAACAAAAACAAGGTAATTGATTTTATCGGTATTATTAAGTAAATTTTGATTAAAGTGCTCGAATGTTTTTCTGCGCGACTCCGCAAACTCGTTGTTCTGAATAAACAACTGAAGCTCTTTCTGGCTAATAAGAATAAAAGTCTCCTGCCTCACCTCCGAAGGAATTATAGGGTTAGGCTCAAAGTAGCTGAAAAAATTCTGCGCTTGCGTTAAACGGTTCTGGTTAAGGTCGCGCGCAATCTGATTATGAAACAGTTTGCCGGCAGTATTTGTTAATACAGGCTCAAAACCATAAACCAGCGCTGCGGACGAAAGAAAATTTATGGCATTTCTGTGCCCGTCTGCCCCTCTGTTACTCAATTGCACAGAATGATTTCTAAACTCATTTATCATCTCTGCAAAAGAAGCGTCGGTGCCAAGTACCGCATTTCTGTCAACAGCAAGAGAAACAGTATCCATAAAATTGCCTCTGTGCTGCAATTCTGCTATTCTGTTCTGGAGCACAAGAGAAAGCAATTCTTTGGCGCTAATTTCGAACCTGTCCTTGTGGTTAGACGGCGGTGTATAAACAAACCCCATTCTGCCGAAAGCGTCTATAAATTCTCTTTTTTCTCCCGGATCAAAACCATGCCTGTTCGTTGTCTCTACATCTACGATCTCGCCGTCTATTATAAGCGCGCAAAAAGCATGATCTTTGGTTCTTATTGCTCTTACATCAAGATTATTTCGCATCGCAAGAGCGTAATATATAATTGCCGATGAAACACAGTTAAAAACACCTCTGTTAAAAAGCTCGTTGAGCCGCGTTTCTTTTTCAACATATCTTCGTAAAAGATTGTCATGAAGAAAAATCAATATCGCTTCGCCTGTTTGACGGTGGTTTGCTGGGTTGATATTATTTGTTCTTAAATGCGCAGCAAGATTTTCCGCCAAAGCTTCGTATTTTCTTACAAAAGTTTCTGCATTTTCTCTGGTTACGCCCGAAAAACGAAACGCATAATAGATAAATTCTCTGTCATTAAGAGATACGGCTCTGTTTAGCGCAACAGCATCAGGGTCCGGAATAAAAACAGAGGGTGTTGTTCCAGGCGCTTGCTGGGTTTGCTGCGCAAAAGCGCTTACTGTAAAGCAAAAAATCAGTACAAAAACTAAATATTTGAATCTTTTCATAAAACCTCAATAATGTTATTTTAGTAGTATATCACAAAATCAGAAAAAGGGGGAAAAAATGCAGGCAGAGAGAGACATAATAATTATCGGCGGAGGTCCTGCAGGTCTTACTGCTGCCCAGTATAGTGCGAGGGGCAATTTAAATACTTTGCTGATAGAAGAGCTTGCAACAGGCGGGCAGATGCTTCAGATATACGAGCTTGAAAATTATCCGGGAATTAACAAGCAGATTTCAGGCGCAGAGCTTTCCAAAGAAATGGAAGATCAGGCGCTCAAGTTTGGCGCTAAAATTATTAGTGCAAGTGTAAAAAAAGTAGAAAAAAAGAACAATATTTTTCATGTCTCAACAGACGCAGGGGACTTTACTGCTTATGCGGTTATTATTGCAACCGGCGCGAAACCAAAGATGCTTGGCGCAGAGGGCGAAGAGCGGCTTCTGGGCATGGGTGTCTCATACTGTGCGACCTGCGACGGTCCGTTTTTTAAGAATAAAAAAATACTTGCGATTGGCGGAGGAGACACTGCTTGCAGCGAAGCTCTTTATCTTTCCCAAATTGCAGATAAAGTTGTTATGATTCACAGGAAAGAGAGATTTCGGGCACAAAAAGCGCTTGCAGAAAGGGTGCTTAGCAATAAAAAGATAGAGGTAAGATTTAATACTGAGTGCAAGGAAATAAAAGGCGATACAAAAGTGGAAAAAGCTGTTCTCGTGGACGCTGCCGGAGGCGTAAAATGCGCTGCGGGCAGTGCAAAATACGAAGAAAATTTTGATGCTGTTTTTATTTTTGTTGGCACTGCGCCTAAAACAGAGAGCCTGCCGCCGGATCTTGAAAAAGATGAATCCGGCTACATAGTTTCGACTAACAAGATGGAAACTTCGATTCCCGGGCTTTTTGCGGCAGGCGATGTAAGAAATACTCCGTTTCGGCAGGTGGTTGTATCGTGCGGAGACGGCGCAATTGCTGCTCACTGTGCAGATATTTATATAAGCGAACTTAAGGGGATGGCATATAAATAAACTTGGAATAATTATAATTTCTGCCTGCTTCCTGGCTATTGTAACAGCAGGTTTTACTTTGCATTGGGGTAACGGCGCAGCAGAAAACCTCTTTGGAAAAAAAGATTACTCTTCTGAAAACCCTGAAAACCGCAGGGCTGGGTTGGTAAAAACAGAGCTTGATACAGAGGCGGCGCCTTCCCGCGCTCGCAAAATAGCAGAGAAAATGAGCTTTTCGCAGCTTGCAGGCCAGGTTATGATGATAGGATATGCCGGGAGCGTTCCGTCGCCCGAAACATTCAGATGGATAAGAGAAAACGAAGTTGGCGGAATAAAAATCTTTGGCTGGAACACGAATGATCTTACGGTTCTGCGAAACAGCATAGAAGAAATGCAAAGAGCTGCTCTGCAAACAGAATTTAAACTTCCCCTGTTTATTGCAACAGACCAGGAAGGCGGCTGGATACGGCATGTGCGGGGAAACACATCTATTACGCCCGGCAACATGGCGCTTGGCGCAGCCGGAATTATGAATGACTCTTATATGTCTGGCTTTTTTATTGGCAAAGAGATGAAAGCTCTGGGAATAAATATGAACTTTGCGCCCACTATAGATATATTGATAAACCAGGATGCTTATGTTATAGGACCAAGGGCTTTTTCCGATGACGCGCTCCAGACAGCAATTCTTGCAACAGCATTTGCCAATGGAACAAGATCTGCAGGAATAATTGCGACTGCAAAACATTTTCCCGGGCATGGAAGAACACCTGTTGATTCACACGGCAGGCTGCCTGTTCTTGATACAACCCTTGACGAGCTTTTTTCCGCAGACCTGCTTCCATACGAATTTCTTATACGTGAAAATATTCCGGCCATAATGAGCGGGCATCTTGCTTTTCCTGTTATTACAGGGCACAGGCGGCCTGCGTCTTTATGCTCGTTTTTTCTTCAAGATGTGCTTAGGAGGAAAATGCAGTTTAATGGAATAATTATTACTGATGATATGCAGATGCGCGGTGCATTGTATAAAAGAAGCGTTAGCGAAAGCAGCCTCGCAGCGCTTAAAGCAGGGAATGATATAATCCTGATTTCAAGAAACATGGCAGACTACGAAGCGACAAGAAATTTAATAATAAGAGAACTGAATATTAATCCGGAGTTTGAAAAGCAGATACGAAAAAGTGTAGAGCGGATAATCAGCTTAAAAGATAAATATCTGGCAGACAAAACCATATCTGTTTCTGAATTAAGAAGTAGATATCCGATTCCTGCAGAAGGAGCTCCTGCATTTTTTCAACAGCAGGCATTTAGAAGCGTTTCTCTTTTGCGCAGCGATAAATTAATTAGAAAACCAGAAGAAAATGAGAGAATACTTTTGGTGGGTTCTCCAAGGCTTTTTTTTCAGGAAGGCTTAAGGCGGTTTCCAAATGCAAATACTTATACTTTTCAATTTAGCTCATTTTTTAGGGTGCGGGAATATGATTTTGCAAGGCTGCCTAATGTTGCGTCAAGATATGATGTTGTTATTTTCTGCTCCTCAAATACTGCAAGCCTGGAACTTCTAAGAACTCTGGAGAATAGCAGAGCCAGGGTTATTGTATTATCTGTACTTTCTCCGGCAGGGCTTCAGGAACTTGACTGGCTTGACGGAGGGGTAGCTGTTTTTGGAACAGGCAGGGAATCTTTTGCTGCAGGTTTTGCTGCAATTGCAGGGGATTTTATACCGGAAGGCATTTTGCCGATAGTTTCGCAAAAAAACAATTAGTAAAATGGCATGGGCATATCTAAAACTTTCACAGCTTGAAGAGCTCAAAAACCTTATTCAAATGCGGGAACACTGCTGCATGAATTTCTCTGCCATATTCAGAAAGAAATATCTTAATTACTTTGCAGAGTCCGGCGCAACTAATGGGACCTATCAGTATGAATCAAAGGGTATGCTTCGCAACCTTCTGTTTCCTCGCTTGCTCGGTCATGAACCCTCGCCCCATTCGGAAATAAAAAATATTGTAGTTCATCGCAGCGAGGAAGATAATTCCCTTGATTTTTCTTTTAAACTCACGGAAAACGGAAAGCTTTTGCCAATTTGCAGTAACAACATAACAAGTAAAGTTATCAATTTAGGCAAAGGGTTAGAGCTTTTTGGCAGCTCTCTATCTAAAGTAAATACTGTAATGGGAGACAAAAAATCTGTAAATAATATACTTAAAACTTGTTTTAGCAGCAAAAAAGCGTCCGAAGGAGATAATTCCTTTTGTTATTACACAATGACGCTTGATAAAGCGCAGGGCGCGGCATCTGCGCTGCAGTATCTGCACCCACGCTTGCATGGGCTAAATATCAGACTGGCTGGTCAAAAAGATCTTGAAAATCTTATGCCTCTGCAAAAAAATTATGAAATTGAAGAAGTCCTGCCTCGTCCGGAAGTGTTTAATAAAGCTATATCCAAAAAGAATCTTACAATGGTGCTTAGAAACCAGATAACTGTGGTTGCAGAAAAAGCCGGAAAAATTGTAGCAAAAGCGAATACCAATGAAAAAGGGTTTGTCTACCACCAAATAGGCGGGGTTTATACGCTTCCTGAATATAGAAATAGCGGGATTTCAACAATTCTTGTAAGTTATCTTCTCGAAAATATTTTTTCCACTGGAATGAAAGCTTCTTTATTTGTTAAAACAAGTAATTCGGCAGCCTTAAAAGTATATGAAAAATTGGGGTTCAGTAAAAACGAGGAGTTTCAGATTACCTACTTTAATTAGCAATGGGTTTACAATGACTTATCGATTTTGCAGTAATTTACCAATGATTAAAGGCGATTACTCGTTTAAGCGGCTGCCTGTTCCTGACAATTAAATGCTCATCTGTGTAGCCAACAAGAAGCATCATTACAACTCTCATTGAATATGGTACCGAGATAAGGTTTTTTATCTCTTGTTCGTTGTAAGTTGTTACAACACAGCTTCCAAGCCCTTCGTGCTCTGCCTGGAGCGTCATAAATGATACTGCAAAAGATATATCAATTGGATATGATTGTTGCCCATTTGGCATTACATAGTCTATATTGGTTGAACATGCCAATATAATAGCCCCTGCTTTTCCGACATATTCCTGGTCATATGCAGCTTCTTGAATCTTTTGCTTAAACGCAGGGTCATCAATAACCACAAATCGCCAAGGCTGCCTGTTTTTGGCAGAAGGAGCAAGCTGCCCAGCTTCGAGTATTCTTGACATAACATCTTTTTTTATAGCTGTATCCTTAAAATTACGGACACTAATTCTATTTTTTATTTCAGATAATATTTCCATGTTTGCGCAAGTATAACATATATTTTTATATATACAATAACATATTTATAATTTTAAAATAATTTTGTTATTTACCGACGAAGCGAGAACCGCGGACAAGCTGCCTGGCGGTCGCTTTGCGTACCTTTTATTAGGAACCCGCTGATTTATTCAATCGAGAATAAATCAGCATTACCTTGTTATCCTTTTTTCGCAGCCGGTGTTTTTTCGCGACATCCATGTCGCTACACCGAGCGCGGCGTCCATGCCGCAGTTTTCTGCAAGAAAACGAGAAAAAATA
>WQTU01000127.1 GCA_009786125.1 Spirochaetota bacterium
TGGTCAACCCGCAACGCCTGCCCAACCAGCAGCGCCTGGAACCACTTTTGTGCAGAACCAGCCCCCTGTACCAACACCAGTTATGCCAACAACATATCCCGAAACCGCATTGACAACAGCGCGCGAAGAAAAAGAAATTGAGCAAGCTGCAGTGACGACGAGACCAGAGATAAGCCGTGAAACAAGCCCCTGGGGGCCCTGGGGGGGAGTTATTCCTGCCGACACTGATGCTAATATTGGTTATTTCTTAACAAATTTAATAAGAACCAATATTACCCTTCCGCTTATACTTTTATTACTGGCTATTTTACTCATAATTATTGCTTTTATTCTTACAACAAGATATTATTCCAGACTTTCTGTTAGAGAATCATACAATGTTGTGCGTAATGATATTGACAGCAGAGGTATTGATAAATATGGCAATAGGTCGGATAGTGCTAACAGAAGACCTATTATTATGAAAGTTGCCAACCAAAATGATCAGGTAGTAGGAATCAGCAGAAATATTCATAGATTTAAAACAGGAACTGTTAAGTCTATTGGCGGGGGCAATTCCTCATTTCTTATCTTTCTTTACAAGATACCGGGAGCTATTGCAAGTTTGAAATTCGATGGAACAAAATATATTTTCACCCCATTGCGTCCGGAATTTTTTCCTGCAATCGAGGATAGCGAAGTTGAAAACCCTTTAGATCAGGATATTAAGATAAAAACCGAGAAATTCCAAATGTTGAGTGTGAAATTTTCGGAATATATATCTCCTCTTGAAAAAATTAATTCAACGCTAAAGTTAACTGAAAAGAGGAGTTATTTTTACGATAAAACTTAGCAAAAACAAACCGAAGCTATATAAAACTATGCGGCATTGATGTTTCCGGAGTTATCCATCTAAGAGGGCTTAGAGAACTTCCAGTGTTGCAAGTGCATGATTTCTTACAGATCTTGCCTGTCTTTCATCTTCTGCGATTGCTCTTACTTTATCTTTTAAACTGCTTATTCTGTTAAGTCTTATTCCTCTAAGTCCTGCTACTCTTATAACAACTGATCCGCTGGCAAGCATTCTTTCAAAAAAAGGAGCAAGACCGGGATATTCAACGTTGCAAAGTTCAGCTGCAAGACTTTCTATAAATGCTCTGTTAGCAGCGGTTGGCTCGTTTTCAAAAATGGTTTCAATCATTTTTATTGAATTTGTAGTATCTCTGTTTACTGCCAGAGAAAAAGCGTGTCTGCGCATTCCTGGATTGGTTCTTGGATCCAGTGCTCTTGATCTTATATAATCAAATGCCTCTTTCCCCCCTATTTCCGCAAGAGAATCAAGAGCAGCTATTCTTATACTGTCAACAGGATCTCTGTCTGCCCTGTAAATTAATATTTGAATAAAATCTTTATTTCTTCTCCTGCCTGCTTCGGTAACAGCTGTGCTTCTTATTCTCCAAACCTCATCTCTCATTGCTTCAAAAATAATTGTATCTGCTTCTTTTCTGTCATATTTTGCGATAGCTGCAAGAGCATATATTCTTATTAAAGGGTCGTCTTCCCCATATACTGCCACAAGAACATCAAAACTATCCGCATCTCTTATATATCCAAGTGAGTTTATTGCAAATTGCCTGGATGTTCTATCAATATCCTGATCAGTTATTATATCCCGCAGAAACTGTGCTGTTGCAGGGTCTTCAAGTTTTCCGATATGAAGAAGCACCTGCAATCTGACTGCGGAGTCATCATCTGTCTCATATATTTGCATAAGAGGCTGCGAAAACCTTTTATTACCTGTAGCTGCCAATGCTCTTATGGCTTCGATTCTGAAATCTCTCTGGTTATCTTCCAAAAGTTCGAGAAAAAGCTTTTCGTTTGCTTCTACGCCCTGCATTTCAGAAACATAACGTATACCTGCAACTATTACACTTCTGTTTTCATACTCTCTGTTTTCAATCAATGTAATTACGCGGCTCATTAAATTATCTGATCTTGCAGCAGTATATAACTCAATAATATCTCTCTGAATCTGAGCATTTCTTGTATTTTCAAAAAGTGCCAGAAGCTGATTATTATATGATATGTCTCTGTCTGCAATAAACTCTCTAATAAGACTTGATATTTCACTGTGAAGTCCGAAAGCAAGTGTTCTTTCTCTCTCTCTTCTTAATGAAGCAACAGCATCCGCGTCCGCGTCTTCTGCTCTATTCTGCGAAAAACAAGGTATAACAAATAAAACAAATGCAAAATAAATTACAAAAAATAATTTTAATAATTTCACTTTATACTCCTTCTCTTTAAAAAGAAAATAAAATCAATTTTAAATATTTTATAAAAAAACAGCACCATCGCTGAAAAAAGCAGCGCTGTAAATAAAAAATAGATAAGCAGTGTTATGTTTAATCCATGAACCCATAAATTATCAAAATATGTTCTGGAAAATATCATAAGAATTGTTGGGATAATCAGTGCAAGGGTTATTTTAGCTACTCCTTTTAAAAATAGTCTTAAATCATATAATGGGTAACTTTTCTTGACATCAATAAACATCAGTATAGCTCCTATGGAAAAAGCAATTGTATTGGCAATGGCAAGCCCGCCTACCCTAAGAAATGTCTCTTTTAAAATTATCGAAAGTATAACATCGATTATACAGACAATTATGGCAAAAATAAAAGACTTTTTGTAATTATGCACAGAATAATAAAATCTTTGAAGAAAATTAAAAAAACCTGCTGCAAAAATCCCGGCAGCATAGCCTCTGAGTACAAATGCAGTAAGAGCTGTATTTTCTGCAGTAAAAGCGCCTCTTTGCATTGCAATTGATATTATTTCATTGCCCATAACAAAAATAAAAATACCAGAAGGAAGAAGCAGAGAATAAAGCTGTATTATTCCTGTATTTACTGTTTCAAGAAGCTCTTTTGTATTATTAGATGCTGCAAGACGGCTCATTTTAGGAAAAAGCACGGTTGTAATTGACGCAGAAAAAATGCCAAAAGGAAATTGCCAGAATACTATTGCATAACTTAGGGCAGAAGAACTTCCTGTTTCAAGCCCGGACGCAAATCTTATAGCAATTTGAGAATTTATAGTGAATACCGATGCTGTTACAAGTACGGGGAACCAGTTTTTCATTATTTTTTTAAAATAATGGTTATTAAAATTAAAATTAAGTTTAAGATCATAGCCTTCCTTTAAAAAAACAGGAAGCTGAAAAATTACTTGCAAGAGCCCGCCGGAAAGCACTCCTATCACCATTGAAAAAATACCAAGATATTCGTGAAAAAATACAATTCCAAGAACTACTGTAATCGAAAAAAGAATGGGAGAAATTGCAGGTATAAAAAAATGTCCAAGTGTATTTAGAACTGCCATTACTGCAGCGCTTATGCTAATTAAAAGAAGATAACTTATAAACCATCTAAAAAGATCTATTGCAAGCGAACTAAGATATGGGTCCGAAAATTGAAGAAAAACTTTTGTCATAAGAAAATCAGCAAAAACTATGGAAAGTACACAGAGAGGCACAATAATAACTACCTGAAATGCGAGTATGTTTCTGACAATTCCCTTGGTAACTGCTTTATCTTTTTCTTTAATAAGCGATTCTGTTAATACAGGTATAAAAGCAGAAGATAGAGCTCCCTCTGCCATAAGTTTTCTTAAATTATTTGGTATGGAAAAAACTGCATTAAGAACATCTGCTTTTCCTGTAGCTCCAAAAAAACCTGCAATTACAGCAATTTTTACATAACCCAGAATTCTTGAAATAAAGGTGCAGAGCATTACTAATATGGCAGATACAGAACTCTTGGCAGGCTTGTTATTGGTTGCTTCCATAGTTATCCAAAAAGTTTTTTTGAAAATCCATAAATGTATCAGACTCAATATTTGTTTTTATCTCAGAAATAAGGTCTTTTATAAATCTAAGATTATGTTCTGTGGCAAGCATTGGACCTAATATTTCATTTGTTTTAAATAGATGCCTTATAAATGCTCTTGTATAATTGGTACAGGCAAAACAGCTGCATTTTTCTTCGATTGGTTTAAAATCATCTGCATAAATTTCCTTTTTTATGGCAATTTTACCATTCCGTGTAAACATGGTACCATTTCTTGCAATTCTTGTTGGATACACACAATCAAACATATCAATTCCATTTTTTACAGCTTCGATTATATACTCCGGCGTCCCTATTCCCATAAGATAATGAGGTTTATTTTTATCGATTAAATCAGATGTAAATTCAAGAAACTCTTTAAATATATCAAATGATTCGCCTACTGATAATCCCCCTATAGCTATTCCCGGAAAATCAAGCCTGCTTATAAACTCTGCGCTCTCTTTTCTTAAATCTTTATAAAAGTTTCCCTGTATTATTCCAAAGAGCTGCCCGCCCCACTCATCTCTGTATCTCTTCCAGTATTCCAAACTACGCGCTGCCCAGTTGTGCGTAATCTTCATTGCCTCAACAGCTTTTTTGTATTCGGTATTTGTTGCAGTGCACACATCGAGCGGCATGAGAATATCGCTTTTGAAAACTCTTTGCAGCTGAACAACATCTTCCGGAGTTAACGTATGGTATGAGCCGTCGATGTGTGATCGGAATTTAATTCCATCTTTCGTTACTTTTCTGAATGAAGCCAGGGAAAATATCTGGAACCCGCCGGAATCTGTAAGAATGTTTTCGTGCCAGGAGATAAAATTATGAAGCCCGCCTGCTTTTTCTATAATTTCAGAGCCTGGGCGCAAGTAAAGATGATATGTATTGCTTAAAATTAAATTTACTCCGGACTCGCTAAGTGTTTTATGTTTTACAGCTTTTACTGATCCATTTGTTCCAACAGGCATAAATATTGGGGTTGATACTTTACCATGCGGCAGGATAAATTCTGTGATTCTTGCTTTGCTGTTATTGTCTATTTTTTTAATTTCAAAATTCACTAATTTTTATCCCTGCAAAATATGTTCTTTATGTCTTTGCGTATCTTAATAAGACAATACTTAAGAAAAAGAAAACTATAAAAGCGCCCCATGCACCTGCAAGAGGCGGTATATAACCTAATCGTGCAAACAGGCTCAATACCATTTGCAATATATAATATCCTGCTGCAAGTATAAGGCTTGTAAGAAAACTCATAATTAAAATATTTTTTCTAAAACTGCCGCCTATTGATGATGCAATTATTGCAACAATTAAAGAAGTTAGCGGAAAAGAAAATCTTTTATAGTATTCAATAAGCTGAACCCTGTATGAAAGCCCTGCCATTCTAAGATTATTTATCCATTCCCTTGCTTCGTTAACATTCATTTCTTCAATATTGTTAATTACTCTCCTAAAGGTTGAGGGGCTAAGATTATATCTGGGATTTTCTATTCTTTGAAAAGTTTCAAGAACATATTTTTCTTGATCTTGATCAAAAAAAAATTTCCTGCAATCTATTAAAATCCACTTCGATAATTCGTTGTCCCAAATTGCCTGTTTGCAGTCAATTCTTAGCGGAATACGCCTGTTTTCTGATCTGTCCAGTAACATTAAACCTGTAAGGGTTTGTGTAAAATCGTTATAGAAATCAGCATGGTAAATAATTTCCCTGGTGCTGTTCATAACTGTTATATTATCATTATTAAACTGCCTCTCTGTTCTAAGAAGCCTTGCAGTAAGCTCATTTTTTCTATGATATGTAGTTGTAACAACGCTTTCATGAAATACAAATGTTAAAATACTTATAATTAATCCGCAAAGAATTAGAGGAAAAGTAAGTTTATAAATTGAAATCCCGGAGCCGAATACTGCAATTAGTTCATTTCTTGCAAACATTGAACCAAGCGTAAAAGATACAGCAAAAAGGGTTGCAACAGGAATCGCATAAAAAATGCATTTTGGAGTGTAATAAAGCGCGACTTGCAATATAGACAAAAACGTTACGTCATTATTAATATAGCGCCATAAATTGCTAAAGATATCCAGCAACTGCACAATCATCATGAATAATAGCAGTGAAATAATAAAAGAACTAAGAAATGATTTTAAAACCATACGATAAATTATAGTCATCTTAAAAATCTCACTAAAAAAAGTATTGTTGCACTTATTGCTATTACAATATTAGGAAGCCACATTGCAATAATCGGAGAAGTATTAGTACGTATACCAAGAGTTGTTCCCGCAAACATAATACACCAGTATAGCAGAGAGATGATTAAGCCTACTCCAAATCCAATAGATTTCCCGCTTCTTCTCGTAGAAAAAAGCCCGATAGGATATGCGAGAAATACAAAAAGAAGACACGCCGCAGGAAGCGAAAATTTCCTGTGAAATTCAAGCCTGAATGTTTGAAGGAGTCTGTCAGAAGGCGGTTCGGCTAATTGTACATAATTTCTAAAGAACCTCTGCATTTCATTGTTTATAATATTTTTTCTCCCTGGCGAAATATTCACAGATGATAATTCAATAAAATGACCTGTAAAATCCATATAGTTTATATCGTTTGCTAAAATTGTTCTGGAATGGTCTTCATGCAGCCTTCTTTCTTTTTCCCTTATTGATCTAAAAACATCATAAGAACTCATTTCACGCGGTCCCGGGCTTCTTAGAGCAATGGTTATATCACTTAATAATATATTATAAATCATTTTATCTGCTTTAAAATAGCTGTAATCAAACTCTCTCTTTTGGTCCGCGAAATGACTGAAAACATTTGACAATGAGAACGATATAATACTTTCGTCATCTCTAGCATCTTCTAAAACAACATTTTCTGCTACTATAAACCTTTTATTACCCTCCGGAGTTCTATCGATAATTATTATATCATCGATTGTTTTCCCCTTGACTTCTCCTGTAATAAGAATTGTATCAATATATCTATTAACAGAAAATGATTCTATTTCAAGCGCAGGATTAGCATGAATAAGCCTTCTAAGAAGTTTATTATATCCTATTGTTCCTGCGGGCAGAAAATAATCATTTATTATAAAGGATGATGCTGTAAGGAGTCCGCCAATAATTAAAATAGGGAGAAATATCTGCTTGTAGCTAATGCCCGAAGATTGCATGGCCAATATTTCATTATCAGAACAAAGCCTTGAAACAGCCATAAGAGAGCTTACGAGAGTTGCAAAAGGAAAAGCAAGAGAAACCATATTTGGCATAAAAAATACCAGCAGCAATACTACTTCGATTAATGGTATTCTTTTGGAAAGAATTTGCTCTGCCAAAAAAAGTATCTGGTTTGCAAAGAAGATAAAGAAAAAAAAGACAAAGCATACAAAAAAAGAGAGAAGAAATTCTTTTGAGATATATTTGTAATAAATTGGTATGCTATTAATCATTTACTTACAAACCGGCAATTTATTGGCTATTTGAAAATTCAAAATCCTGTTGAGCCAAAGCCGCCTTCGCCTCTTTCTGTATTATTTAAGTTTAATTCTAACTTAAATTCAGCTTTTGTAACAGGTGCTATTATCATTTGCGCTATTCTGTCACCCTGTTTAATTATAAAATCTTCTGTTCCGAGATTTATCATAATTACTTTTATTTCGCCCCTGTAGTCAGAATCAATTGTGCCTGGGGTGTTTAAAAGTGTAATGCCGCTTTTTAATGCAAGTCCGGAGCGCGGTCTTATTTGAGCTTCGTATCCTTCCGGTATTTCAATTTTTAAGCCTGAAGGAATTGCTTTTCTTTCGCCTGGCTTTAATGTTTCGTCTGAATCTATATCTGCAAAAATATCTGCTCCTGCAGAACCTTCTGTTGCATAAAAAGGCAAATATTTGCTGTTTTTGCAATAACATTTAATTATAACATTATTCTGCACTTTTTTATCCCTTAATCATTATATCATATTTTTTACAATTAATCATTTGAATATTGCCGTAAATAAGTGTATTAAATTTTTTATTTAGAAAATATCTGTTTATAAAATCATAAATATCGTTAAGCGAGACACTATAAAGTATTTCCAGCGAGTCTTCAAAACTATAACTTCTTCCATTAAAAATATAATGCCGTGCAAGCCGTTTCATTCTTAATTCCATATCTTCCTGTGAAAGAATCAAACCTCCTTCGAGGTGTGTTCTTGCATCTTCTATCTCTGATTTTTTAAATTTATCAAGTAAAAATCCGGAAAGTTCTGTATTAAGTTTTGTCATAAAATCATGATATATATCCGGCAGAGTATTTGCATAAATATTCCACATTGAAGAATGAGTAAAAATAGATCTGTAAGAATAAATTGAATAACAGAGTCCGCTTTCTTCTCTAAGTTTCTGGAATAATCTGGAACTCATGGATTCTCCGGCAAGGGTACTAAAAAAAAGAAGAATATAATATGTTTTCATTTCTGCAGAAGTTGGAAAAGCAATTCCTGTATTAATATGAATTTGTTTTATAGGGCTGTGATGATATTTAAAACTATATTTGCTTTCCGGCTTTATTCTGGCAGGTACAAAGGCTGCTTGTTTCTTTTTTTGAGGCAAAGCCCTATTGAATAAATCTATAGTTTTTTTTATATCAAAATTGCCGGCAACAGCTAAAATAAGCTTTTCCGGCGTATATCTGTCTGCATAGAAATCAAAAAGAGAATCTCTCTTAATTTTTTTTACATCTTTTATTTCACCTGTAATTTTATATCCAAGAGAATAAGGATGCCACATTTTTTTAAGGAACAGGTCATAACTGTTTTCATCGGGCAGTTCTTCATATTCATGTATTTCGCTTATAATTACATTCTTCTCTTTTTGTATTTCTGATTTTTCAAACAAAGGAGAAAATATTATTTCCGATAAAAGATTTATTGCATATTCGATATGTTTAGATGGAAAAGTGCAATAGAAACAAGTTGTTTCTTTCTCTGTAAATGCATTAAAATTGCTTCCGATTCTGTCAAAACAACGAGCAATTTCTGATGTTGTTTTGTTCTGTGTTCCTTTAAACAGGATATGCTCTATAAAGTGAGCATATCCCTTTTGTTCTTTATTTTCATCAACAGAGCCATTCAAAAACCAGAACCCTATTGAGCAGACCTCTGTATGTTCAACTTTGTCATAGACAAGTCTGGCTCTTGATTCAAGCTCTGAATAACCTATCAATTATGGTCTCTCCTGAAGAAACCGCCTTTTCTGTTATTATTGCTGTCATGCCTTCTTCCGGAGCTGCCTCTTCTAAAGTCGCCTCTGTCTCTTCCTCGATCCCTGTCTCTATCTCTGTCGTGATTTCTGGGCTCTCTGTCGCCGCCTTCTTCTCTGGCTTGCTGTCTTTTTTGTTCCGCAAGTTCCGGATCAATAGCATCAATATGGCTTAAATTTATTCTGCCCATCCTGTCAACTTCCATTAACTTTACAGGCAACTCCTGCTCTTCTTTTAAAACATCTGTTACCGCATTAACTTTGTCAAATGAAAGCTTCGAAATATGGCAAAGCCCTTCTTTTCCTGGAAGTATTTCAATAAATGCTCCGAACTCCAGTATTCTTTTTACAATACCGTTATATACTCTTCCAACTTCAGGTTCTTCAATAAGCGCGAGAATCATTTTTTTTGCTTCTTCGGCTTTTTCTCTATTTTTTCCAAAAATTACAATTTTGCCTTTATCGTCGATATTTATTGAAGATTCTGTTTTTTCGGAAATTCCTTTAATTGTTTTTCCGCCGGAGCCAATAACAACGCCTTTTTTATCTGCATCTACAGTCATTGTCAGTATTTGCGGAGCATAATCAGAAATTTTTCCATCGCCGCCACCAGACATTGCAGGTTTCATAGCTTCAAGAATATGCAATCTTCCTCTTTTTGCCTGTTCAAGCGCTTTTTTCATTAATTCAGGAGTAACATTGGAAATTTTTATATCCATCTGAAAACCAGTTATGCCATTTTCTGTTCCTGCAACTTTAAAGTCCATATCGCCAAAATGGTCCTCTTCTCCAAGAATGTCGCTAAGTATTACAGCTTTATCGCCCTGGGAAATAAGTCCCATAGCAATACCGGCAACAGGATTTTGCATTGGAACCCCTGCATCAAAAAGAGCAAGTGTGCTTCCGCAAACAGTAGCCATTGATGAAGAACCATTTGATTCAAGTATTTCTGATACAACTCTTATTGTATAAGGAAATACCTCTTTATTAGGAATAATTGCTTCAACAGATTTCATGGCAAGAGAGCCATGTCCTATTTCTCTTCTCCCGGTTGATATACTTCCTTTTTCTCCAACACAGAATGGCGGAAAATTATAATGAAGCATAAAGTTGTTATAGCGCCTGTCTCCGTCTATGTCGTCAAATACTTGCTCATCATTTGCCGAACCAAGTGTTGTAACAACAAGAGCTTGTGTTTCACCTCGTGTAAAGAGAGCTGAACCATGTGTCCTTGGAAGAATTCCGAGTTCGCATGTAATTGCTCTGACCTCATCGTTCTTTCTGCCATCAGATCTTTTATTTTCTTCTAAAATTGCATCCCTGAGTATTTTATACTCGAGATCCTCAAAGACTTTATAAATTTCTGCTTTAAAGTCAACACCAGGATTTTTTTCCTGAAAATATTTTGATGTACTGTTTTTTACAGATGCCTTTGCTTTATTGCGCTCAATTTTGCCGGGCAGAAAACATGCAATTTTGTATTGGTCAAATGCATAATCCCAAATTGCTTTATAATTAGGTAATTCTTCTACGGTTTTATTAATAGGAAGCTTTTCTTTTCCTGCAATTTTCCCAAGTTCCTTTTGAGCATCGCATATTTGCTTTATAATAATGCTTGCTTTATCAATAGCTTCGAGCATTATTTCCTCAGAAACTTCATTAGCGCCGCCCTCAACCATTGTTATGCCATCAGATGTACCAGCAACTATAATTTCAAGCTGGCTCTCTTTTATTTGCTGAAAAGTAGGGTTTATGACAAATTCATTGTTTCTGTAACATACTCTTACTGCACCAACAGGTCCCTCAAACGGTATGTCTGATACAACAACTGCTGCGGATGATGCAATGATTGCTATAATATCCGGAGGATTTTCTCGATCTGTAGAGATTACAGTTGGAATTAATTGTATATCTCTTGAAAATTCTTTATGAAACAAAGGTCTCATAGGTCTGTCAATAAGCCTTGAAACAAGTATTTCTTTATCTTTTGGCTTGCCTTCTCTTTTTAAAAACCCGCCAGGGATTTTTCCTGCTGCATAATGTTTTTCATTATATTCAACCTGAAGCGGAACATAATCAAGCCCTTCGATCTCGTCTTCAGAATAACAGACAGTAGCTAATACTGCTGCACCCTCATAAGTTGCCCAAACTGCGCCGCTTGCCTGCTTTGCAACTTTTCCTGTTTCTAATACTAGTTCTTTGTCACCTATTGGTATTGTAATTTTAGGCATATAAATAGATCCTTTTTTATTATTTTCTTAAATTAAGCTGCTCTAGAATATTTCTGTATTTCTCGAGGTTAATTCTTTTAAGATATTTTAAGAGTTTTCTTCTTTGACCTACCAGTTTTAAAAGTCCTCTTCTGGAATTATGGTCTTTTTTGTGCTGCTTAAAGTGTTCTGTCAAAAAGTTAATTCTTTTTGTAATTAAAGCAACTTGAACTTCTGTTGAGCCTGTATCCTTGTCACTTGCTCCAAATTTGGTAATTACCTGCTGTTTTTCCTCTTTTGTCAAAGGCATATCCTTTTTTCTCCTTTATAAATACTTAACTATTGTACTTTTTAAACCATTTCAAAAAAATATTATCAATAACGACTTCCTTTTCGAAAGTTATATTATCTTTTAATATATTTAAATTATATCTGCCATTATCAGGTAAAACCTGTCTGGTCTGATTTTTATAAATATAATAGCAGTTATTTTCCTGCTGTACATCAATATTTTTTAAATCAACTGCATATCCAAATTCAAGCATCTGTTCTGCCTGATCAATTTGGCCCTCATTTATAAATTCTCTTATAAGGGAGCTGCTTATCGGAACTCCATTAAGCGGCTGTCTTTTCACAATCTCCGTAAAAACTTGATTTGGCTCTAATAAGTCAAAAAACTTATTTGCTGTTGTGTCATTATCCTTTCCGCATTTAAAATCCTCGCCTATAACCATTTTTACAAGATTTAGGTGGTCTGTTATGCAAGAAATAAAATAATTACCTTTCAGTTTACTAAAATCATCAGAAAAGTCAATTAGTACAGTTGTTGTTATTCCTATCCTCTTTAAAACATCAATTTTTTGGGATAGTGTATAAATATCGCCAGGGAAGTTTTTTTTCCTGAAAAACCATGCAGGGTTTTCCTTAAAAGTAAAAACAACTCTTTCTTCTATTCCTGGAGCAAATAATCTTTTTAAAAGATGAATATGACCTTTATGGAGACCATCAAAGGTGCCAATAGTTACTCCGGATGGCTCTTTTATATAAAAATCTGCGTCTGTAAAATCTTCCCAATCAATTACTTTCATAAAGCATCCCTTGGGTGTCGCCTGTAACAAAAATATAGTTCATTATTGAATTTCTGTTATCAACAAGAGCGAGAAAATCATTGTTTTTTGTAAAAAATGAAATAATTTTATTTGGATAATTCTCTTTTTCGTTTGAAAGGGTTTTTCCCTTAATTATTCTGTTACCAAGAGAGGAATCTGCTGTAAAAATAGGTATATTTAGGATATTTAGGCCTTCTACAGGTGAAATCAAATCTTCGAGCGATGTTTTATCAATTTCTACAGTTATATCAAGCGCAAATCCGCCGATTGATTTGCGTATAAGTTTTGTAAGATACGCTGCGGAGTTGCATTTTTTTGCAAGATCATCTGCAAATACCCTGATATATGTGCCAGAAGAACAGGTTATTTCAAAATCGAGAATATTATCTTCATAACTATTTATACCTATGGAATAAATAGTTATATTTTTCTCTTTAAGATCGGGTTCTATTCCTTTTCGTGCAAGCTCATAAGCCCTGACCCCGTTTACATGCACTGCAGAATAGGCTGGCGGACGCTGGGTGGTGGTGCCTATAAAGCTATTTATATTTTTTTTTATTGCCGTAATATCCGGGGGCGCCGCAGTTTCAACTACTTTTCCTGTAATATCAAGGGAATCTGTTCTTTTGCCAAATTCCGCAAAACCTCTGTATGTTTTTGGTAAAAATGAAAAAAAATCAAAAAGCCTGGTCATTTGACCAACAAGTATTACTACAACGCCTTCTGCAAAAGGGTCAAGCGTACCGCTATGCCCCAGTTTTTTTATACCTGTTTTCTTTTTTATTTTCCTGATAATATCGTATGTTGAAATGCCTGGCGGTTTATTTATAGAAAAAAAACCTGAAAAAGCTTTGGTCAAGAAAGGGTATCCTCTATAAGTTTATTAATTTCAAACCCTTCTTTTATTGAGTTATCATAAAAAAAAGTAAGTTTTGGAGTTAATCTTGTTTTTATTTTTTTGCCAATTGTTCCCTGTATAAAACCTGCGGCACTGTTTAAACCTTCTACTGTTTTTAATATATCTTTTTCTTTGCAATAACCGGAAACAGCAACTTTTGCGTATCCCATGTCCGGTGATATTTTTACATTAGAAATAAAAACAAGTTTATTAATCCTTGGATCTTTTATTTTATCCTGAAGTATTAATTTGCTTATTTCTTCCTGTATTATTTTTTCTGCCCTTAAAAGCCGGAACTCTGCCATTTATCCTTCCAGTTTTCTATGAATCTCTTTTATTTCACACACTTCAATAACATCTCCAACTCGAATATCATTATAATTTTCGAGTCCTATACCACATTCAAAATTCTTTTCAACTTCTTTAGCATCATCTTTAAAGCGCTTAAGAGAAGAAATCTTTCCGCTATGTATCTTAACGCCTTCTCTGAATAGATAAGCTATTCCATTACGCCTGACTTTCCCGCTTGTAACAAAGCATCCTGCAATTACGCCTATTTTTGGAACTTTAAATATATCTTTTACTTCTGCTGTTCCGATTCCTTCTTCTTTAAGTTCCGGCGCGAGTAATCCTTCCATTGCTTGTCTAATATCTTCAACAGCATCATATATGATATTATATTTTCTGATTTCAACTTTTTCTTGCTCGGCAAGGGATTGGGCTTTTGAAGTAGGTCTTACCTGAAAGCCTACAATAATTGCATTTGATGCGCTTGCCAGCGTTACATCATTTTCTACAATCGCTCCAGCAGAAGCGCGTATAACATTAAGCTTTATTTCGGAAGTAGAGAGTCTTTCGAGCGCATTTTTTAGAGCTTCCGCAGAGCCATTTACATCGCTTTTGATTATTACTTTAAGTTCCTGTATTGCACCGTCGGTAATTGAGTCATATAAGTTATCAAGCGTTACTTTTTTTACATTTTTTGCAAAGCCTATTTTTTCAAGCTCCTGCCGTTTTGATTCAATTTGCCTTGCGGATTTTTCGTTATCCATAACATGAAATGGATCGCCTGCATTGGGAGTTCCTGTAAATCCAAGAATTTCAACAGGGGTTGCGGGCGGAGCAGAAGTAATTTTTTCTCCTTTATCATTAAAAAGAGCTCTTACTCTTCCGGAATAAGTGCCTGCAATAAAAGCATCTCCTACATACAAAGTTCCGCGGTCAATAAGAACTGTTGCAACTATTCCCCTTCCGTGGTCTACTTTTGATTCAATAATTTTTCCTTCTGCCCTGCAATTAGGATTTGCTTTTAATTCAAGCACATCTGCCTGGAGAAGAATATTTTCAAGAAGTTCTTCTATGCCT
Organism: Spirochaetota bacterium; assembly: GCA_009786125.1. Lineage (GTDB taxonomy): Bacteria > Spirochaetota > Spirochaetia > CADAEX01 > CADAEX01 > WQTU01. Next base: position 14,695 of record WQTU01000127.1, read on the forward strand.
AATTTTTTAAGAGCGGAAATTTCACAAAAAATTGTTTTACCGCCCCAATCTTCGGGTATAAGGTCATAATTCGATAGCTGCTGTTTTACACGATCCGGATTAGCTTCCGGCAAATCTATCTTATTAATTGCAACAATAATCGGAACCCCTGCTGCTTTTGCATGATCTATTGCTTCTAGTGTTTGAGGCATTACTCCGTCATTTGCAGCAACAACAAGAACTACAACATCTGTAACCTGAGCTCCCCGTGATCTCATAAGGGTAAAAGCTTCGTGACCCGGTGTATCCAGAAAAACTATGCTTCTTCCATTGACTGAAACTTTATATGCGCCAATATGCTGTGTAATACCGCCATGCTCGGAAGCTACTTTATCCGTTAATCTTATTACATCAAGAAGTTTTGTTTTGCCGTGGTCAACATGTCCCATAACTGTAACAATCGGCGCCCTTTCTATAATATCCTTGTCATCGCCTTTTTCGCCCTCAACAATTGTTTCATCGTATAACGACACAATTTTTACTTTACAGCCGTATTCTGATGCAATTATCTCAGCAGTCTCGGCATCAACTTGTTGATTTATTGTAACCATCATTCCCATAGCTATAAATCTTGATATAACGTCAGATGCTTTTAGGTTCATTTTTTTTGCAAGCTCGGCAACTGTTACAACTTCCATTATATCAATTTCTTTTGGCACAGGATTTGCTTTTTGAACTGTTTTTTTCTTTACCTGAAAGTTTCTTTCTATGTCTTGGTCTTTTTTTATTTTTTGATATGTTGCTTTCTTTTTTGCTTTAAATATTTTTTTTGCGCCCGGTTTTGCAGAAGCAATTTCTTTTTCTATTTCTTCTGCACCGCCGGTTCTTGGTGTTGTCGGGAAACGTTGTTGTTTATCTCCAAATTTTCCCGGGGGGCGTGGCCGAAACTGAGAAGGACCTCCTGGTTTTTTATCTCCCCTCTCAAATTTGTTTCCATCTTGCCTTTGAAAAGGTTTAAAAGATGTTCCCCCTTGCGATTGCGAAGCTCCTCCATATCTTGGTTTTTGATCCCTGAAATTTCCTTTTGGAAATTTGCTACCTTGCGAACCTTCGCTTACCAGAGGTGTTGTATGTTCTTTTTTTGCCCTGTAATATTTTGACTGATTTTCCGGATTTGCGCTTTTCCCATTTGTATCATGTGCTGCAGGCTGACTGGATTGTTTAAAAAAACCTGTTTTATTTTTATTATAAAATTTATCACTTTTTGGCGGCTGAGCAGCGGTCTCTGTCTTATCTGCTTTGTCATACTTTGATTCTGAAGGTTTTTTTTCATTATCTTTTGGTTTGCCTGTTGTTCCATGTAATGTATCTCTGGTTGCATCTGCAGGAGTATCTGTTTGTGAATCAGTATTATCATCTTCCTGATTCTCTTTGGTTTTGCCTGGTTTTTTTATAACAATAACCTTTTTTTTCACAACCACAACTTTCTTTTTGTTATCAGGTTTATCACTTTGCTCATTTTTTTGATTATTATCCTGCGAATCTTGAGAGCTTTTCTTTTGTTTAATCAAAGCTATTTTGGGTTTTTCTATTTTTTCCTGATCTTCAGCCATCTAAACTTTTTTCTCCTATTACATGGAACAAGTACTACAATTAAAACTTAATCAGTATTTATTTTAATTATATTAATCCTTTTTTTCTTCTTCGTCATCTTCGTCATCATCATCTTCTTCAAAACTAAATCCCACACCACAATTTGGACATAAGGACATATCGTCTGTTATTTCAGAACCACATTCAGGACATTCATAAAAATTTTCCTCATCATCGTCAGAAATATCTTCCTGATCATCTTCTGGTATAAAATCTTCTGCTTTTATATCAGAGGCTTTTTGCTCATCATTATCTTCAATAATTTCAACATTTTCATCTATAATTGCCTTTATAGATTCAATATCCTGCTGTGTTACCCCATCCAGCACTGCAAGTTTATCGATGTCAATTGATAAAAATGTTTCTATCAATTCTATACCATGCTGCCGCAATAATTCAACAAGTCTTTCAGGAATTCCTGGCAACTCATCAATCCTTGTTATTTCTTCTGTTTTTTCATCAGATTCTTCATCAGCAAACAGGGCAGATACTGCTTTCTTTGCCTCGGCAGATACATCCATTCCTTCAAATTGTTCAATTGTTTTAACATCGATATTCCAGTCAACAAGTCTGTTTGCAAGTCTTACATTTAGTCCCTGCTTTCCGATTGCCAGAGATAATTGATTATCGGTAACAACTGCAAGTGCGTGCCTCTTTCCTTCATCCAGAATAATTACAGATTCTACTTCTGCCGGCGATAAGGCATTTTTTATAAATTCCCTTGGATCTGGATCATATTTTAAAACATCGATTTTTTCGCCTTCCATCTCTTTGACTATGGATTGAATTCTTACCCCTTTTAGCCCAACGCAGGCACCAACAGGGTCTACATCTTCCCTGTTTGAGTAGATAGCCATTTTTGTTCTATATCCAGGCTCTCTTACTATTTTGAATATTTCAACTGTTTTGTCGTAAAGCTCAGGAACTTCCAGTTCAAAGAGTTTTTTTACAAAATCTGTATGTGTTCTTGATAGGATTATATTTAGTCCTGATTCTTGTTTTTCAACTTCGTAGATTATTGCTTTTATTCTGTCGTTTGGTCTGTAAATTTCCCTTGGCGATTGATATCTTTTTGGTAAAATACCTTCTATTTTTCCCAAATCAACATAGATATTTCCATTTTTTTCTCTTTGATAATAACCAATAATCATTTCGCCTGTTTTCTCGGCAAATTCTGAGTAAAGCGTATCTTTTTGAATTTCTCTGATTTTTTGCTTTGCTCTCTGCTTGGCGCTCTGCACTGCTGTTCGCTCAAAATCTTTTGGGTTTATCTCTATGAGAAGCTCATCCCCAATTTCTGATTCAGAATTATATTCAAGGGCATCTTGCAATGCGATTTCGAGAACTTCATCATTAACATCATCATCTTCAACAATTCTTTTTTTTGAAAAAACAGTTACCTCTGTTTCTTCATCATTAAACCTAACAATAACATTTTCTGCTGTTCCGTATTTCTTTTTATAAGCTGCAATAAGAAATTCTTCTATTGTTTTAAGTACAAGGTCTCTGGGTATTCCTTTTTCTTGTTCAAATACTCTTATTGCTTCAGAAAGATCAGAAGCCATATTTTAATACCTCCACTCAAGATTCTAGTTTTGCCTTACGGATTTCCGAATATTGTAATTTAACTTCATTACCGCTTTGAGAATGATTACTATTTTTGTTTATTGGCTCTAATAACACATTTTCTCTATCTGCATCTTTTATTATGTAATAACTCCATTCTGTGTTATTGCCAAAAATAAGTTTTATTGTTTTGCCTTTAAAAACATTAAATTCATTTGCAGATTTTAAGTTTCTGTTTACTCCAGGAGAAGAAACTTCAATATAGACATCTCTGCTGCCTGTATGTACTTCGATTCTTCCCTGTACAGCTTTATGAACTTTACTGCAATCATTTAATGATATTCCTGATGGCGAATATAAAACTATATTAATATATAATCCATCTGCACGGCTTTTTGAGTTTAATTCAACTATTTCAAAACCGTATGAGTTTACGATTGGCGCTATAATCTTATAATATTCTTTTTTTTCTTCTAAAAAATCCATTTCCTCTAACAAGCACTTGCCTGCAATTCTCGCTGAGTTTATCCTCCGCTATGCTGGGGTCAACGAACAAAAAAAGAGTCGTTTTGCGACTCTTTTAAACCAAAAAAATATTGAATCTAGATAATATATATCAGATTATTATTTTTTAATCAAGTGCCAAGGTTAAAACAATAACTTTTTTAAATCCATTATCCAATAATAATTTTGAACAATAGCTGGCTGTTGCGCCTGTAGTAAAAACATCATCAATAAAAATAGCTATATTACTTCTTTTGAGGCATTTTGATATATTTTTGTCTGATATTTTGATTTGATTTATAAGAGCTGTTTGTCTTTTTTCATAATTTAGTTCTTTTTGATCTTTGGTTTTTTTCTTCGTAAAAATATTAAAAGTTTCAATATAGTATTTTTTTGACAATACTGATGATAAATATTTCATGTGATCCCACCCATATTTTATTATTCTTTTTCTGCTGCATGGAGCGGGAATTACAGGAATATTCTGGAAATCAGTGTTGATATTATAAATTTTATAGATCGAATCCGCAAAAAAATGGGCAATTTTCTTTTTATCTTTGAATTTATAGTTGAGAATAAGTGTTTTTATGTGGTGATTATTGTAATCCCATAAAGATATATTTTTAGCAAAATAATATTCTCTTTTTCTGCATATTGTGCATATATCTATTTCTGAAATTAACTCTCTGCTGCAAACCCTGCATCTGTTTGCAGCATCGGAACTTCCCATTGAGTTAGCGTCAGTAAGCGAATGTCCTGCTCCGGTATTTCCAGCCGAGCGAGCTACTGCGAGCGAAGGTTCCCCCCCTGTATATGTTTTGAAAGCTATTTCTTCGCATTTATTGCAAAATAGTTGCTTTGAAGATGCGGTGTGCTGAGTTCTTATAATAGCGCCGCATAAAGAGCATTGCAGAGGATAGAAAAAGTTAAAAATTGTACTTAAAATCATCAATTATAAAAACATAGTAAAAGTGCATTTTAATTCAATTTTTTTTGCCAATTTTCTATATATTTTAGAGCTTCGACAGGTGTTATATTATTAATATCAATAGATGTAATTTCTTTTGAGATTATATGTTCTTCGCAAAATAATTCACTTTGAGGAGGTTTTTTAGTATTTTCTATTGCTTTTGGCTCTTTAGTATCTCTTTTTTCTTCGTAAAATTCAAGAAGTTCTTCTGCTCTAGATATTATGTTATATGGTATTCCTGCCATTTCCGCGACATTTATACCATATGATTTATTTGCAGCTCCTTTTATAATCTTTTTAAGAAAAACAAGTTTTCCATCTGATTCTACAGCATTCATCGAGAGGTTTTCTATTTCCGGCAAATCAAGATATGCAAGTTCGTGGTAATGTGTTGCAAAAAGTGTTTTTGCTTTAATTTTTTTTACAGTATATTCACAGATGCTTCTGGCAATAGAGAGACCATCATTTGTGCTTGTTCCGCGGCCTACTTCGTCCATTAACAAAAGGCTATCTTCGGTAGCATTTCTAAGTATGTAGGAAGTTTCGGACATTTCTGTAAGAAAAGTTGACTCACCTCTGGCAAGATTATCTGATGACCCTACGCGGCAGAAAATTTTATCAATAAGCCCTATATCTGCGCTTTCTGCTGGAACAAATATTCCTGCCTGTGCCATGAGGGTTATAAGAGCTGTTTGTCTTAAAAATGTTGATTTTCCTGCCATATTGGGGCCTGTTAAGATCACAAAAAACTTTTTTTTGTTTAATATAACATCGTTTGGTATATATTCACCTTGAGGAAGTGTAGCTTCTACAACAGGGTGTCTGCCGTTTCTTATTACAATATCTTTGCTGCTATTTACATTGGGGCGTGTATATCCGCGTGCTGTAGAAGCATAAGCATATGATTGTATGCAGTCTATTTCTGCCAGATTTTCTGCAACAAATCGTAAAAGCGGTATATGTTTTTTTATGGAATCTCTTAAGTCTATAAAAAGTTCTTTTTCCAGCATTGTTATTTTTTCCACAGCATTGTTAAGTTCTGTTTCAAGAGAGATGAGTTTTTCTGTAGTGTAACGCTCACACCCAACAAGAGATTGTCTTCTAATAAAGTGCGGCGGAATATTATCATAATAGGATTTTGTTATTTCCAGAAAATATCCTATTATTTTGTTATATCTTATTTTTAGATTTGGAATACCTGTTTTTTCTTTCTCTGTTTCTATATATTGATTAAGTATTTCCTGGCTGTTATCTCTTAAATTCCGCAAATTATCTAACTCGCTGTTGTATCCTGCTTTTATAAGATTTCCTTCGGTTACTGTAACAGGCGGATCTTCATGAACAGCAGAATCAAGAATTTTTGTAATTTCTAAAATTTCCTGGTTTATTCTATCATCTTTAAAAAAAAGAAATAAATTACTTTCTTTATATTCAGAAATTGTATTTGAAATATCCAAGGAAGCTTTTAAAGTAATATTGAGTCCGAGCAGGTCTTTTGCATTAATTTTATTTAAGGCAAGTCGTGAAGTAAAACGTTCAATATCATTTAATGATGAAAGGTGAGTTCTGATTTTTGTAAGTAAAAGCTGGTTTTTATAAAAAAATTCAACCAGATCAAGCCTATTGTTTATTAAATCGCAATTTTTCAGAGGGTTTTGAATCCATCTTTTTAATAACCTTCCGCCCATTGATGTTTTTGTGTAGTCAATAATACTAAGTAATGTATTTTTAGCAGAGCCATCATTCATATTGCGTATTATTTCAAGGTTCTTAACTGCTTTCCCGTCAAGTTCAAGGTAATTATTTGTATTGATTTTTTTAATATTTGTAATATGAGATAACAATACTCCTGCACTTTCCCGCAAATATTCAATAATTACTCCTGCAGCAACTATTTCTGCAGAATTATCATCTATTCCAAAACCTTTAAGTGTTGTTACATTAAAATGTTTTTTTAAAATTTCAGATAAATTATTAAAATTAAAAGACCAGTCAGGATATCTGTTTATTACTGCATTGCCGCATTCAGCAATAATTTTTTTTATTTCATTATTTGTTTCAATAAATGATTCCTGAATGATTATTTCGCTTGGCGCTATTTTTAAAAGTTCGCGGAAAATACTTTCTTCAGATACTTTTTCTTCAAACGGAATAGTGTTTACAAAAAATTCACCTGTTGATATATCAACATATGAAAATGAAACTGAATTTTTATATTTGCATATTGACGCAAGATAATTATTGTTTTTATTGTCCAGATAATTTTCATTTACAATGGTTCCCGGAGTTATTATTTCAACAACTTCTCTTTCAACTATTTTTGAACCTTTTGGGGGTGTGCTTGAAAGTTGTTCGCATATTGCTATTTTTTTTCCTGATTTTAATAATTTCTCAATATAGTTCGGCGCAGCATGATAAGGGATTCCGCACATTGGAATTGTGTGCCTTTTTGTAAGAACTATATTAAGTATTGAGCTTACTTCTTTTGCATCATTCTCAAACATTTCGTAAAAATCGCCAAGTCTGAAAAATAATATTGCATCCGGGTGTTGGCTCTTAATTTTTTTATACTGCTGTATTACAGGAGTATCTAAAGACATCTTAATTTCTTGGTCTTAACCTGTTTATTACTAAATCAGTAATATCAACAGATTTACTCCACCATATAAGATTTGGGTCTTGCGAATTAAATACCATTGAAAAGCCTTGACTTTCTGCAATATGTTCTATTTCCCTAAGTATTCTGGCAAGTACTTCAGGAGATTGATTTATCCTGCTTCTCCTGTTTTCGATTTCCCGAGTTCTATCTCTGGTAAATCTTGCCAATTCCTCGCGTCTTCTTGTAATCTGTTGCTCTACTCGTGATGCACTAAAATTATCGCCGTTGTGCAAAAAATTTTGTCTTCTATCTTCAAGTTCCGCTATTTCTATGTTAAAGTTATTAAGACCTTCTTCAAAATTTCTGACAAGCCTCTCAATTTCCTGCAAAGTTCTTGGATCGCCTGCAATGGTAGAAACTACTCTGTTGAAATCCAAAACCCCAACTCTTACGATTTGTTGCGAATGCAAATAAGATCCGCATAATAAAAAAAGAATTAAGAGAAAATATTTACGCATTTTTAATCTCCAAAAAAATATTCTAAATAATTATTGTAAGTTTTTTATCTTACAATAAAATTGGCTTTTAAAAAAAGCTTGGTGTAAAACCAATAACAAAGTCAAGTCCCAAAGAATTAGCAAAAAGAGGACCGTTGTGCCACACTATATTATTATCAATAAACTGATGTCGTTTTACAAAATAAAATCCAATTGGAATTCCCGGTATTGTAAGCCTTAAACCTCCTCCGAGAGAAAAGAGAAAGTCATGTTTATCAAAGGTTCTAAACAACTCCCTATCCGGCCACATTCCTGTAGCGCTATAGAAAAAGTCCCACCAAATAAACCTTGCCATTATAGGAATTCTTATTTCAGCCCAATTATCCCATAATACTTGCCCGTCAAATTGACGCTCCCAGCCTCTTGCCATTGTTAACCCATCTATATGAAACATATCCTCTGTTGTTGCATCAAAAGAACCATCAAATTGGTTAAACATAACAGCGAGTGAAGAGTTAAGTCCAAGTATTGCTCTAAAATTCCAGTCCCTAAAAGTAGGTATTGAAAAAAGAGTACGAAAGAATTGTCCTCTTGAATTTGTAGTTATATAATTCCTTGCAGAGGGGAGAATTCCTCCTACGTAAGTAACAGATTGCCTTAAAAAGAATCCTCTTGTTGGATTATGCACTATGTCTCGTGTATCCCAAAAAGCGCTTAACCAGACTCTCTGGATGGTTTGCCAGGTTTGATAATTGTCTCGTATGGCTTCATTAAACGGTCTAAAGATTGAAGAATCATAATCTACCCATGTTCTTGAAAAGACATATCCTGTTGATGTATTAAATCTTCCTATAGGCGTATGCCATGTATATCCTGTATTTAATCCTAAAGATATATCCCATAATTGATATTCCATTAAATAAGATTGCGGAATACGGTATCCTCGTCTTAATGCAAATTCATAATCTGTTATTGCATTGGAAGCATCGGAAGGTTCTCCTGTTCTTGGATCAACCATTATTCCGGTAAAAGGATCAGGAACATGCCCATCCCTAATATCACTTCCAGGGAAAACAGGCGGAAGTATATCCTGCAGAGCTCTGTCTGTAGTTCTGCGTGTTACTGACGCGGAAACACCTCCTGACCATCTTCTTCCCATAAGCCAGTTTTCTCTAAATCCTACAGTAAGTCTTTGGGTCATGCCGGAAAGCTCTCCGCCTATACTTAATTCCTGTCCATGACCCCTAAAATTTCTGTCTGTCCATGTGGCAAAAGCCATAATTGGGAGGTCACCTGCCATTGCAGTAAAAGTAAGACCAAACTGAAGATCTATTGTTTTGCCTTCATCAACGTTTATAATAAGATCCATAAGACCATCTACGCTTCCAGGGGGGGTATCCGGCTCTATTGCATCGAAAAATTGCAGATTATGAAGGTTTCCTATTCCTTGTATTATTCTTCTTTTGCTAAAAATATCTCCTACTTCAAAAGGCAATTCTCTTAAGATAACATGATCTCTTGTTTTATCATTTCCTCTAATGATAATATTTTCAATTCGGGCTCTCCCTCGCTCAACAATCCTTACAACAAAAGCAATTGTGCCTTCTTCTTCATTTCTTATTTCTTCCATAGTTATTATATTAAAAATATAGCCATCATCAAAATAAAGGTCTGCTACTCTTGAAAAATCAGCCTGCACTCTGGATATATTAAGAATTTCTCCCGGTCTCATTCTTACCTGCCTGGATAATTCTTCGTCTGTTATTATAATATTTCCGGCAAAAGTCATTCCGCCAAATCTATACTGCCTTCCCTCGTCTATAACAAATGTTATAATAAGATTTGTCGGGTTTCCATCCGCATCTTCGGTAAGTTCATAAATAACATCTGTTACTCTGACATCTACAAATCCCCTGTCTCTGTAATGTCTTATAATAGCTTGCCTATCCTCTTCTATTCTGGCTTCAAGAAATAACCCCTTTGAGAACAAAGACTGCCTTCTTGTACTTATTGTTCGTCTTAGAGTATTGGAAGGAACCGAAGAGTTTCCCTGAAATCTTATTTCGCTAATTCTTGTTTGCGCCCCTTCATCAATTCTAAATATTACATCAGCTATATTTGAATCATCAATAGCTCCTATTTCTCCGGTTACTGATACATTAGGAAAACCATTTTCGAAATATAAATCAAAAATATTGTTTCTATCCATATTAATTCTTGTCCTGGTTATTATATCCCCGGGTCTCAGCAATATGGTATCCAAAATTTGATTTCTTCTTATGTTTCTATTCCCTACAACTTGAATTCTTCTTACTACAGGGTGTTCTTGAACATTAAATTCAATAATTACTGTATTTGCCGGGTCAAATCTTGACAAATTCTCATTTCCCGGAATAGCGGTTGGAACAATATCTTCAAAAAAATCAAGAGCAAATAACCTATTTTGAATATTCCATAAAAGTTCGTCGGAATAATTTATTCCTATGAATTGTGCTGTAATAGCAGTAACTTCACTTTGAGATATATTTTGTAACCCTCTGAATCTTATATCACTAATGACTCTGCCTTCAAACCAGTCGGCAAAAAGCATACTGGTTGGTAAAATATACAAAATAAAACAAAAAACAATGAAAGTTTTTCTAAAAAAAACCATTATAAGCTCCTGATCAAAATGAAAATCTCCAGGACAACTGAATAGTTGTATCTAATAAAGAATCATAAAAATTAGTGATTTGCGGGTAAAAATTTAAATTAATAAGAGCAAGAGGAGTATCAATTTCCAAACTTATATCTGTTTCAATATACATACCCATGAAATCAGGTATATCATAACGAGAATTTCGCGGTGTGTCAAAACCCAAAGTGCTTAATCTTACTAAACCTTGCAAAAAAAAGTATTCTCCAAAATATCTTCCCATAAAAATCGAAGTATTGTCCAAATATGTGTTTAATCCATGAATTTCGCGGTAGGTTACATTTCTTACATTAAAAATATCATAAAGAAATGCTCTTTGCAAAAAATGTGTTCTAACCATGAAAAAGTCGAGATTTAAGAAATTTCTTACACCTGTCTCAAAAGGCCGCATAAACCCCAAAAACTGTGTGCCGTAAGAACCAGCGCCCATAAGAGCAGAAGTAAGGGTTATATCTTCTCCTCCAAACTGATCAAAAATACCTTGCCCCAGCAGGATATAGATATCTGTTTCTGACATTGGGGGATTCGATTCAAACCTGGGCGAAAACCGGCTTAATGGGCTATTATTGGCTACAAGAAATATTCTGATATTTCTATTGTCAGCTGTCCTCTCCCTTAATTCTGCCCTGAGTGTAACATGAGGATCAAATTGCTCTTCATCTTCATCAAAAGCAATCATTCCTTCTCTCAGGAAAAAACTTTTGCCAAAATAATATATTTCTCCGCCTACCATTCTTAAATCACCTGTTAAAGAAAAAGCATTTGTCACTGTATTTCTATAAATATTTAATCTTTGCCCTGCTGCAACAGTTGTTCTTAGCATTGGAAGCCTTCTGGCCGGCCAGAAAAACTCTATGCCCGGTCCTGTCAGCAATTCCAAATCCAGAACCAATCCCCCAAGATCATCTTGCTGTATATATATTTCTTCCCCATTTTCTTCAGTAAGCGCAATTGTTGTCTTAGTCACAAAAAGTCTTCCCGTAACCGTAGTAACATCGGTGTTTTCAATCACTACCTCTCCTGATGCATATCCGTCAATATCAACAGTGCCAAATCTCTCTCTTATCCATACAGTTGCACCAGGAGGAGTTCTGAGCATTACAATAAATTCACCTGGAATCCAGCGGTCAAATGCTGCATCCATTTGAAAATTGATTCTGGATCTTTGCATTCTGACCAATGTCTCAGGTATGGAAAAGCTTCTGCCATCAAATACTGCATATGTATCAAAAGGTCCCATAGCTTGCGGGGTTAAACTAGAAACAACTCTCGCTCCTTCAATAGATAGTTCTCCGAAAAAATCAGGGTCAGCAAGCCGCCCGGAAACATTTATGGTTCCTTTAGCTACTCCTCCTATAGGGTTAAAGAGAGGATTGGATAATATTAATCCTATAAGATCAAGATTTAGAGAGATATTTGCAAAAGTGGCTTGAATATTGCCTTCATCTATTGTTCCTGAAAACAACCCGGCTATAGGTAAAGGCTGCTGAAGCGATATGACAAATTCTCCTGCTTTATCAAAATGTGCATTAATTGAATTTTCAGGTCCTCCGGAAATTGAAAAATATTCTTCTGCGTTGACAAAAGCTACTTGCCAGAAGTCATAGTTTAAATCACTTGTTACCATGCCTAAAAGAAGGCGCCCGCTAACAAATTGAGACAAAGATAAATTAAACAAATTATTAGCATGGTGTGTTCGGGATAATTCTCCGTTTATTATTATATTACTTTCAAAAGCATTTGCTGCCGACCGCCTGGAAATAAATCCTGAGGTAAAAAGATAATTTCGATTAATTCCATCAATAAAGCCCCCGCCATTTACTATACGATTTGTACCATATTCAAGTTCTAATTTATTAATTGAAATTTCGTTTTTAGATATATACAAGTCTATTTCAGCAAAAAAATTAGTGCCCAAAAGCAATCCATCTTGTGTTTTAGTTGCAACTCTTATTTCCTGAAACCCTGCCTGATTTTTATATGTTACTTGCCCTGAAAAATGCCCGGCTACCTGCTGTCCGCCAATTCTTTGCATAAGTGAATTATCGAAGTTAATTGAAGCTAAAAAAGTATCATCGTTTATATTTATACTAAAAAGATATTTTTCTCTGTTTCTGGCATCAGAGATACGTGTCCAGCCATATACTTCCCGATTATTTATGACAACTATATCGCCAATCCCATTAAGCCTTGAAAATCCATCCCTATAAGTTATACGAGTTATTCTTACGTTGTTATTTACAATATAAGCGCTTAGTGAAAGATCAATTGTTGTATGCGGTGTCTGTATTCCGGTTAATGTATTATTGCGCAAAAAAATTCTATAATTGTTATCGTTATCGCTGTATCCGTTTACACGTAAAGACAGATACGATCTGGTATTATTAGGAAGTATTAAAGGAAGTCTTTCTGAAAAAACAGAAAATACAGCTCTGGTATCTGACTGGAAAAGAGAAAGATAAAAATGATAATCTCCAGTTATTATAAATCCTGCTCCAGGGTGTATAGAACCCGAAAAATTATAAATTTGATTATTTACTACAAGCCGCGAGCTAAGATCGTACTGCCACTGATTGGTTCTATTTATTTCAAACTTCCCTTCACCACGATAGTTTCTTAAGTTAATTAACATATTAGTAAGAGAAATACGTTTCTCATCAATATTAATAGCAGCTGAAATAAAATTATCGATATTAGAGGCTTCGTATATTTTTATGTTACTGGAAGCTATGGTATAAGTTTCAAAATTTGTAGCTATTCTTATCGAAGCATCTATGTAAAAATTAGAGGCAGGGTTTATTCCTCTGGTTAAAAATTCAGGAAGAAAAAAATCTGTTATATAATCAAGCCCAAAATTTCTAAATACCAGCGTTGATTCCAGATGTTGTCTGCCGGGATTTCGCAGCACAGACCGGTCTTCCCTGCCGCCAACCAAATAGCCTGAAGCTGTTGTAAATGAAGGTTCCTGTCCGCCAAAAGATAAAACCCCGGAGTAGGATAATGACCCGCCTGCTTCTGTCTCCAAATATAAATGGAAAGAATATCTCCTATTGTTATGTGATACCCTTAATTCTGCAATATCAATTACTTTTTCTCCATATTCGATATGTATAGATGCTCTTACGCTTTCTTCTCCATCTTTATTAAAAACAAGTTGGCTATTTACCCCCTTTCTTGAACCATGCTGGAAATCAGTAAGTGTTAAAACCCCTGCAGGAAGAAAGGTTTTTAAGTCCACCAAGCCTGTATAAGCTATTGTACCTCTTTCTGTTGCAAGTAAGAGAGTAGTAAAATTTATAAAATTACCATCTCCTGAAAACGATAAAGACAAATTATTATGCAAAGAATCTGCAGAAGATAAAATATTTCCGCTATAAGTTAATCTATTTTCACTGCAGTCCAGAGAATAAACCAGGTCAATCCTTCCAGAATACTTTGGCTTAAATAGCGAAAAGAGATTTCTATTAGCTGTAAATGAGATTAAGTTTTCGGCTGGCGAGTAATTTTCAAATCTTGCAGAAGCAGAAATTACTCTATCCAAAGTATCATATTCTATTATAAAATCAAGCGGAGCTCTGTCTTTAGTTTTTCTTATAACAATTCTTCCATTCTGATATTGTATATTAAAGTTTTGTCTTCTTAAATTAAAAAAATTGGTTCTAAAATTTCTTATCTCAAAGTTATAGTTATGATTTTGTAATACCCTATCTATAAAACCTTCAACTCTGATATCTGCAGCAAAAGACCCTATTATTTCATTTAAAAAGAAATTTTCTGCGGAAAAATTTGACCTCAAGAAAAAATTTACTTCATCTTTGTCAAAAGCTAAATCAAGAAAAACCCTGTTAAATTTGTAAATTCCTGTATTAAAAGCAGTATTAATTGAAATATTTCTTCCTCGTACAGTGAGTTTTTCAATTGGTCTTGAGCTACCATTATTGCCAGTTGTTTCTATCAAGCTATTTGTAATTATATCAATTATATTTTTGTCAGATTCTGTATTAAGATTAACTGTAAGATTTTCCAAATATATCATACTTACAGGGTGTTTATTGGAAAAAAGCATTCGTAACAGGCTAAATCTAATTCTAAACCTATCTGCTTGAAATGTGTATTTGCCCATGACATCAGCAATATGAAGGTTTCTTATTTCTATATGTTGCAATATAGAAGGGGAAATAGTTTGAAAAGTTATTGTTCGGTCTATTGTTCCTTCAAAATTTGAGATAATTGCTTCTTTAAAACCATTAATTCTTCTTTCAAAATAAAAGCTAAGGAAGAAAGTTATAACACCAAGAAAAAGAGCAAGAGGAATTAAAATAACTGCATTTCGATAACTTTTTAGCAACATTTTATATAAATTTTATCTCCAAAAATTCCTGTTTGAGATATCTTCTATTATAATATAATAACCGTAAGACTATACTAATGTTACGGAAATAATAAAAATAATATAACATATTTTATAGCAAAAATTAAATATTAGGAAAAATAGTATGAAAATAAGAGATATTTTAAAGAAATTTGTAGTTTTGGAAGGTCTTGATGGTTCAGGAACTACAACCCAGCTAAAAATGTTAAAACAGAAGCTTGATAAAGAAAAAATCGCTTCTTTTCTTACTATGGAACCTACTGATGGGGTTATTGGAAGAGTTATCAGAGATGCTTTAAGAAAAAAAAATGTTCTGGATAATAAGACATTGGCTTTCCTGTTTGCAGCAGACAGAAATGATCATCTTTACGGAAAAGATGGAATAATTGAGCAGCTTAAACAAGGTAAATGGGTGATATGCGACAGGTATTTTTTTTCCTCAATTGCGTATCAATCGCTCTCTTGTAAAAGGAACTGGGTAATTGAAATCAATGATTTTCCCTTGCCGGAATACCTTTTTTTTATCGCAACCAGTCCGCAAGAGTGTCAAAAAAGAATGGAAAACCGTGCCGGAAAAGAGCTTTTTGAAGATATAAAGCTTCAAAAAGATATTCTGGATAATTATAACTATGGAATAAATAAGTATAAAAAAAGCGGAATGAAAGCTTTTTATATTAACGGAGAAGAATCTCCGGAAATAATTAATGAAAAAATATGGGAAATTCTTTCCCAGTGCCGATAAAATTATGATGATCAAATTAAAAATTGTTTTTCTGCTTATATTTTTGGTTTTACCGCTAACATCTGTTTTTGCACACAGAATTCTCTATGCAGAAGAATTTTACAGATTATATCATAGACAGCTTCACCACTACAAAGAAGACCATCTTGAAAATATATTTTGGCTTGAGCAGGCTTTACGCGCAGACTTTGCTAATCCTTTAAATGCACTTGCTGTCATACGAACTCCGCAAGAATGGGAAAGATACAGAAATCTTTTTAGAATGCATGTAAGCCTGAAACTTGTTGAATCATATTTAGGGCTTGGAAGCAGATTCGACAGAATGCAAGCTAATTTTTTCAATGCCCCATTTCGGGATATAAATATCAGAAGCCTTGAAAGAGCAAGGGAAATTTATGAATTTGCCAGAATTTACTGGGAAGAAGCTCTTAGATGGAGTGCCAAAGTACCCAGATCATGGATCGTGCTTGAAGAAGTCCAACACTGGGAAGACCAGGCGCATAGAATCAGGGAAGGTTTGCTTAATTATAACACTGTAATAAATAGACACATTGCCAGAATCGACAGGCTAATAGAAGAATTCCGTAATATGGATGACCATACTTTTTGCATACCCCCGCCTTTGCGGGAGTAAATTGTTAGTACGACATCTGTTGCTTATAAGACATATCCCAAAACAGATACTCAAACTCAACACTGGAGATAAATATTTCTTCTATTCTCTCGCGCTGCTTATCTGTCATATTTGCAACAAGATTATCAAGTTCATTAAAAATCCACTCAAGGGAACCTGCAAACTCATCGCTTGCATATTTCTCAATCCATGATTCATAATAATTGCCCTTCAAGCGGTCAGCATATTGCTTTTTGAGTCTTTGCCCGTAGTCAGCGTAGGTATACCCGCATGGCAAAATTGTTGCAAGAATTTCTGCTAAGCTGCCTGTTACCCCAATTGCCAACATATTAGATGTATAACATCGATTATAAAGCGATGGTTTATAGGCTTCGACATCGGCAGATGTTATTCCGAATCTGCTCATATACTCGCGATGAACATTCATCTCTCCTGCAAAAATATAATTTTGAACAGCAGTAAGTTGTACCATTTGCTCTTCTGTTTCTGCCCGTACCACGGCTTGTGCAAAAACTTTGGCGTATTGCAGCAAATAATGAATATCTTGCAATAAATAAAACTTGAATTTTTCTTTATCCAGCGTGCCTTTGCCAAGCTCCTGCACAAAGGGGTGGTTATAACCATCCTCCCAAACTTTTGCAGCTTTAGCTTTCAATCCTCTTGAAAATGACATATTATATTCTCCTTTACTATAGCGTTATCGGCTATTGGTTATTTTTTTA
The DNA here is from genome assembly GCA_009786125.1 of Spirochaetota bacterium. GTDB lineage: Bacteria > Spirochaetota > Spirochaetia > CADAEX01 > CADAEX01 > WQTU01. The sequence continues at coordinate 31,628 of WQTU01000127.1, forward strand.
AAATTATCCAAAACCTGTTTTTTTAATGACATAGCTGCATTACGCGGATCTTTACTCTTCATAATTGCCGTTACTACTGCAATTCCGTCTGCCATGCTCTCATATAAAACATGCATATTCGAAGCATTTAGTCCGCCTATTGCTACAACCGGCATATTTGTTTGAACAGCAATTTCATTTAGTATTGATACTTCTGTGATAACTGTAACAACTTTTGTTGTTGTCGGATAAATTGCCCCAACTCCAAGATAATCCGCGCCCTCTTCTTTTGCTTTTTTTGCCTGCTCAACTGTTTTTGCAGTCGCGCCGACTATTTTGTTTTTCCCAAGCAGTCTGCGGGCAACATGAACCGGAATATCGGTTTGCCCAACATGAACTCCTGCTGCGTCAACAGCCATTGCTATGTCAACTCTGTCATCTATAATCAATGGCACGTTGTATTTGTCTGTTACTTGTTTGACTTTTTCTGCAAGGCGGAGATACTCCAGCCCGCTTCTTTCTTTTTCGCGTAACTGCACAATGGTTACGCCTCCTTCGCAGGCTTGCCTTACAATTTCCAGAAAATCTGTTTCTGTTTTATCTGTGCTGTCTGTAACAAAATACAAAGTTAAATCTAATTTCTTCATGGTTTTTCTCCTGGATTATAAAGGGTAAACTTCGCAACCCTTTATATCATTCTGATGTAGTCTGAATAAACAGGCTGAAGTCCTCTGTCAAGTATCATTGTATGCACCTGGTCAACATTCCGCGCATCGGATATTTCAAACTGCTCATCGCCTTTCTTCTCCATAAAGTGTCCGCCGACTCCAACCTTTACGCCAGCAGACATTTTTGTGGCTGCCAATCCTATTACATTATCCCGGAACCCTGCCCGCTCTCTTGTTGAGATAACGATAGAAACAAAGGGCATAAAAATTCTGTAAGCCAGCAGAACTTGTAAAAGTTGTTTTTCGGAGACACTATTTTGAGATTCCTGCGTATCCCGGCTATTTATAAACGACCGTATTCTTGGAGCAGAAAACGAAATCTCTGCGTGAGGATATTTTTGCTGCAGCAAATATGCGTGGATTCCCGTAGCAAAAGCATCCCTGCGAAAATCGCCAATGCCAAGAAGCGAACCAAAGCTAACGCCCCTCATGCCGCCCCTTATGGCGCGCTCTTGCGAGTTAAAGCGATAAGGATAAGAGCGTTTCGGTCCGCTCAGGTGATATTTTGCATATATATCTGCATCATACGTTTCTTGGTAAATACTTACGAAATCAGCACCGCATTGATGTATGTAGGCATATTCATCTGTGTTCAAAGGATAAACTTCAATACCAACTGTTGGGAAATATTTTGCCGCAAGTTTTACAGCTTCGCCAATATATTCTACATTTGACTCTTCCCTGGATTCGCCTGTTAGTAATAGAATTTCTTCCAGCCCTGTATTGGAAATTGCTTTAAGTTCTGCCTCGATCTCCTCGAAAGATAGTTTTCCCCGAGTAATATCATTCTTGCAGTTAAACCCGCAATAGGTGCAATGATTATCGCAATAATTTGCAATATATAGGGGTGTATATAAACTAACGGAATTCCCAAAATGCTTTCGGGTTTCGATTTTTGCTTGCTTTGCGATTTCCTCCAGCATATTTTCTGCTGCAGGAGATAAAAGCGCTGCATAGTCATAAAATGTCAAACTATCTTCGCAAAGCGCTTTTTTTACGTCACCTGCACTATATGTTTTACACATATAGTTATCAGTCGCCATTAATGTTTTGTCCATTATGCCGGAATCCGTTGCTTCCATGTAATCAAGATAGTTCATTACGTTGTCGGTTATTAAAGCATTTTGCATTTAATTAATGACCCTCCAAAAATCCTGTTAATGGACTTGAAGCTTCTGCCTTGTGTTCCAACACCCTGCCAAGCCCCGCGAGCCATGCTTTTCTTCCTGCTTCCACAGCCAGCTTAAATGCGCTTGCCATTGTTCCCACATCATTTGCTGTTGCGATCGCGGTATTTGCCATTATTGCAGCTACTCCAAGCTCCATAGCTTCGCAAGCCTGCGATGGCCTGCCTATGCCTGCATCAACTATAATTGGCAGATTTATTTCATCAACAAGGATTTTAACAAACTCTTTTGTTAAAAGCCCTTTGTTGCTGCCAATAGGTGCGCCTAACGGCATAATTGTTGCAGCTCCTGCATCAGCCATTTGCCTTGCTGCAATTAAATCCGGATACATATAAGGCATTACAATAAAGCCCTCTTTTGCAAGAATCTCAGTTGCTTTAATAGTTTCATAATTGTCAGGCAGCAGATATTTTGAATCATTTATTACTTCTATTTTAACAAAGTCGCCGCACCCAAGGTCTCTTGCAAGCCTGGCAATACGCACTGCTTCCTGCGCATTTCTTGCACCCGATGTGTTTGGCAAAAGCGTAATTCCTTCCGGAATATAATCAAGAATATTCTCTTTTCCGCCTGTGTGCGCGCGCCTAAGAGCAAGCGTTGCCATCTCGACACCGCCGTTTTCTATGACAACTTTTGTCATTTCAAGAGAAAATTTGCCTGAACCCAAAATAAACCTGGATATAAATTCCCTTCCCCCTATAATTAAAGGATCATTCATTGTTTTTCTACTCCTCCTCAATGTTCAGTAAAAGACGCAAAGCCATGTTTGCCTGATGTGCTGCGCATACTATGACTCTTGGAGCCATAAAGCCAATGCCATCCTGCTCTGCTGGCATAGAATCGCCGCATACATAAAGATTTTTAAGTGTTCGCTTTGTCTTAATATTGTTTGCGCTCCCATACCCATTCATGCCCGAAGCAGCAATAATTTTTTTTCCACCAGCTTCAAGCAGTGCATTTACAAGAATCGCTTTATACTGCGGATCATCAAATGCTTCGCAAACTATCGAATAGTCTTTAAAAACATCCAAAACATTACCTGCCTCTATTTTCACAGCAACAGCTTCTGTATCAACAAATGGATTTATCTTGTTAATCTGGCTTTTAAGCGCTTCGGTTTTTAACAATCCGATATGTGTTGTATCGTAATATTGCCTGTTCAAATTGCCTGGCTCTACTACATCATAATCCACAAGCAGCAGTTTTCCCACGCCAATTCTTGCCAGCATTACAGCGATATTTGAACCAAGCCCTCCTAACCCAGCTATGGCAATTCCGCTTTTTTTTAATTTCTCATTTATTCCCGGAATATTTCGCGCCAATAAGGCGCTTTCGGTTATTTTTTGAGCCTGCATTAGCGTTTCTCAGCCTCCGCCCACAAAACAAACAATTTCAAGTTTATCTTTGTCAGAGAGCACTTCTGTTTCATAAGATTTTCTTGGTACAATATTTCCGTTTTTTTCAACTGCTACCCTTTGTATCTCATATCCTTCTTTATTCAGAAATTCGTATAAAGATATTTTATTTTGCACTGATATTTCTTTACCATTCACATACATATTACTCTATTCTCCTCAAATGCGCCTCTTAAACAAAAAAAGGCGCTGCCCATAAAAGGAAAGCGCCTGTAATCTTGCAATTTCATTTGCTTCCTACGCTGGTATTAACCAACAGGTTCAAAGGGTCAGGCTTTGCCTTCTCAACTCAAAAGAGTACCCCTGCAAACACACAATATTCAATTGTCACTTAAAATATAATAGATTTATAAGAAAAATGCAATAAAAAGTAAATCTTTTTTGAGAAAAATAAAGGATATTATACAGCAGGGCAAAGCCCTGCTGTATAATATCCTTTGCTAACCGTCGTCGCCTCGGTCACACCCGCAAGGGGTACTTTGTGTGCAAACCTAAGTTTGCCCGCGACACTCGGCTCCTAAGTTAATAAAAGGTTTTAATTACAAAAAAGGGTACTAAATACCCCTATTCCCACTCAATGGTTGCAGGCGGCTTGTTTGAAACATCATAAACCACCCTGCCTATAGCAGGAACAGAGCTTGTAATCAAAGAAGATATTTCGAGAAGGTCTTTCATATCCATTGGAAATACATCCGCAGTCATTCCGTCTCTTGACGTTATCGCACGCAGCGCAAGCACTTGACCGTATCTTCGCTCACCGGCGCCATCGACTCCAACAGATTTTACAGGAAGCAAGATAGAAAATGCCTGCCATATTTTATCGTATAGTCCTCTTTTTTTAAGCTCGCTTATATAAATATAATCTGCTTCGCGAAGAATATTGCATTTTTCTTCCGTTACTTCCCCAAGTATTCTTACAGCAAGTCCCGGGCCCGGAAAAGGATGCCTGCCTATAATCTCAGGACCAAGCCCCAACAGTTTTCCAAGCTCCCTAACCCCGTCTTTGTAGAGCTTGTCAAGAGGTTCAATAATTTCCCCCTTCTGTCTTTTTTCCTCTACAAGCGGCGATTTTACATTATGGTGCGATTTTACATGAGCTTTTTTCCCTTCGCCTTTTCCTGATTCGACTAAATCTGCATAGATCGTTCCCTGTGCAAGCAAAGCGTTATGCGGTATCCCAAGCTTCGCCACCTCTTCCTGCTGCACAGTAATAAAAAGGTCTCCTATTATTTTTCGCTTTGTTTCAGGATCAGATACTCCTTTTAATGCATTAAGAAATTGCCACGAAGCATCTACAAGATGAAGATTTTTCGCCCCAAGTTTTTTTAAATTATATTCTATTTCTGTTGATTCATTTTTTCGCATTAACCCTGTATTAATATACATAAGGTGGACTTTTTCCGGATTTAAGGATTTTAACAAAAGGGCAGCTACAACCGCAGAATCAACGCCGCCGGAAATCAAAAGAAGAACATCTTTATCCTTTGCTTGTTCAATTATTCTTTTGCGTGCATCATTAAAATATTCTTCCATGTTTCAAGCTCCTTTATACTTACTGAAAAAAAAATATTTGCCGACGAAGCGAGAACCGCGGGCAAGCAAAACTTGCACATCCACCGAATAAGTGAGGGTCGCGGGCAAACATAGTTTGCACATGACCGAACGCCGAGGTGGACAAGGGGCTATGCCCCTTATGTACCGAGGCGACGAAGGTTAACAAAGAGTTTTATACCTCGCAGCTTTGCTGCGGGGTATAAAACTCTTTATTTTGTATAGTTTGGCGGTTCCTTTGCTATAGTAACATCGTGAACATGGCTCTCTTTTAACCCGGCAACTGTCATTCTGACAAATTTTTTGTAATTGCGCAGAGCTTCTATATCTTTGCAGCCGCAATAGGACATCCCTTTTTTTAGACCTACAATAAGCTGGTTAAGAAAAGGTTTTAATTCTCCCTTGTATGGAACCCTGC
>WQTU01000128.1 GCA_009786125.1 Spirochaetota bacterium
GGTTCCAGGGAAATCAAAGTTTATGATGAACCAAAAAGTCCGTTTCAGAGGCTTATGGAATCTTCACAAACGCAACAGAAAACTAAAGATTTACTTTTAAACTTTACAATCCGGTCAAACTTCAACACAATGTTAACAAAGCTATTCTTCGTCTTAGACAGCGGATCGCTCAAATGAACCGGAAAATTACCAAAAGGGAAAAGTAGCTATGGTAACATTTTCTATATGAGGCAGCCATAACTTTCGGTAACATTTTAAAATGAGGCATCTCGGAACCCACAGGTAAATAAAATTCTTTTTATTAACTTATGGATAGGTGGTGAAATGACCAATTTAAGGCATATCTTAGCCCTCAATATCAAGGAAAGACGGCGTTTTCTTGGTATGTCGCAGGTAAAATTGGCAGAAAAAATTGATACTGCTCCTACATATATTGCCATGATAGAATTGGAAAAAAGATCTCCGTCATTTGAAATGATTGAAAGAATAGCCGCAGCCCTGAATATTGACCCGCCAGATCTCTTTTCCAAAAAAGCCTACTCAGTTGATCTCATTAAGGATTTCCATGAATCAGTATTGTCAGACTTTGAGAAAGTTCTAAACAAGCAGATTATCGATTTCGAAAAAAAAATAAATTCGGCTATGTGCATAAAAAAAGATGCGTAACTCTGCCCTTCGATAAAGGTATTCGCGCAAAGCGACCGCAGGGCAAGACCCTGCAGGCAGGTGCAAAAATTTCATCAGTTTTATATTTTTATTATTGACTAAAAAAAAAAATAGTAAAATCATTAATCTATGAGCATACCCAAAAAATTAAAAGAACGATATACATGGTTTAAGAAACATTCTAGCCACGAAGACACTGCATCCTTTGCTTTTGAAATTATAAGCAAAGACAAGCATGGTCTTATTTCGGAAATTTCAGCAAAGGTTTATAATCTTGGAAGCGATATTTCTTCTTTCCAGTTATGGAAAGAATATGACGGTAAATGCCACATACTTCTTCATGTAGATAATAAGTCCAAGCCCGAAGTTGTAATAAAAGCTCTAAAAGAGATTCCGGAAATAGTTTCGGTTGAGACAACGCCTACGAATAAAAAGACATGGGGAAAAAGAATAATTATTATTGGCGGCGGCGCGCAAGTTTCCTGCGTAGCATCCGGCGCAATCACAGAAGCAGACAGGCATAATATTCGCGGAGAAACAATATCTGTTGATACAATCGCAGTAATAGGGGAAAACGAAATTGCAAACGCAATAGATGCTGTAGGCAAGCTGCAAAGGGTTGGGATCCTTGTTCTTGCAGGCTCTATTATGGGCGGCAAAATAACTGTGGCTGTAAAAAAATTAAGAGCCGAATACGGGATACCTGTAATTGCGCTTAATATGGCAGGCAGTGTTACAAAAGCATGTGACCTTGTAATAAGCGATCCCGTAGAGGCCGGGGTTATGGCTGCCATGCTCATAAGCAATGTGGGCGAATTTAATCTTTTAAAAGTACATGGCAAAAAGTATTAGAAAACATCAGTATATTTTTTCCTGATGTTTTTTTAATTGTAATTATTATCCCGTTATGATACTCTCACTAAAAAATAATCCCCGGAAGTATTATAATGAAAACTGAAGACACAATTACAGGAAATTTTCATACTCATACATTCAGATGCAAGCACGCAGTAGGCGACATTCCGGATTATGCAGCAAAAGCAGTTGAAAAAAATCTCAAAGTATTGGGAATATCAGACCATACGCCTTTTCCGGACAGAAAAAAATGGTGTTACGAGAGAATGGATATCGATCTGCTCGACAGCTACGACAGAGCATTCATGAGAGCACGGGAAGCGCATCCTGATCTCAAAATCGTAAAAGGAATGGAGTGCGATTGGGACCCGGAATATACAAATTTTTATACTGATGAGCTCCGGGGTGCAAGAAATTGTGTCTACCTTATAGGCAGCGTGCATTATTTGCGGCACGAAGATAAATGGATTTGCTGCTATTCCGGCGGAGAGGTTTGCGGAATGGTAAGGCAATACGGAGAAGCTGTAGTCAAAATGATAGAATCCAGGGTTTTTGATTTTGTTGGGCACCCCGACTTGTTTGGGCTTTTTACGCTAAAATGGGATGCAGAAACTATAAAAGCAAGCGAAGAAATATGCAAAGCTGCTAAAAAAAATAATATACCTCTTGAAATAAACGGCGGCGGCTTTCGAAGAGCTCCTGTAGAAGCCAGTGAGGGAACAAGATATCCCTACCCTATAGATGCATTCTGGGAAATCGCAGCAGACTACGAAGTCGAAGTTATCTGCAACTCAGATGCTCATCTTCCTGACGATGTAATAGCATCTGTAGATCTTTGCAGAGAGATCGTCAAAAAAAATAATCTTAAACTGGCATTACTGCACTTCATGCAGTAATGCTTGATAATCTAACTTCGTCGGCAAATACGAGAATACAGCTCCAAAAGAACGTCTTCCTGAACATTTTTTCAAAAAAATTGCAGAATTTTGTTATAAAAAATCAAAATTATAGTTATATTTAGTCAAAGTTGCCCCAAAACAAATATGGGGTATGTAAAAATAGTAATATTATGGAGTTTTTATGGATATTTTAGATAATATAATAACAGCAGCTTCTTCCGGCGAACTTGAAAAATTAAAAGCGCTCTTGGAAAAATATCCTGATATGGTTGATAAATCCAACAGCGCAGGGTTAACACCCCTTGCAGGCGCTCTTGTAAACAAACGGCTGGAAGAAACAGAATATCTCTTAATAAAAAATGCAGATAAAAGATCTTGCATGGAAAACGGGCAGCCGGCTCTTGACTGGGCCAGAGAACAGGATAATAACGATGCAGCATTTTTTCTTATCGCATGGGATTATCTTGACCGCCTCTATGCAGCAGCAGCAATATGGAAAAAGCATAAAATAAAAGAGGCTTATTGCGATATATGCCTTGCGCGCATGACAGAAGAAGACAGCACAATGCTTAGCGTAGACGAAGCTTTTATGGCAGAAAACTACAGCAACAAAGTTGTTGAGCAGGTAAGAAAGCAGAAGCCTTCTTTATTTAAAGACAAAACTCCGAAAGAAGCTGTGGAAATTGTTAAAGATCAGATTAAAAAATCAGCGCCTACAGGCAGATACTTTGTTTGCGAAGATTGTGTTGAGACATATTATTTGCAAATAGTTTTTGGAAAAGACAGAGACAAGGTATTTGAGATTGTAAACAGAATATTCGAGGAGAGCAATTAATCTTGCCGAACTTTTATATGTAAACCGGGCTTACGGCCGTTGCGCTTCGCCTAACGGCACGCCGCAACGAAGTTTCTGGCGCGGCTCGCGTATCAGCCTTCAGCCTCGATAAAGTGATATCACTTTTTTATAATATGGGCATTCTGAGCAAATACTTGCCAACGAAGCATTTATTTAGAGCCTGCGCTCCTAATCTCGTCTATATACCGATAATATCTTGTACTTATTATGTCATAAACCTTATCGCGTATTCCCTTGTACTCAAGGTTTACCGGATCAAAAGGCTCAAGTATTTCTACATCAACTTCAAGAGATTTAAGCGCTAACAGTTTTATAAACTGCGGAGCAAACTTCATCCCCCCAAAATAACCGATTTCCCGAAAATCATCTGTGGTAAACGGTCTCTTGTTTATCTTTTTATACATTATACTTAGCGGAAGAATTTCCGCTCCTGTACCAGCAACAGCGCTCATAAGAGCTGCTTTAAAAGGCAAAAGCTCTACGCCATTTGCGCATGTAGCTTCGGGAAAAAAGCAAACATTCAGATTATTTTTTAATGCCCCGCTTATCTCCGGTATTTCATTTTTTAGCGTTGTAATCTTTCTTCTGTCAACAAAAAGACAACCTGCCACAGTACAAATCTGCCCCAGAAGAAAGCGCTTTTTCATTTCCATCGAAGTAATAAAAGCTGTTCGAAAGTTTGTCATTATTATAATAATATCCAAAAAAGAGACATGATTACTCATAATATACCATGTTTTTTCTTTGGAATAACTATTGCCTGTTAAATTAACTTTTACGCGCAATAGCTTCAGAAAAGCAGCGCCCCAAAAACCATATATTTTGGTAAGAATTTTTCTTTTTTTATACTTATTGACAGGAAGAATAAATGCAAAAGTTGCAGTCAAAAAATAAAACACCACAATAACGAGCGCCAATAGTATTTTATATAATAATCGCCACAATTTAATAATCCGCACTTGTATACCCCTTTTACATTGATATATTATAAAAATTATTTTACCATAAGACTAGCCTTCTGGTAAAATAATTTTTGTTCGCCTCCTCGCTAGGTTCATAAGGGGCTATGCCCCTTGTCCACCTCATCGTTCGGTCATGTGCGTGCAAAGCACGCCAGCGACCCTCACTTCTTCGGTGGATGTGCAGCTCTGTTTGCATGCAACTCTCGCGGAGTTTACCCCGTCGAAGGACGGGGTCGGCGAATAATAATCATTGAGGTAAAAATGAAATCAGATACAGAAATTGTTGTACGATATGCAGAAACCGATCAAATGAAAGTAGTCCATCACTCTGTCTACCCTATTTGGTTCGAAGCTGCAAGAACCGACTATATGGAAAAATTGGGCTACCCATATGCTCGCATAGAAAAAGAGGGAATAATGCTCCCGCTTGCACGACTCCAGTGTGATTTTAGGGAAGGCGCAAGATATGGCGACACTGTTCTGGTAAAACTGTCAATAAAAAAGCTTACTCCGGCACGGCTTGAGATAAAATACACGGCTCACAGAAAAAGCGACGGCGCGCTTCTTGCAGAAGGCGAAACCCTTCATGCCTGGACAGACCACAATTTAAAAGTAATAAATCTTAAAAAACTAGCCCCGGAGTTATATAAACTGATGGAAAACGAGGCGGAAAAGTAACACCGAGGTCGCGAAAAATCTTTACAGCTTGCTGGGGATAGCTGCGATAGCTTTCTGCATTATTGCTTCGACTTTATCAACATCGTCAAGCCCTTCTGCGCTAATGCATCTTACGTCCTTAATGCCAAAAAATTTACAGAGCCCCTGTATTGTCGCAAAGCCCAGATCTTTTTCATCCCCAATATTGGAGCCGCCCCTTGTGGTAACATAGTAGAGCTTTTCTGCTTTGCAAAGTCCTGTTGGCTTGCCGTTTCCTTCGTAAAGACTCACGATACCTGGTATGCTTATTGCCTCAACATAATTCTTGAATATTCCGGGAAACCCGCAGTCCCAAAGAGGCGCAGCAACTACAATGCAATCTGCGTTACTGAATTGTCTGGCATAGCCAAATGATTCATCGGAAAGGGCTCCTTTTTTGAGCAGCTCGCCTCTTATGTTTAATGTTTCCGATGTTAGAGCCTGAAGATTCAGCTTTTCCAAAATCAATTCGGTTATTTCAAAAGCATTGTCTTTGTTAAGTAACGTAATTAACTCTTTGCACAATCTCCATGTCCGTGAAGTTTCCCTGTTCATACAGGCATTTAATAAAAGTAGTTTTTTCATATATTTTGTTGATTTTCCTCCGGGTTATTTTCGTGCTTAGGGTCTGCGCCGAATCTGTTTGGACCATAAGTGCCATTGGTAAGAGGAAGAATAATCCAGCCGTATATCGGAATAAGCATAAACCAGCCGCTTTTATTGCAATCGTGCATACGTCTTACTGTTACACTTATCGATGGTATTAAGATCGCAAGACTCCAAAGTGTGTCAAATACCCCTAGATATGGATTTCCTGCTATATACAAATCAAATATCACATCCAGAACAACAAAAGGAATAGAAAGAAGTAAGGCAAATAATGTAAACCACCAAAATTCAGCCCTTCTTGCTCTGCCTTCAAACACAGCATATTTCTTCATTGCACCGGTAAAATATTGCCAGGGTGATTTTTTTGCACGAAGTTTTATTGTATTATACTGAGGAGGCGCGTATGGGTTCTGTTCCCCGCCAACAGCTTCATCTATTTTTACTCTGCAGCTGTTGCAGAATCTGGCATCCTCGTTTAGTTTGGTTCCGCAATGTGCGCAAAAAGCCATTTTCCGCCTCCTTTATAGTTGCATATTTTAGTGCAAATAACATTTTATTGCAAATAGATATCCTCAAAAAAGTATTTGAATGTTTTTAAGCAATAAAATAGATTTTACCTTACAATGTTTAGAAGAGCTTTTTTGGTATTAAAACGCGTAGGTTTAAATACTATCGATATATGCAAAACTCTCTTTAAAGTAATGATACCTGTAAGCATTGTAATGAAAATACTTACAGAATTAGGGCTTATATCATACATTGGAGACATTCTTTCGCCTGTAATGTCTTTGGCAGGGCTTCCCGGTGCTTACGGCATTGTATGGGCAGCAGCTTTATGCACAAATGTATATGCAGCAATAATTGTTTTTCTCTCCATATTCCCCGACGAGCCTATAACCAAAGCCCAGATTACTGTGCTTTCAATAATGGTTTTAACTTCCCATAATGTGCCAATAGAATGCGGCATAGATACAAGAGTAGGGATAAAGCTAAAAGTATCTGTTATTTATAAACTTGTCATGGGAGTCCTTGCAGGAATAGTCTTTGGCTTTATTTTTTCTTTTTTTAATCTCTATAACACTGCGCCCCAAATCTTTTTGACAAGCACAGCTCCCGCCGAAGAGTCTTTGTTGAGTTGGGCTCTTGGGGAATTAAGGCTTTATTTTACCATAGTAGTTATTATATTTTTTTTAAATATAATAATAAAAATTCTTGAGCGCTCCGGAGCTTTAATTATTCTTATTAAAATCCTAAGACCAGTCTTAAAACATATTGGAATAGGAAGAAACGCAATACCAGTAACAATAATCGGAACTGTTCTTGGGTACGCGTATGCAGGCGGATTCTTTATAAAAGAATCAAAAGCAGGAAAGATTAAAAAGAAAGAATTTCTCTACACAGTATTTTTTGTTACATCGCACCATGCTGTTATCGAAGATAACATACTGATGATTTCAATTGGAGGAGCTGCTTTTCCAATAATAGCAGGCAGATTTTTGTTTACCTATGCAGTTTGCATGATTATCTACCGTGTTACACGCAACATGAAGGAAGAAACATTTTTAAAATTCTTCTTTCAGCGCAAAGTTCTGGAAAAAGACAGCGCTTCTTCGCCGCCAGGCTCGCCGGGATAAATAAAGGGTACGCAAAGCGGCACGAACGCAGTGCCTTGTCGTACCGCTTTTACTCAATTATTTATACATTGGAAACTTTGCGGTTAAGCTAAAAACTTCGTCCCTTATGGAACCAAGAGCGCTTTCGTTATTTACATTATCAATAACTCTTTTGATAAAGTCTGCGATTTTCCTCATTTCATCTTTACTCATTCCTCTGGTAGTAACCGACGGCGTTCCGATTCTTATTCCGCTTGTAATTAAGGGTTTTTGCGTATCAAAAGGTATTGTATTTTTATTTGCGCTTATTCCTGCTTTATCCAGCGCTGCTTCAACAACTTTTCCTGTAAGACTATTTTTGGAGACATCAATAAGCATTAAATGATTATCTGTTCCCCCGGAGACAATCGAAAGCCCTTGTTTAACAAGTTCTTCTGCCAGCACTTTTGCGTTGTTATTAACATTCTGCATATAAGTTTTGTATTCGCTTTTAAGGCATTCTCCGAATGCAACTGCTTTTGCAGCAATAATGTGCATTAAAGGACCGCCCTGGATGCCGGGAAAAATATCTTTATTAAACTTTTTCGCAATCTCTTCGTTATTTGTAAGCAGATACCCGCCCCGCGGTCCGCGCAAAGTTTTGTGCGTTGTGCCTGTTACAATATCTGCGAACGGAACAGGCGAAGGATGAAGCCCTGTTGCAACCTGCCCGCCGATATGCGCTATATCAACCATAAGGGAGGCGCCAACTTCATTGCATATTTCCCGAAACTTTGCAAAATCTATAATTCTTGGATATGCGCTGGCTCCGGCAATAATCATTTTTGGTTTTTCGCGGACAGCAATTTTTCTTACCTCATCATAATCAATCATAAAAGTTTTTGGGCAAACCTGGTAAGAGATAATATTATAAAGCGAACCCGAAAAATTGAGCGGATGCCCGTGCGTAAGATGCCCTCCGTGGCTTAAGTCCATTCCCATAACTTTGTCGCCTGTATTTACAAGAGTCATAAATGCAGCCATATTAGCCTGGGAACCTGAATGAGCCTGAACATTTGCGAATTTTGCATCAAAAAGTTTTTTTAGCCTTTCTATTGCAAGGGTTTCCGCTACATCAACATGTTCGCAGCCGCCGTAATATCTTTTTCCGGAATATCCTTCGGCATATTTATTTGTAAGAACAGATCCATCTGCTTCCAGAACCGCCATTGAGACATTATTTTCCGAAGCAATTAATTCAAGATTTTTATTCTGTCTTTCTTTTTCTTTCTCTATTGCAGCCCATATTTCCGGATCGCTGTCTTTAAGTCGTTTTTCAAAAAATTCCATTTACCCCTCCAGCACTTACTATTTATATCAAAAAAAAAAAGAGACCGCAACAGAGCAAAGAGAAAAAAAGAGCTCTCTGCAAATACAGAAAGCTCTTTTAATTGCCGTATCAAAAAATTTTTACTTTTTCTTTTTTCTCTTTGGCTGCCATCTTGCACCCGGCGTGCCTGGTGCGGGCGGCGTTTTGTTTTCTTTATCCGCTTTTTCTTCGGTATTTGCAGATTCAGCCGGAAGCTGTCTTGGTTCTGCGGCAGTTTTTTTTGGTTCTTCCGAAAGCTTTTTAGGCTCTTCTGCTTCCAGAGTTTTGTCCTCTGCTTTTTTCTCAAGATCAGCAGCAAATTTGCTTCTTTTCTTTGAAAAGTTCATCAACATGATAAGCAAAGGCGATGCTGTATAAATAGAAGAATATGTACCAACAACAATACCAATCATAAGATTTAAGGCAAATATCTGTATTACGCCCGAGCCAAAAATATAAATGGCAACTACAGCAAGAAGCGTTGAAAAAGATGTTATAATTGTTCTGCCCAACGATTGTGTAATACTTTTATCAACAATTTTGGTAAAGTCTTTTTCTTTATCTCTTAAAAGTAGCTGATTCTCCCTTATTCTATCAAAAATTACGATATTATCATTAAGAGAATATCCAATTACTGTAAGAATTGCCGCAATAGTTGCTGTGTTTACTTCAAACTGGAAAAAGCCTATAATCCCCACCATAACCAAGGCATTATGAATAAGACCTGTAACAGCCGAAGCGCCATACTCAAGTTTAAAACGGAACCAAATATAAACAAGTATAAGCAGCAGAGTAAGAGATATAAGCAGTATAACCTGATTACCCAAAGCTTCGGAAAACTGGGGACCAACATAATCTGATTGTTTTACAACCAAATTATCAGCGCCATACGCACTGCCAAGAGCTCCCAAAATTTGAGATGTAGCTTGTGCAGCAAAACCATCTGCTCCATCCCTGTTTTGCATTATTATAATAAATTCCTGGTTTAATGCTCTTCCGGCTGTTTGAATTCTTACGGAACCAAGCTCTGCAAGAGTTTCCCTTATACTGCCAATATCAATAAAATTATCCGTATTTGTATTTGCACTGTTAAGTATTACGCCTGATTCTGTTAAATCAGTTACAAAATTAAGCCCCATGATTGTCGAAGCCGGAAGCCTGGCATTGCCTGTCTCTTCCACAATTATTTCATCAATAGCTGAAAGTGCATAAGCCAAATCCGCAACTGTTGGATAGTCTGCAAGAACAAAAAAGTTATCCTCCCTGATCAAGCCGCCGTCTCTTATAAAAGTTATTTGAAGAGTATTATCTCTGATATTTATAATAGCTCTGTCCTGCCCTGTATAAAAAACTTTTAAAACACTTTCTGCAATTTGAATTCTCATTGATAAACCGGAGCTAAAATCAATTCCAAAGTTGAAACCGCCTTTATACACTGTTCCGGCTATACCGCCGATTATCACAAATAAAGATAAAATAAGTGCAGGTATTCTTAGTCTGGTGAAACGAATTATTCTATCGCTCATTTTATCCTCCAACTGATGCTCAAGTGTTTTTTTCCAAAGTAAGTAAGGCTAAAATCAAAAATCAGCCTTGTTACAAAAAGAGCTGTAAACATTGAACAAACTATTCCTACCGCAAGAACATATGCAAATCCCTGTATAGGACCTGTTCCCAACTGTGAAAGGAAAATCACTGCAATAAGTGATGTTAAATTTGAATCCATAATTGTCCAGAAAGCTTTTTTATATCCCATATTAACAGCAGCTTCTGCTGTTTTGCCGGCTCTTAATTCTTCTTTTATTCTTTCAAAGATAATTACATTGGCGTCCACCGCCATACCTACGGTAAGTATCAGCCCTGCTATACTTGTCATAGTTAACGTCATATTAAAAGCCGAAAGTATCGCCATCATAAGAAATAGATTCATAACCAGTGCGATATCTGCAATAAGTCCTGCGCCTTTGTAATAGAGTATCATAAAAATTACAACAAGAATAAAACCAAGCATAATTGCCTTAAGACCTGCTCTAATCAAGTCTTCTCCAAGAGAAGCTCCAACAGCCTGCTGGCTCTCTATTGTAAGCTCAAACGGAAGCGAGGCTGTTCTTAAGATAAGAGCAAGTGCATTGGCTTCTTCCCTGCCAAAGCCAGTCATTCTAACTTGACCGCCTGTAATTGCTTCGGTTATTGTCGCGCCTGCTTTTACCTGATTATCGAGAACTATTGCCATTGTTCTTTGTGTATTAGCAGAAGTTAATTGAGCAAAAATCTGAGAGCCTTCTCTATCAAGAATAAAATTAATAACCGGTCTTCCTGTAATATGGTCAGTTCCAACCTGGGCATTTACAATATGATCACCGTGAAGACCCGGTATTTCCATTATTGCAACATATCTTATAACCCTGTTAATTCCATACTCATCTCTTTGAACAAATTCTCTTAAGACAACGCCGGCTGGAATAATTGTCGGATCAAGAGGCTGACCTGTATCCGGGTGCAGCGCTTCTATTCCATATTCATATATATGGGCCATAGCTCTTGCAGTCGCTTCATCGTCAACAATATGAAAATTAAGCCCGCCTGCTCCCATAAGAAAAGCATTTACCCGCTCCGGATCTACTGCTCCAGGAATTTCAATAAGAATATGAGTATCCCCCTGGCTTCGTAAAACAGGTTCTGTAACTCCGAATCTATCTACTCTGGTATTAAGTATTTCTATAGCCTGCGCAATGGCATTTCTTCTGTCTTCTGCCGAAGGAGCATGACCAAGCCGCTCTCTAAGGCTTTCCATATCTGCCCGAAGAAGAACACTCATACCGCCCGAAAGATCCAGCCCAAGCTGTATAATTCCATTGCTTCTGTCCTGAAGCGCAAAAATTTCATCTCTGTAGTATGCCTCAAGCGCTCTAAAGACCCTTTCTTGTGTGCCGAAGCTTAAAAGAACCTCGCCGATTGTCCACCTTGAAGGCATATCTCTTCCGGTAAGCCTATTATTAGCTCTCGCTTTTCTGACAAGGAACTGATATTCTCTTGGAACATCGGCATTACTGTCCAGCCTCGCAAGTTCATTGATTCTGTCAAGCTCTCTGGCAGCTCTGCTCATTGCATAATTTCTTATCTGCTCTCTCGAACCTAATGCAATATCCTTTTTTTCCTGCGGCACCATAAAATACCAGTTTATTGTAGGATATAAAAATACCCCGGCAATGACTAATACCAAGAGTACAATAAAAAATCTAAAACGTTTGCTCATTTAAACAACTCCGATTGTTGAAGTTTTAATTACCTTTTTCCTCACTAGATGAAGCATCAGCATCAACCTTATCACTCTTTGATTCATATTTTTCAACCACTGTAGCAATAGCGTTTTTTGTAAATTCAATTTTTGTATTATCATCTACTTTAAGAATAATACTGGTTTCTTTTACAGCTTGTACGACTCCCTTTATTCCGCCGATTGTAATAACTTTGTCGAATTTTTTAATCTCACTAATCATAGTTTGAGTTTCTTTCTGTTTTCTTTGCTGCGGTCGTATAATTAAAAGGTAAAATACTGCAATTACTGCACCAAAAGTAAGCACGGTTGTAGCCATCCCGCCGCCGGCTTGCATCAAAGGGAGACTGCTTATTAAATTAATCATAAAAATTTCCTTGTTTTATAAAAATATTTTTAAAGTACATAAAAAATATCATCTATCGCAATAGTAGTCAAGAATACGAATCGGGATGATTATATTACAACGGTTTTTGTTATCTCTTCGGGCATTCTTTGTATGCCAAGAACAAGCTTTAACTGCTCCGCTGTATCTATTTTCTTTTCCGTTAATGAATTATATTTTTCAAGAACAGCATTTAATTCGTCAGGATTTTCTGAATATATTGCAGAGCATAATGCAGGTTTGAAAAACCCTGCTTCAACCAGCTCTATTGTTGTCATTCCGGAATACTTTCTTCTTGCTTTTCTGTCCACTAATGCGGAATCCCCATCATAACCTATGGTAGAAATAAAATCTTCTCTTGTCATATTGTAAACCCTATTCGACTATACCACACAACTTTTTCTGCTTCTATCAGATTAAATCATATTAAACATTAAAAAAAGGGAATGCTCCAAAGAGAACACTCCCTCTAAGATATATTTTCCAAAAGAGGCTGATATTACATCATGCCGCCCATTCCGCCCATGCCGCCCATTCCCGGATGACCGCCAGGAGCAGCAGGAGCATCTTTTTCAGGAAGGTCTGTAACAATACATTCTGTTGTAAGAAGAAGGCTTGCAATCGAAGCAGCATTCTGAAGAGCAGACCTCGTAACCTTAGCCGGGTCTATAATACCAGCTTTCAGCATATCTACCCACTCCATCTTGTCTGCATCAAAACCAATGCCTTTTTTCTCATGCTTTGCTTTTTCTGCAATAACAGCTCCGTCAAGACCAGCATTCTCTGCAATCTGCCTGATAGGTTCTTCAAGAGCTCTTTTTACTATATTAAAACCAACTCTTTCATCTTCGGGAATATTTGCCATATCTGTTTTTGCAAGAACATGAACAGCTTGAATAAGCGCAACTCCGCCGCCCGGAATAACGCCTTCGTCAATCGCAGCTCTTGTAGCAGAAAGTGCATCCTCTACCCTGTGCTTCTTTTCCTTAAGCTCTACCTCTGTAGCAGCCCCAACATTAATAACCGCAACCCCGCCTGCAAGCTTTGCAAGCCTTTCCTGGAGTTTTTCCCTGTCATAATCCGAAGTTGTATCTTCGATTTGAGCCTTAATCTGCGCAATTCTGTCTTTAAGGTCAGAAGCTTTGCCTTCACCATTAATAATTGTAGTATTTTCTTTTTCAACCTTTATAGTTTTTGCTTTTCCAAGCATATCGAGTTCTGTATTTTCAAGCTTGAGACCAAGGTCTTCGGAAATTACCTGACCGCCTGTGAGAATAGCAATATCTTCAAGCATTGCTTTTCTTCTGTCGCCAAAACCCGGAGCTTTTACAGCAACAGCAACAAGCGTTCCCCTTAGCGTATTTACAACAAGCGTTGCAAGAGCCTCGCCCTCAACATCTTCTGCAATAATAAGAATCGGCTTGCCGGACTGCGCAACTTTTTCCAGAATCGGAAGAAGTTCCTTCATATTTGCAATTTTTTTGTCATAAATAAGAATATATGGATTATCAAGAACAGAAGTCATTGTGTCTCTGTTTGTAGCAAAATATGGCGATAAATATCCTCTGTCGAACTGCATTCCTTCAACAAAATCGATGTATGAATCAATTGTTTTTGATTCTTCTACAGTAATAACACCATCTTTTCCAACCCTTTCCATTGCTTCGGCAATCTGCTGACCAATTTCCATATCATTATTTGCAGAAATCGACGCAACCTGAGCGATTTCGTTTTTATCTTTAATGTTTTTTGCAGCTTTTTTAATTTCTTCTACGGAAATTGCTACTGCTTTATCAACTCCCCTCTTGATAGCCATTGGGTTAATTCCCGCTGCAACGCTTTTTATTCCTTCTTTTGTAATTGAATATGCAAGAACTGTAGCTGTGGTTGTGCCATCTCCGGCAACATCATTGGTTTTTGTGGCAACTTCTTTAACAAGCTGTGCGCCCATATTTTCAAACGAGTCTTCGAGTTCGATTTCCTTTGCAACAGATACCCCGTCTTTTGTAACTGTTGGTGCGCCGAATTTTTTATCAAGAAGAACGTTCCTGCCTTTTGGACCGAGCGTAACTTTTACCGCATTTGAGAGCTTCTCAACGCCAATAAAAAGCTTTTTTCTTGATGCTTCGTTAAATTCTAACTTTTTAGCCATACTTATTTCCTTCCTTATAATATATGTTTTTATCTGTTTTGTTTTTTCAAGTAAAAGATACAAAGACTTTTCTAAATCATCAACATTTTATTCAAATTTTTCTTTTTTTTTCTTCGACGAACGATTTTCGTACCGAAGCCGAACTAAAAGGCACGAGCAAGAAGAAAAATTAAAAGGGTAACCTTTCATACTGATGATGCCCCTTAGTGTGAATGGGAAAAAAAGTTATTGCAATATTAAATTTTATAGTATAAACAGTATAGTAAGAAATGACTTAAAACTCCAGCCAAAGGGCAAGAATCTACTTCAGGAATTTACGACAGGAACCTACTCTAAAAATCTACTTCAGGAATTTACCCCAGAAATCTACTCCAAGAATCTACTTCAGGAATTTAGCTCAGTAATGACGTATCCTGGAGCTTTAGGCAAAACTAAAAGCAAAACATAGTTTATGTTTTTCGCAAAAGGAGATGTAGAGTATATGAAAATCAAGTACAAGCTGACTATTATCGGGATCGCTATGGCTCTTGTAGTAGCAGCATCTGTTTCCGGCGTGCTGGTCTACAGAGCAGCAAGAGTAAGCAAGGAAATAAGCATACAGCATATGATTTCCCTAAACAACGCCCAATCCAATTACTGGGAAGGGCGTGTTAACAAATCTTTACAAACATTGCGTACTTTGGCTGGTGCAATGTCAGGTTATGAGATGCTAACTCCTGAAATCAGGCGTAACATTTACGATGAAATGGCCAGAAGCACCCTTGCAGCAGAACCAGACTTACTCCAAATTAGTGTAACATGGAAGCCCAACGCTCTTGATAACATGGACGCTCAAATGGTTGGCAGACCGGGAACTACAAGAACCGGGCAGCACGCCATTGCTTTCAGCAAGGAAACGGGCAGAGAGATAATATCAGTCTATACTGTCAATGATTTGGCAATAGACCTGTTCATGAACCACCTTAATGGACCAAATAGCAGAAAAATTCTTGCAGAATATCCGCTTAAGAGAACTATATGGAGCGGGGATACCCACGTGGTCAGGTTATCTGCCCCAATAATTAATCCGCGTACCAACGAGCCGGTAGGTCTGGTCTCATGTTTTTGGGATATTGCTTTTGTACAGCCGCGGGTTATGGAGCTAATGCGGGAGAACCAGGATATTGCCGCAATGTCGATTTATGCTGACAATGGATTTATCATAGCAAGCTTCCGCCCCGAAATCACAGGCAGCATGATGCGTGACACAGAATTGATTTACGGAAAGCGCCTTGAAGCTGCTTTTAATGCAGTAACTAATGCAACTCCGTTTCAGGAAAAAAGTTATTCACCTACTCTGAGAAGCAATGTGGAGTTAAACCTTAGCCACATTGCTTTGGGGGACTCTGGCTTGACCTGGACGATAATGCTTGCCAAGGCAGACAGAACTATCATGGCTCCAGTTCGAAGAATGGTCAATTATGCTATTATTATAGCGGCAACAGCAACAATCCTCATGTCAGCAATCGCCTTCTTTATTTACCACAAAATGACTAGACCTATCGTTGATGTCGCAGATACCTTAAAGGATATTGCTCAGGGAGAGGGAGATCTTACCCGCATTATTCCGGAAAAAGGCAATGACGAAATAAGCAGAATGGCAGGCTACTTCAATTTGACTCTGGAGAAAATCAGGAATCTGGTCATAACCATAAAAAAGGAGGCGGATTTACTAACCGCGGTAGGAGATGATCTTGCCGCAGACACGACAGAAACAGCCGCGGCAATGAACGAGATTACCGCCAATGTTCAGAGCATCAAAAACCAGATGCTTAACCAAAGTGCCAGCGTTACCGAAACCAATGCTGCAATGGAGCAAATTACCGCCAATATTGGCAAGCTCAACGATCATGTGGAAAAGCAGACCTCAAGCGTATCCCAGTCATCTTCGGCAATCGAAGAAATGCTTGCCAATATAAATTCCGTTACAAGAACTCTTGTTAACAATGCAGCCAATGTAAAAACCCTGCTGGAGGCTTCGGAAATCGGCAGGGCTGGTTTGTCCGAAGTGGCTGCGGATATCCAGGAAATCGCAAGGGAATCCGAAGGTCTTTTGGAAATTAACGCTGTTATGGAAAACATCGCCAGTCAGACAAATCTTCTTTCGATGAATGCTGCCATTGAAGCAGCTCACGCAGGGGAGTCGGGCAAGGGCTTCGCTGTTGTTGCCGACGAGATACGCAAACTGGCAGAAAACTCAGGTGAGCAGTCAAAGACAATCAGCGCTGTACTTAAAAAAATAAAAACTTCTATCGATAAGATTACTCAATCCACAGAAAATGTGCTTAATAAGTTTGAGGCAATTGATTCAAGTGTAAAAACAGTTGCAGAGCAGGAAGACAATATCCGTTGCGCGATGGAAGAGCAAGGGCAAGGCAGCAAGCAGATACTCGAAGCCATTGCGCTTGTAAACGAAACCACGCAATTGGTAAAAAGCGGTACCCAGGAAATGCTTGAAGGCGCCAGAGAAGTAATCCGTGAAGCTGACAATTTAGAAAAAACAACTCAGCAAATAACCGGAGGCATGAACGAAATGGCTGTCGGAGCGGAACAGGTAAACAAGGCAGTTGTCAATATTGATGAATTAACCGAGAAAAACAAGGAATACATTGCTGATTTGATTAGGGAAGTTTCGCGATTTAAGGTTCAGTAGGGAAACAGCGCAAATATCGAATGGGGGGCGAGCCACAAGCTCGCCGCTCATAGGCGTTGTTTTGACCGATTCCGGAAGCTCATGTATGCAGCTCACCTAAAAGCCAAAACTATATCCCACGCGGATTCCTACGCTGTTATGCCTTAGGTTCCTAAGAAAAGAATCGCCATACGCATCAAACATATCTGTGAGTGTTCTTCTGTATCTAAAATCAAAAACAATTTCTCCGCTGCCAAAAGGCAGTGCATAACTTACACCAACAATAACTGCTAATACGACTCTGTTATCGATTGATATAGTATGCGTAATTGGATCCACGGGATTATCTTCTGTTAGTTCATACGCCATATTTCCAAGTATTATATGCACTGCAGGACCCAGAAAAAAATTTAAATCCCAAAAACTAAATCTTGCAAGAACAGGAATTTCAAGCGCTTTTGTAGTATAAATTATTCTAAGATCATTGTTGTTTTGCCCGGCTCTCAGGTATAAAAAATTAAACTCCGGCTGAAAAGAAAAAATGCTGCTTACTGCTATATTTGCAAAAACACCGGCTTCAAATCCCAACCCTATTATGTTGTCGTTCCCATCAAGATAATCTTTCCAGTCGCTGCCGCTGTTCCAACTGCCGTTAAGCCCAATAGCGCCACCAAATTTAACCTCTGTTGCATACAGAGATGAAGCAAACAGAAAACAAATAAAAAAAATCAGTGCTTTTTTCATAAATACCTTTTGCACATTATATATTTTTTTGCTAAAAAAGAGAAGCCCATCATCTGCATGATGTGGAAATTTCGCCGCTATAATACTTTTTTGTCCGCCCTGCGTCGTCTGTTATAAGCAGTTCGCCATCCGGACCAATTCCTTCAATAATTCCTGTAATTGCTTTGGGATTTTCATGCAGATTCTCGTAAAAAGTAATTTTCTTCCCCTTGTTGTGGAGTTTTTCCAAAACAACATCTTTCCAGTACCAGCTACGCCTGGCAGGAACCTTCGCTTGTAATGCTCGGTCAGCCGGAAAATTCCAATTCTCTTTCATAAAATCGAGGAGCTTTATAAGAGTATCATTTATATCTGGCTTAACTCCTGTAAGCTCGTAGATAGAAACGCCATTGCCTCTGTCCTGCGCTCGCTTTGCGCGTGCCTTGCACGTGACCGAGTGAGGAGGCGGACACAGAGTATCGCTACCCGCATTCGCGTGCCGCGCGCAGGACGCGGCGTCCGTGCCGCAGACTTCTTCTATATTGTACTGATTATCCTGCCCAAGTTGCACCGGACTTTGCCTGCAATTAAGGCCTATGCCGCACAAAACATAACCGCTGCTGTTCTCGCATAAAATGCCGGATATTTTTCTTCCATTTACAAGAACATCATTTGGCCATTTTATGGCGCTCTTAATTGCAAACTCTTTTTCGAGAAATCCCGATATGCAAAATCCAACAAAAAGCGGGAACAGAGAAAGCGCAAATCCAATATCAGAATTTTTT
Organism: Spirochaetota bacterium; assembly: GCA_009786125.1. Taxonomy (GTDB): domain Bacteria; phylum Spirochaetota; class Spirochaetia; order CADAEX01; family CADAEX01; genus WQTU01. Next base: position 18,498 of record WQTU01000128.1, read on the forward strand.
ATAAGAATCGTAAACATAAGGCTTTCGTCTTTTTCGGAAAACCACTTGCGGCCTTCTAGGCGGCCTTTTCCTGCTGTTTGAAAAGAAGCAAGAACGAGAGTTCCTGTTGGCGGGTTTTGGGAAAGAAGCTCCCTTGCGTTATTCATTGTTGAAGATGTTGTCTCTTTGTAATAAATCTCTGCCATCTCGCCGGAGCCGGCTATGCTAAATGGGTTTTTAAGATTCAGCTTTTGCAGCCCTGCGTTTAGCTGCTCCGGCATATTATCCCCCCTCCGAGAACAAGATCATCTTTATAAAACACAGCAGACTGCCCCGGAGTTATTACTGTTTTTTCTTCGAGAAAAACCAATGCCATGCCGTCGTTACCTTTCTCTACCCTGCATAATTTTTCCGAAGAGTTGTATCTTACCATAACTTTGCATTCAATTGAGCTGCTAGCATGAGAATCAACAAACCAGTTGCTTTTTTCAATAACAAATTTATCCTGCCCCTGCTGAAAATCGCGGCCAACAACAACTATGTTTTTTTTGCTGTCGACTGCAATTACATACCACGGTCCGTTTCCAAGCGAAAGTCCTTTGCGCTGCCCCACTGTATAATAAATATAACCCTTATGTTTTCCCAAAAAATTGCCCTCAATATCCGTTATATTCCCTTGCTTTACTTTGGAGCTGCTCGGGCTGTTCTGCTTTATAAAATCGCCGTATTCGCCTTCGATAAAGCAAATATCCTGACTCTCTTTTACAGAATCAAAAGAATAACCAGCCTCCTTTGCCTCTGCCATAAGATCTTTTTTATAAACAGTTCCCATAGGAAACACGCACCTTCCAAGGATCTCCCTCGGAAGCCGATACAGCATATAACTTTGATCTTTTGTTCTGTCAGCAGCTTTTTTTATAAATAGCTTACCTTCTTTTTCTTCGATTTGCGCATAATGACCGGTTGCAAAAAACGGCTTTTCATCTTTTTCTATTTTGCCTTCTGTCAAAAGTTTTGCCAAAACAGCATCGTAGAACCAGGTAAATTTAATATTTTCATTGCAGATAACACATGGGTTTGGGGTAAGCCCGTTTATATATTTTTCAATAAAATCACCAATAATGATTTCCCTGAACTCCTTAACTGCATCGATTACATAAAATGGAATATTTTCCCCAAGGCACAAGCTTTCTGCTTTTTTAAGAACCTCAGGGCTGCTAGATTTTACTCCCCTGCAAACAATGTGGTTCGCCCCAAAAATTTCTTTCCAGCCCGCTTCTTTGAGCTTTCGTATAGACATTCCGGAGTCGATCCCGCCGCTTAGCGCAAGGATAATTTTCCCTTTTTCTCTTTGTTTCATGTTGATATTTTAATCGTAAAAAAAATATTTTTCTATTGTAAAATAATCAAATCTGATGTATTTTTATGCAAATAATAAGTATAGTTATACGAATATAAAATGAGTGAAAAACAGTATCGGTTAAAAATAATAAAAAAACTCATAAAAGAAAACAAGATCGACAGTCAGGAAAAGCTCCTCGAAATGCTCGAGGCTGATAATGTAACCATTACTCAGGCTACATTGTCGCGCGACCTTAAGCTTTTAAAAGTAAGCAAAGTTTCCGATGGCAGCAAGGGATACTATTATTCACTTCTCGAAGAAGAATTGCAAAAGGTGTCCGAAGACAAATATATCATGGATATAAACAGGGGTTTTCTTTCTGTGAGTTTTTCCGGAAACATTGGCATAATTCGCACATTTTCCGGCCACGCAAATGCTGTGGCGCTGGCGCTCGATAGTCTGGAAATAGACGAAATCTTGGGGACTGTTGCAGGAGATGACACAGTTCTTATTGTATTACAGGATAAAATAAGTTCTTCTGATTTTTTAAAAAAACTTAGAGAAAGGTTTCCAGCACTTGACTTGTAACATCAGGATAAAACATTTGGAAAGGAGAAAAAAATGAAAGCTGTTATATTGGGTATTTCCGGTTACACGGGAATGATTCTTTTGAGAATGCTTGCAGACCACCCGGAAGTAAAAGAAATTATCCCGGTATCATCATCAAAACCAGGCGAAAAAATTATAGAGATCGACCCCGGAATAGGAAAAGCTGTAATGGAAAAAACCAATGCATCAAACAATTGCACAGTTGAAATTTCCCATGCAATAACCAGAAAACCGGATGTTGTATTCGCAGCCCTTCCGCACCTCACCTCCGCGGTAATGTGTGAACCGTTTTTCGGGAACTCTGTCGTAATCGACCTTTCCGCAGACCTTAGAATCAAAGACCCTGCGCTATTTCAAAAAGCATATAACGCGCCGACGCCTGCGCCGCACATGCTCGAAAAAGCAGTATATGGCCTTAGCGAAATTTACGAAAACGAGATAAAAAAAGCAGATGTAATCGCAAACCCGGGATGTTACCCAACCTGTATTCTCTTTCCAATAATTCCTCTTGCTGCCAAAAACCTTATAGAAGGAACAATTATATCAAATGCAGCATCCGGAATTTCCGGCGCCGGGAAAAAAGCAACCATTGGCAATCTCTATGTTGAAAGAACAGAAAACATGTGCGCATATCTTCCCGGGAAAACCCACAGGCACTATACGGAAATGAAAAAAGAAATCGACAGCTTCGACAGCTCTATTGACCTCTTTTTTACCCCGCACCTTGTACCAATTAAACGCGGGATGTATGCAACATCTGTTGTATCGCTCAAAAGCAACGTTAGCGCAGAAACTGTAGAAAATGCCTTTAACGAATATTACGCCAATAAAAAGTTTATTCTTCTTAAAGGCGGCACGCTTACAGAAACAAGAGATGTGTGGGGCTCCAACAGATGCGATATCTCATGGCAGATACAGGATGGAAAGATTATTCTCTTTTCTGCCATTGATAACCTTATTAAAGGCGCATCAGGACAAGCTGTGCAAAATATGAATCTAAGATTTAATTTTGACGAAACAGCAGGCCTCAGATTATATGGAGAACTTTAAAATGATTGATAGCAGTAAAAAAACTGTTGTAATAAAAACAGGCGGAAAAGCAGCATCTGAAAAATCTGCAATGATTACTCTCTTCAAAGAAATGAAAGATTTAAAAAGCAAATACAATTTTGTGTTTGTACATGGCGGCGGAGCAGAAGTAACCAGAGTAAGCAAAGTATTCGGGCTCGAAGCAGTTTTTAAAGACGGAATAAGGCTAACCACGCCAGAAGAAATGGAAATCGTAGACATGGTGCTTTCCGGCAGAATGAACAAAGAAATTGTGCGGCTTGCAAACAGCTGCGGAATAAATTCCGTGGGATTAAGCGGCAGCGATGCAATGCTCTTTTCAGGCAAGCAGGCAGGTGAAAAAACCCTAACCGGAAAAATCACAGATGTGCAGCCGGCGATTCTTGGCTTGCTTATCAATAACGGTTATCTGCCTGTTGTATCGTCAACATCAATGACAACAGAGGGGATAGCATTAAATATAAATGCAGATGAAGCTGCTCTTGAAATTGCTTCTGCGATCAAGGCAGATAAATTATTTTTTATATCAGATATTCAGGGAGTAATGAAAGAAGGTATTGTTATAAATATTCTTACGGAAAAAATGGCAGAAGAAGAAATAGCTTCCGGAATTATATCCGGCGGCATGATACCAAAAGTCAACGCTTCTGTGGCTGCGCTTAAAAAAGGCGTTAGCGCAATAATAATCGGAGAATACTTAAACAGCGGTGACCTTTTATTAAGCCTTGATGCTAAAAAAGGAACAAGCATTGTCCTGTAAATATTACAACAACTTTTCCTGCTGCTTTTCCGGCTTGCGCTGGACATTGCCCGGCGCTTTGTCCGCACCGCGAAAACAGCAAGAACACTGGAGGAAATAAATGGAAGAAGTTAGTCATTTAATAAAAAAAGCAAAAGCGCATAAAATCCCATTCCCGAAAAATTATGCCTCGGAATTTCTTATTTTTGAAAAAGGCGAAGGGGTTTATTTATTTGACCTCGACGGAAAAAAATATATTGATTTTGGTTCCGGCATTGCTGTGAATTCACTTGGGCATGGACGCGAAGACCTTGCGTTAACCGCATACGAACAGATGAAAAAAGTAGTCCACACTTCAAATCTCTATACTACAGAACCTTCGCTTGTTCTCGCAGAAAAGCTGCGCGCACTTGGAAATTTCGATGCAGTTCATTTTGGAAATAGCGGCACAGAGGCTAACGAAGCTGCGATTAAGTATGCGCGCCTCTATTCGTACAACAAAAAGGGTTTAGGCAATCACAAAATATTGGCAATGGAAGCAGGCTTTCATGGAAGAACAATGGGCGCTTTGGCGTGTACGCACAATACTGCATACAAAACTTCTTTTGAGCCTCTTTTAACTGATGTTGAATTTGTACCGTTAAACGATGTTGAAACACTTACAAAAAAACTAGACAGCGCTTTTGCCGCAGTTATTGTCGAAGTTATTCAGGGCGAAGGCGGTTTAAAGATGATGACCGGAGAGTATGCAAAAGCGCTTAATACTCTTTGCAAAGAACATGATGTAATTCTTATTGCAGACGAAGTTCAGACAGGAATCGGCAGAACAGGCTGGCCTTTTGCCTGCTCCCTTGTTGATCTTGAGCCGGACATAATGACTCTCGCAAAACCGCTTGCCGCCGGGCTCCCTCTTTCAGCAACGCTAATTCCGGGAAAAATAAATGATTATTTAAAACCAGGGGATCATGGGTCAACATTCGGCGGCGGGCCTGTTACATGCGCTGTTGCAGGACAGGTTTTAGACATTGTTTTTGATCCGTCTTTTCTTGCAGATGTAAGAAAAGCAGGCGAATATCTTGCAAAAAAACTCGAAGAATCAGCAAAAAAATTCAGTTTTACAGGAAAAATCCTGGGAACAGGGCTCTTGCTGGGACTCGAAATAATTCAGCCGCTAGGGTATGCAAATGATCTTTTAAAAGAGATAATAACAAAAAGCGAGGAAAACGGATTGCTCATTCTAAGATCCGGAAAGAATATAGTAAGAATAGCGCCTCCTCTTATAATAGAAGAAAAGCAGATCGACGAAGGAATTGAAATATTTACAAAAGTTCTTGAAAGTTTTGAGATATAACAAAAGTATGGACAGCTCCATACTTTTGTTAAACCGCCCGCCTGTGCGGGGATGAGAACCTGAATTTAAAACAAGGGGAGAAAAAAATGGACGTAAAATTTAAAAATCTTACAAAGTCAGCATCATTTAAAGAATTGGCATCTTATCCGGCTCCTGACATAAAAGATATTCTTTCTGCAGAGAGAGTATCAAAATGCAATATAAAAACAGGAATTGGGCTTGACTACAACTATTCCGCAAAGCCTGTAGACAAAAAAATGCTTGGAATATTTCAGCAAGTGGCTAATGAACAGCAGGCAGTAGACAAATACAAAAAAGTTTTATACGGCGCCATAATGAATCCCGGAGAAAACAGAATGGTTCTTCATCATTACACAAGAGGAACCCTTGACGTTGATCACAAAAAAGACGTTACCAAAAGAATAAATTTATACAGCAAGCAAATAGAGAGATTTTCCGCTTTTGCAGAAAAAGTACATAACGGAAAAATAAAAGGGTCAACAGGAGCAAAATTCGATACTGCTGTCCAGATAGGCATCGGCGGCTCGGACCTTGGTCCCAGAGCGCTCTACCTTGCTCTAAAAGGATATATGCAAACCGAAGGAAAAAAGCCTTTAATCAACTGCGAGTTTATATCTAACGTAGACCCGGACGATGCTTCCGACGTTATGTCCCGCATAAATCCCGAAACAACGCTCTTTATTGTTGTTTCAAAAAGCGGCACAACGCAGGAAACGCTTACAAACACAGCGCTTGTCAAAAGCCTTATTAAGTCGAAATCCAAATCAATAGATATTGCAAAACACATGATTGCTGTAACAGGAAAAGGAAGCCCTATGGAAAATCCTCTGGAGTTTTCCAATTCATTTTATATTGATGATTTTATCGGCGGAAGATATTCCGGCACAAGCGCAGTTGGCGGAGTTATATTAAGCCTTGCATTTGGAAGCGATATCTTCAAAAAAGTGCTGGCAGGCGCTCATGCCAATGACAAAATAGCCCTGCAGCAGGATATATTAAAAAACCCGCCGCTTCTCGATGCGCTTCTTTCTGTTTACGACAGGAACATACTTAAAACAACAACAGAAGCTATACTGCCCTATAGTCAGGCTCTTTCCCGCTTTCCAGCGCATCTCCAGCAACTTATTATGGAAAGCAATGGCAAGAGCGCAAACTTTAAAGGTAAACCAATAAACTACGAAACTAGCCCGGTTGTTTTTGGAGAACCCGGAACAAATGGGCAGCACTCTTTTTATCAGATGCTGCATCAGGGAACAGATATTGTACCTCTAAAATTTATAGGATTTAAAGAATCCCAGCAGCTTTGCGATGTTAACTTTGAAGAAAGCAGTTGCCAGAAAAAACTTAATGCAAACCTCGCAGCCCAAATAACAGCTTTTGCACTTGGTCAAAAAGATGAAAATCCAAATAAAAACTTTATAGGAGGGCGCAGTTCAGACATCCTTATAGGCAAGAAGCTTACGCCGGAAGCATTAGGATCATTATTAGCCCATTTTGAAAACAGAACAATGTTTCAGGGGTTTTTATGGAACATAAACTCATTTGACCAGGAAGGAGTTCAGCTTGGGAAAAAGCTGGCAAATAAAATCCTGTCCGCGAAGTCCGGCGACGCCAATATGCAGGAAAACCCTGTTCTCGATGCCTATAGCGCTCTTTTTACATAAGCAAAGAACGCTTGCCGGACAATTTCAACAACATTATTACTGGTTTAAAAGACAAAACCTCGCCAAATAGCGAGGTTTTGCTGTTCTCTGCAAGAGAAAAAAAGATCCTTGCCCAGAAAAAGGAGGAAAACCAGGCAAGGATTATTTACAAAGGAGGTAATATGTGAAAGTCACACTGTCCACACTAATACAAACAAGCCCTGATCAGAATAGTTACAATTTTCATTAAAATTCCGACGAAAATTGTAATTGTCATCTAAAAAATATTATTTATTTTTACTAATGATTATTTTATAAAACAGTATATAATTATAAACAATGGCAGAGCTTGGAAAAGAAATAATTGGCAGTTGGTTTGAAATCAAGTCAAATATCGAAAACATTATACATTTAAGGGACTATTTTAAACTTATTGATACAGAAATGAAAAACACAATTACAAAACTCCATATCTCTATTGAAGAAGGTATAATTGAATACAAAAAACAGGCATTCAATAAAGCATTTTACCTCATAAAATCACTAAATTTCGATGCAAAAGCCATTCCTCTGTTAAAAGAAACAGCAAATGATATTAATTGCCTTACTTATGTAATATTATTACAGAGATTAATATCAAAAAAAGCCATAAAGTCAAAAACATCGCAAAATGAAAGCAATACTGATGAAGAAAAGCATTACAGCGTTGAAGAAGTTGGCGAAATTATAAAAGAAACACAAGATGCAATAAAAAAACAACCAGGTCTAAAATCAAATAAAAATGTAACAAACATACTTATCCAGGTACAAAAGTATAAAAAAGAACTTGAGTCAATTAAAAAAATCTTGCCTCACTTGCCGGCGGATAAACAAGAAAATTTTAGAGCCAACTCAAAAAGTACAATAAATGAAATATTCTCAAAACTTGTAATAAGTTATGAAGCTTTTATAAAAGAAACAAACACTTCGCCGGAAAACACAAAAAAACAGAATATTTTCGAAACTTATGATTTTTTGCCAATAGCAGAGCTTTTTAAAAAACAGGCAGAAATATCAGATAAAATAAAAACAACATTTCTTTTTGCAGACAGAGAAAGATTTAAAATCCTTGAAACAGTTCATACATTAAAAACCCTTGAGGAAAAAATAAAAGAATTACTTAAAAAAGAATATGAATATTACCATAATGTTTCTCTCTCCGAAGCAGGAAAAAGAGAAGTAAGCAGACAGTTTTGCATTGAGACAATTAAAATACTGGAAAAACAACTCGAAGCAATCTCTTAACAACCAGGATTTTGATACACAGCAGGCGAAAAAATCTACAAAAGGTCTACCCTGTCCTTACCTTCCATAAGACTTCTAAGCTCTTTAACCTTTTGGGAAGCGCCTTTTTTGCAGACCAGAGCTTTCCCGTTTTTTATAACAACAATAAGGTCTTCTACACCGCATAAAGCAACAGGAATATCAGAAAATACAGTATTATTCGCCGAACCAACCTCAAACAGCTCTGCCCACTTAAAGTTTTTTATAATTGTCTCAAACTGATCCCAGCTTCCAATATCATTCCAGGGAAAATCTGCCAAAACCACTGCTGCCAAAGGTGTTTTTTCCATAACAGCGTAATCAATTGAAATAGAAGGCGAGCTTTTATAAGCTCTTTCAACTTCTTGATTATCCATAATTACTTTAATCTTGTTTTCAAAAACAGGGGCGGGAATTTCATTAATTTTTGCAAAAGAAGCAGTTATATCCGGAGAATATTTTTCAATTTCGCTTAAAAAAGTATCCATTTTAAAGACAAACATTCCCGAATTCCAGAAGTAGTTGCCGTCATCTATAAATTGTTTTGCTGTTTCAAGATTCGGCTTTTCCAGAAAAGATTCGACCTTATACCCATCAGCATGAACCTCGCCTCTTTTAATATACCCGTATCCTGTTTCGGGATATGCCGGAGGTATGCCAAATGTTACCAGAAAACCTTCGCGCGCAAGTGCATCGGCCTCTATAGCATTCCTTTTGAATTCTTCCATTCCTTCTATTAGATGATCTGCAGGCAAAATAAGAGCAGTGCTTGATTCCTTGCTGCTTTTTTTTAACCACCATGCAGCGGCAGTAAGAGCTGTCGCAGTATTTCTTGCTACAGGTTCTGGCAGAATCACAATCCTGGCTTTATCTCTGTATGGAGCGCACTCTTTTATAACATCATCCATCTGGGATTTTAAGGTGATAATTATAATTTCTCCGGAAATATTAAGATAAAGCGCTCTTTCTATTGTAAGGCTTAGGAGAGATTTTTCTCCCTTAACTTTTATAAATTGTTTTGGATATTCGTTCAAAGAAGCAGGCCATAATCGCGTGCCGGAGCCTCCGGCAAGTATAAAAACATTATCAACCATACGATACTATAATAAAAAATATTAAGCTGCATGGCAAGATCATTTTTATGATTCGCTATTTTCATCGCACAAGGACGATGATATCGCCCGGCTTGCGGCTGTTGCGCTTCGCCAGAGTCCTCATTGACATTGCGGATGGCTCACGCACCAGCCTCCAGCTCTCTTTTTCATCTCAATATTGCGCCGTCATATCATATATATGACTAAAATTGATTTCCATGTAGTCGGCATCTTGACCTCATTTTTTTTCTGCCGTAAAATGATATAATTTTATATAAACAGGAGAATATTCAATGGCAAAAGGTTTCACACTCAATATGTATCCGTGGATTTACATTGCTAAATTTTCAGATAACAAATGGTCGGAACAATATATAGAACAGCCGCACAAAACCCCGGAAGAAGAAGCTTCAATGTCCGAAGAAGCTATGGCAGAACTTTCAATAAAAAGAAATATGATCCCCGGACTTCCTCTTATCAACTACACATCCCAGTATGGAATGGGTTGTTTTGAAGGGATGAAAGCATTTCCTCAACCGGATGGATCACTTAAAATATTCAGACCAGATGAAAATGGAAAAAGATTTAAAAACTCTATGGAAGGGCTCTACATGCCCGGATTTCCGCCGGAAATGTTTGTTGAATCTGTAAAAACAGTTGTAAGAAAAAATGCAGAACTTGGCTTTGCGCCAAAATATGACAAGGCTTGGGAAAATGATAATTTCTTAAGCGGAACATCGGTATATTTAAGGCCTTTCTCTTATACAGAGCCAGGAATAGGTGTTAATATTTCTGTTAATCCTTGGGTAATTCATATTACAACACCTGTTGGAGCTTATTTTTCCCCGGGTAATTCTGCGGCAGTAACAACAGAAAGAATAAGGGCAACCAAAAAAGGAACCGGCTGCTTAAAAGCAAATTCCAACTATGTGGTTTCTGCGATTGCCAAGTACGAAGCAATTAAAGCAGGTTATATGGAAGCTGTTTTTCTTGATGCAGAAGAAAAAACATATCTCGAAGAAGGCTCTTCTGCAAATATTTTTTGTTATCTTAAAAATGGAACTCTTGTAACACCAGACCTCGGAGACACAATTCTTCCGGGAATTACAAGAAAATCTATACTGATACTTGCGGCAGACATGGGAATAAAAACAGAAGAAAGACAAATTTCTATTGATGAAGCAATGAACGATTCTCTTGAAATGTTTGTTTCGGGAACTGCTGCAGGAATAACTTTTCTTGACTCCCTAACACACAAAGGAAAAAAAGCTGTTTTTAATAATGGCAAAATGGGCGATGTTGCAACAAAACTTTTGGCAACATTAAAAGGAATTCAATACGGTAAAGTAGAAGACAAATACAACTGGATGTTTAAAGTTTAGCCAACGTAACTTCGTTAACCTCGAGGGTTTAAGAACAGATTCGTTTTGTTCCATAAATTCATTCGAGGTTCCTTGCGACACGAAGTGTCGAAAAACCAGCCATCGGTCTGTTTTTGGATATAATTCCCGATCATTGGTCGGGAAAATTACCGTCCCATCCAGGCAAACATATCCTTGTCAATTTCTGTATATATAAGCACCCCTTCCATTCGAATGTTTTCTGCGCTATATGGAATAACATTAGTCGAAGGTCGGCGAATAGGTCTTCCTGCATTAAGAAGCGCAAATTGCATATTAAGCTGTGCAAGCGGTCTTGTAATACTTCGGTCAAGAGTTTCCGGGTCTCTGCTTAAAAAATCATAAAGCTCCGCAGATCTTGTAAGATTAACAAGAGCGCGTGTATAATAACTTGCACTTTGACTCCTTACAGCCAAATTATATAAAGTTGCGCCAAGATTATTATAGGCTTCCATAAGCCTTCTCATATTAAACCTGTGGTCCCTTCTTCTGTCAATTTCAACAAAGTTAATAGCTCTCCACCGTTCAAGCCTATCAATAACTTGCTCATAAAAAGCCATTGCCAATGAGTAATTATTATTGTGAAAAGAAGCATTTGCAAACGCAAACAAAACAGATATATTATTTCTTTCCTCAAGAGATATTGCATAAAACCTTTCCGCAGCTTCTCTGAAATTCCTGTTTCTGTAATAGATAAATCCTATTTTATATGAAAGATTATTGTCTCTAAGACCTGTGGCTTCTGCTTTATAAAATTGAATCAATGCATCGTTATATTTACCAACAATGTAAAAATATAAATCTCCGTAATCTTCATAAAGTTTTCCGAATCTTGGGTGAACGCCAAGAATATCTATATTTCTTTCATATTCGTTGATAGCACGCTGAAAATATCTCTGCGCCGAAAGAACATTTCCATCCTGTAATTCAAAGTTACCAAGCCTGTTAAAAGCCTCTATTTCAAACTCTTTTCGCTGCCTTCTTGCATGCATATAGGAGTGCGGGTAATTTCTTCTCACATGATCAAGCGTATAACGCGCAGAGAGTTCTTCTACAATCTGCAGAGATCTTCTTTCCATCTCCCTGGCTCCGTGTATTCTCCAGAACCTTGCAAGCTGAGAATGGGGTTCCAGAAGTTTTCTGTCAAGAGCAGCTATTCTAATAAGCTCTCTTTCTATTCCGTCCAGATTCTCTTCATGCAAAATAAGATAGCCGTAAAAATCTGCAGCAATATAAGCGTCAATATGCCGCGGCCTCAGGTTTTCAAGAAAATGCCTATACTGACCAAGCACCATGAAATACCTTTTTTGTCCGGCAGCAAACCCTTCTCTTGTATCACCAATATTTGCAAATGCTTCGTTTCTCATATTAAGCAGCCTGCCGGATCTCACGCTATGAGTTATTCTACGCAGAAAAAATTCAGGTCTTGGACCAAACCTTGACAAGCTGTTATTTATTATAATCGCCGCGTTATCAAATTTTGTGCTATCTATTTCCGCCCAGTTCAGGTAATTATCAATCTGCTTGATAAGCATATCAGAATCCCACTTGTTTCCTCTAAGCTGGAGAAAATCATCTATTACGCGCGCAGACCTGGAAAATTCTCCCATGTAATATGTCAAAAGCACCGAATAATCTAAAAAGCCTCTTTTGTCTCCCGGAAAAAATCCGCGATATCTTTCTCTCGGAGGTCTTTCTCTTTCGGAACTCAGGCTTACTCCAAGAAGCTGCCGGTATTTTATTTCTGCTCGGCCGAATTCGCGTTTTTCAATAAGTGCATCTGCGAACCTGTAAAACTGTCTTCGTACCGGTCTTATATTAACAGCTCTCTGAAAAAGCCTTTCAGATTCGGTAAAGTTTTCAATCAAAAGAGCTTCGAATCCTTTTCTGTAAAGCCATGCTGAATAAGCAGGTTTCCATATAAAATTATTTATTAAAAACAGCACAAAAAGAATTGCAAAAGATGCTGCAATGGCTTTTCCAACAAAAGGAGCGACCCTGTATCTTATAACATACTCCAGCGTGCCTTTTTCTCTCTCAAGTTCCTGCCATGTTTTTCTTTGATACTGAGCCGGTATGCGAATTCTCTTTCCTGTTATTTTAAAGATAACTTCTACAATTTCCCTGGCAGAAGCGCCTATTGCAAGTTTTTCAACAAGATTATCAAGATGAGCTTTTGGAATATCTTTGTTCCCAATAAGATCTTCGATATAAAGTTTGAGATTTCCGGGATATGAAGATAAAGTCTCTGTTATTCTTTTTAATTTTTCCGAAGTTACATAAGGTTTTTCATAGCCGCCTTCTTCGCTTTCATAGCCTTCTTCGCTTTCATAGCCTTCCCCGGCTTCGGCGTCACCGAATATTTCTTCTTTAGGTTTTGCAGCGACACGCGAATCTTCAAGCTCATCAATAGAGCCGAATTTTTCCCCAAAGTCTCCAAGATCAAATTCTGCTGACTCTGAGTCTCCCTGCCCTGACAATTTTAAGTCATCCGAGTCATCTAAAGTCAAACTACCAGCTTCGGCATCTTCTTTTTTCTCAAACTCATCATCTATTGAAATTGTATCTAATGAACTTATGTCAAAGCTCTCGTCTGTTGCTTTTGGCAATTCCGCGTCAAGTGATGGCAGCTCAAAGGCATCGTCATCGGAGATGGTATCATCATCGGAGATGGCATCGCTTGCGTCTGCGGAATCCGCGTCAAGTGATGGAAGCTCAAAATCATCGCTCGCGTCTGCGGAGTCCGCGTCAAGTGATGGAAGCTCAAAATCATCGCTCGCGTCTGCGGAGTCCGCGTCAAGTGATGGAAGCTCAAAATCATCGCTTGCGTCTGCGGAATCCGCGTCAAGCGATGGAAGCTCAAAATCATCGCTTGCGTCTGCGGAATCCGCGTCAAGTGATGGAAGCTCAAAATCATCGCTTGCGTCTGCGGAATCCGCGTCAAGTGATGGAAGCTCAAAAGCATCGCTCGCGCCTGAGGAATCCGCGTCAAGTGATGGAAGCTCAAAGTCATCGCTTGCGTCTGCGGAATCCGCGTCAAGTGATGGAAGCTCAAAGGCGTCGCTTGCGTCTGCGGAGTCCGCGTCAAGTGATGGAAGCTCAAAGGCGTCGCTTGCGTCTGCGGAGTCCGCGTCAAGTGATGGCAGCTCAAAGTTATCATCATCGGAGATGGCATCGTCATCGGAGATGGTATCTTCTGCTGCGCCGGCTGCATCCGCATCTGCAGAGCTCTTGTCTTCAAAAATATCATCAAGAGAACCAAGGTCAAAATCTGCAGAAGAATCGCCCGCGTCCTCTTCAGAAAAGCGGTCAAGAAGAGCATCGGGGTTATCATCTATTTTAACAGAATCATCGCCAAAAAGATTCTCAAGATCCCCAAGTCCTTCATTTTCTTTGCCGAAAACATCATCATCCGGAGGCGGCAAATCAAGGTCCGGCAGATCAGAATCAAAATCCGCAAGCTTGCCAAGATCATCATCTTCATTCTGCGCAAGAGGCAAATCTTCATCGGAGATGCTGTTGTCCGCGTCTGCATCCGAAAGGTCTTCGTCCATTAAGTTGTCAAAATCCGCGTGGGTACCATCTTCGATGATGCTATCTTCTGCATCTTCGTCTGCAAGACCATCGAGAAGGGAGGATATATCGTCCGAGACACCGGTTTCTTGCGGTATTATATCCTGAATCTTTTCCCCTATTTGTGCCAAAATAGCAGGTTCGTTGCCAAGTGAGTTAAGCTTATCTTTTAATTTATCGATGTCTTTGATTTCAGGCATTTGTTCCCTATTCTGAATTTCGGAATAGAAAGGGGCCTTTCTTAGACAATTTATACCGCCATATATAGAAAAAAACAGTAAAACTCGGAAAAATTATTAATAACCCGGCATACAAAGCCGATTTTATAAATGTATGGAGATCAAAAGACTAATTTGCTTTCTCGCAATTATTTTCTCGTGTATGCAAGTTTTCGCACTTGAAATTGAAAGCCGTAATGTACGAACAAGAATACTCTTTACTACAGATGCGGGCGCGCCTCAGATTATAGATAATTATATATTATTAACGTTCCAAAGTAACGAAAGAACCGCTTTTGTGGCCGCTGCATTTGACTTTGAAAATTATGCCAGAATACATCAATTTAGAAGAAATGCTGATGGGATCTACTTTCTTGCAATTAGAATACCAGAAAGGGAAGTTATACATTACAGGCTTATTGTGGACGGCATATGGATGGCAGATCCCTTTAACCCGGCAAGAATAAGAAAGCCTAATTTTGTTGAAGTATCTGTTTTAAATCTTGCTGATATACGCCCTCGGATTAGGAGTTATCCTGTTACTGAGGGGGGTATTACCCATTTCAGATTCAGGGGGCAAGAAGGCGAAAGCGTTTTTCTTGCCGGAAGTTTCAACCGATGGGATCCTTTTATGCACCACATGGAAGAACGCAGACCCGGAGAATTTTTTATATCTTTACGGCTTCCGCCAGGAACTCATCATTATTACTTTGTTGTTAATGGAAGACCTATGCCGGACGAAGGCAATCCAATTGTTGTCTGGGACAGAGACTTCAGGCGAATATCATCATTTACTGTCAGGTAAACAACCTTTAAAACCCGCCCATGCGCAAAAGGTCGCAGGCGTACCCAGCAGCTCTGCTGAAGAAAGCCGCCTTTAGGCGGCGTACACTGCGGCTTGCGAAGCAGCCCGCGCCCGGTGCAGCGGCACAGATATCGCTGCACCGGGAAGCTTTGCGCGTAATACCTTTTATTTTAATACCTGTTTACACACTTATTCAAGAAATACGCCGAACACCCAGCCTTCGAGCGGAGTAGTTACGCGATACCATCTGGCGCTATCTCCGCCGATCGTAAAATTCTCCGCAGTCCGCTCGCTAACCGTTACTTCCTCATCTTTGCTTAGGCGGTCAATTACCCTGCCGGCATTTTGATCGGGAAAATCACGGACATTTACATTATCGCTAATAACAAGCATAAAAGCACTGGTTACAGGCTCGGTTCTTGGAGGGACCGGCGGTGTAGCATCAGCAACAGCATTAGGGTCAATCAACACCTGTATGTCTGCGCGAAAAACTGAATCCGGGAAGTCCATAAACGCCGATTCCAGCAGCGCCTCTCTGCGAATTCCGGCTGCGCCTGTGGTTGCCAGCGGCAAGGCGGTTTGCAGCAAAATGGAAGCCTGTATATCGGATGTTCTTCTGGAAAGGGAAGCAGTGCGGACAAATTGGTTCTGCCGGTTAGCCTGCGCTATTGGGTCAAAAGCCCTTACTTTAACAAATCCGTCGCGCTCTGTGTCTGGATACAATACCACTACTGTTTTGCGGGAGAGGATTGTTCCGGTTACGTCAACAGCTCTTGGCGAAGTAAACAGATTGGCCCTGTCATCAATAACTACCGCAAGAGCACCTGCTTCTACAACCTGAGTAGTCCACCCAAATCCCTCGTTTCCGTTATCGCGGCGGACTTTAACAAAATTGTGGACCCTTCCATCCGATGGAAAAGTTGCTCTCCTGATTTCTCCCATTTGCACTCTTTCTCCCAGAGACATTCCGGCTATCCATCTTACCCTGTCTGTTTCGCTGTCAGTATCATTTTCAAGGGTATAAAATGCAGAATTAAGGCGCAATACATAGCCATCCCGCCAGCCTCCTGGGGCAACAGCCGGCTCAGCAGTGCCGTCGCCAGCAATTGCTCTGACTGAGTCTTGTGCGTCTTCGCTTCTGCCGCAAGAAAAAAACAGAATAGCAGCAAAAACCATTATCGAAAAAATTATTATACGCTTCATATTATTCTCCAAAAATTCCAGTTTTACTTATTATATATACAATAAACAAGCAATTTTGCATAGCCTTTTTTGATTAAGCTGCCTGAATTCAATGATAATGCTGTTATTTCTGAGTTAAGCGAGAGTCGTATCAAAGCCAAACCCGAAGGGGACGTGGCTTGCACGCTCATCCGCCAAATAAGCGGGAGTCGCGGCGTGCTTGCATGCTCATGACTAGCAAAGGGGTTTTCCCTTGTGAACCAGGAAACAAAGGGTCGGAAAGCATACCCTTTATTAAAGCATAAAACCACGGCTTGAATAAAAAAATCAGTAAGTATATACTTTTCAAAAATAAGTTTTACCCTATTTGAAGTAGGGTTTAGACTTTCAGGAGTAATTCTATCAAAATCTTAATTATTGGCGGCGCTGGCTACATAGGCTCGCACGTTGCGAGAAAATTCCTTGATGAAAACTGCAATGTAACAGTATATGATAATTTTTCATCGGGCTGCAGGGAAAATCTTTTTGCCGAAGAAACTGTTGTGGAAGGCGATATTCTTGATTCGGAAAAACTTGATTCTGCGCTAAAACAGGGGTTTGACGGAATAATTCACCTTGCGGCATTTAAAGCAGCAGGAGAATCAATGCTGCAGCCGGAAAAATACTCTGTTAACAATATTAGCGGCACCATAAATATTGTTAATTGCGCTTCAAAAGCAGGGATAAAAAATATTGTATTTTCATCATCTGCGGCAGTATATGGGGAGCCCGCATATTTGCCAATAGACGAAAAGCATCCTTTGAAGCCCGAAAATTACTATGGCTACACAAAGCTGCAAATCGAAGAGCTTCTTGCCTGGTACGATAAACTCAAGGGAATTAAGTCTGCATCGCTGCGTTACTTTAATGCAGCAGGCTACGATGCAGCCGGGAGAATCGCCGGGCTTGAGCGAAACCCTGCAAATCTTCTTCCTGTAATTATGGAAACTGCTGCGGGAATACGGAAAAAAATCGATATTTTTGGAAATGACTACCCTACTCCGGACGGCACCTGCATAAGAGATTATGTTCATGTAACAGATCTTGCAGATGCTCACTATCTATCCATGAAATATCTTATAAAAGAAAATAAAAGCTTTACTTTAAATCTTGGGAGCGATACAGGCATAAGTGTTCTTGAGATGATCGAAAAAGCGAGAGAGATTACTGGCAAGCCAATAAGTGCAGAAATCGCTCCGCGAAGAGCCGGCGACCCGGTCAAACTTATTGCAACATCGAAAAAAGCCGAAAAAACCCTGGGCTGGCAGGCAAAGTACAGCAGCGCAGAGACTCTTATCGCCTCTTCCTGGGAAGTCTATAAAAGGTATTATACCGAGGTTGTATAATACCTTTTATAGTCTCCTCGCTCGCTCACACCCACAAGGGGTACTTTGTGTGCAAGCTCTGCAGCATTGCGAAGCAGTTGCGTCTGGCGCAGCGACACGGATGTCGCGAAAAAGCGCCAGACGCTTGCCCGCGGCTGTCAATAACCAGCGAAAATTTCATCCTAAAATTCACCAGAGATTGTTTCACCCTTATATAATAACCAGGGAAAAAATCACTCAAGTTAATCAAATAATATTGCATATTTAATAATTATTTTTCATAATACCCTTAAATTGCATGAAAAACCATGTTTAATTAAATCTTTAACAAATTTAAGGAATGAAATCTCATGAATCCAATTTTGATGACAATCTTGTCAATGTTGCCAATAGCTTGTTTACTTGTCTGCCTGCTTTTCATTAGACTCTCGGTTGTCAAGTCCGGAGCTATTTCTCTGTCAATTGCTCTTGCCCTTGCGCTCTTTTTCTTTGGTCTTACTGCTTCCGGTCTGTCCATCGCTGTCGGAAAGGCATTGGCTCTGGCATTATTTGTCTCGCTAATTGTATGGTGTGCGCTTTTTCTCTATCATTTAGCTGATGATTTTAAAGCTATTGATGTGATAAGCAAAAACATCGTTATATTTGTAGAAGACAAGTTTGTTCAATTTATGTTGCTTGCCCTGCTCTTCACGGGGTTGCTTCAAGGTATGGCGGGTTTTGGAGTGCCTGTAGTTATTGTTGCTCCAATCTTAATCGCTCTTGGGTTTGACAAGATCAAATCACTTGCTGCTGCATTGCTAGGTCATTCATGGGCTGTTACATTTGGCTCTATGGGTGCGGCTTTTTTTATCATCCAAATGATAACCGGCGTCCCACCTGAAGACTTGGCTATTCCAATGTGGATATTCAATATGGTAGCCCTTTTCTTCACTGGTCTTGGGGTTGCTTGGTTGTATGATGGGTTTAAAGGTATAAAGCTTGCCATTCCATACTTTCTGCCTGTATTTGCTGTTATGGCGACAGTGCAATTTTTTACACTTACACTTGGTTTGTATTCGCTTGCTACTTTAAATACTGCTCTGGCAGGACTAATATCGTTGTTTGCTTTGTATAAGCTGCGGACGAAATCCAAAGTAACAACTGGTCTTTATTCAGGAGAACTAAATCTATTGCAGGCTATATTGCCTTATGCAGTCATTCTCGGCTTGTCGATATTATTCCAGTTTTTTCCATCTGCTTTGCGGGATATTTCGCTTTCTTTCCGATTTCCCGGATCTGAGACAGCATTGGGTCATGTAGTAGCTGCGGAAACAGGCTACGCAAGGATTAGATTGTTTGGGCACCCTGCCTTTATTCTGCTTTGCGCTTCTGTTGTTGCTATTATTATATACAAAATGGCTGGTATATGGAAACCAGAGGTATTTCGCGGCGCTGTGCAAAAAACTGTTAAAAAAGGTATTCCGGCTACACTTGCACTTTTGTGCCTTGGAAATATGTCGTTGATCATGATGGATTCAGGCATGATGCACCTACTGGCCAATAACGTAGCTGATCTTACAGGCAGGATGTATCCATTGCTTTCGCCGTTTTTTGGTGTACTTGGAAGTTTCTTAACTGGTAACAATACTAATTCAAATGTCCTTTTTGGTGCTTTTCAATATACAATAGCAGACCGGCTAGGAGTAAGTACCGCAGTAATGGCTGCATCACAGTCGATATCTGGCGGCACAGGCGTTGCCATAGGTCCTACGCTTGTACTAATGGGTGCGCTTGCTGCTGGTATAAAAGGGCAAGAGTCCGTAGTTCTCAGAAAGCTTATAGTTATAGTGTTACTTATCGCACTAGCAATGGGAATCACAAATTTTATATTGCTGGAAGTATTACGCTTCGGCGCTATTGGTTAATTCATAATCTAAGGAAGCGCTGATTAAGAACCTACCATATTTTTAAAAATTAATAGTAGGTTCTTATTTGACTCTAATCAGCACTTCCATACTTTTTCTCGTTTTCTTGTAGAAAACTGCGGCATTGCGAAGCAGCCGCGCTCGGTCGAAAAAACACCGGCTGCGAAAAAGCGATAATAAAAGGTATGCTGTTTGCCCCTTAGGGATGCTTCGCGACCTTTTGTTTACCTCCTCGCTCGACCACACCCGCAAGGGGTACTTTGTGTGCAAGCTCTGCAACATGGACGTTGCGTCTGGCGCAGCGACACGGATGTCGCGATAAAGCGCCAGGCAGCTTGTCCGCGGTTCTCGCTTCGTCGGTAAA
>WQTU01000129.1 GCA_009786125.1 Spirochaetota bacterium
TTCCGGGAAAAGTTGAAACTGGAACTGAAAAACGGGACAGCCTCGCATGATACATATCAGCGAGTATTTCAATTAATTAATCCTCAAGAATTTGAATTGGGCTTTATATCATGGGTAAGAAGCATAGCAATAAAAACCAAAGGCGAGATTGTCAGCATAGATGGAAAAACTGTTTGCGGAAGCGTTAATAATAAAGAAAAAGCTATACACATGGTAGGAGCGTGGGCAAATGCAAACAAATTAACCTTAGGACAGGTAAAAGTAGATGAAAAATCGAACGAAATAACCGCAATCCCCACATTATTGGACTTACAAGCTGAGGCTGATTACGTTTTCGGTCTAAAAGGTAACCAAGAAACCTTGCATGAAGATGTGAAATTGTACTTTGAAGGCGAAAAAGCATCTTTTTGCACGAACATTGGTGTTTAGATGTTGTTTTCCGTGAGGATTATTGCAGAACCCGGAAAGACAACTCCGCTGAAAATTTTGCAATTGTCCGTCGTATCGCTTTAAATGCACTTAAAAAACTTCCGCTAAAAATGAGCTTAAGACGAAGAAGGTTCCGGTGCCAGTATGACTGCGAATTTATGGCTGATGTTTTGCTTTCTACTCTGGCGTTGTTTTAGACAAACTAATGTGATAGAATCAGAGTATCTTAATCTTTTAAAAACGTAGAGGTTGGAAAAAATTTGAAAAAACTCTTTTTTTTATTGCCGGGGGTACTGCTTTGTTTTGCCATTTCAATCCCTGCCTGGTTTTTGGGAAACAGATTTCCACTCATTGGCAGCCCCATTTTTTCCATTGTTGCCGGCATTCTGATAATCTCGCTATTCCAGAAACAGATCAAAAAAAGCAGCCTCGATTTCACGAATGGGATTAAGTTTGCGTCCAAAAAAATATTGCAATATTCAATTATTTTGCTGGGGTTTGGAATGAACCTGCATCTTGTGGCATCAGCAGGAAAAGAATCTCTCTATATTATACTGATAATACTCGGCGCCGCGCTTTTATCTGCGGCTATTGTTGGGAAAGCATTAAAACTCTCCAAAAACACCACAACCTTAATTGGCGTAGGCACTGCAATTTGCGGCGGCTCTGCAATTGCTGCAACAGCGCCTGTAATCAAAGCCAAAGACGAAGAAGTAGCTCATGCGATTTCAACAATATTTCTTTTTAATATAATTGCTGTTTTTGTTTTCCCTTTACTCGGTCGCCTGATGGGAATGAGCGACATTAACTTCGGTATCTGGGCAGGAACAGCTATCAACGACACCTCGTCTGTTGCAGCCGCAGGCGCTTCGTGGAGCGCATCTGTAGGTAACAATGTTGCGCTTGAATATGCAACAATTGTAAAACTTACCCGCACCTTAATGATTGTTCCAATTGTGTTGGGGTTAGCACTTTTCCATGCCGCATTATCAAGGCGTGCTGGAGATTGCGGGCTAAACAAACCAACTGAGGCAGGCGGGTTTAGTTTTATAAATGTATTCCCCTGGTTTGTTGTTTTCTTTTTTGCTGCGGCAACGCTTAATACTTTTTTTACAATACCTGTTTCTGCTGAATTGTCCGCTCTTGGAAAGTTTTTGATTGTAACAGCAATGGCAGGCATTGGTTTAAATACTGATATAAAATCATTTATTTCAAGCGGAATCAAACCTATTCTGCTGGGACTGCTCTGCTGGGTAACAATCTCTATTGTTTCATTTTGTCTGCTAATGTCGTAAAAATGGCTCTGATATCACAATCATTTTTTGCCGGGATTAGCAGAAATCCCGCATTTGCTCAGATATTCCTTAATCTCCTTAATGGAAAAATCTCCATAGTGCACCATTGAAGCCACAAGAACCGCGCTTGCTTTGCCGTTTATAAACGCATCGCTAAGGTGTTCCAGAGTTCCGGCTCCGCCAGATGCAATAACAGGAATACCAACGTTAGTCGCTATCAGTCGAGTAAGTTTTATCTCATAGCCTTGTTTTACGCCGTCACAATCTATTGAGTTAAGAACAATTTCGCCTGCCCCAAGTTTTTCCGCTCTCTGCGCCCACTCCAAAGCATCAAGCTCTGTCTGAGTTCTTCCTCCGTTTATAACGACCCTGTAGCCCGACGGCATTGCAGCATCTGCCAGCGCATCCATTCCAAGAAGAATAGCTTGCTTTCCAAACATAGATGCGCCTTCTTCGATTAGCGAAGGATTTTTTACTGCCAGGCTATTAATGCTCACTTTATTAGCTCCTGCATCGAATACTTTTTTTATATCATCTATACTTCCTATTCCTCCGCCTACAGTAAAAGGAACTGATATTTTCTTTGCAATTTTTTCTACAAGATCGATCATTATTCCCCTTTTTTCCGGCGAAGCGGTAATATCATAAAAAACAAGCTCATCAACCCCATCTTTATAATATTTTTCTGCCATCTCAATAGGGTCTCCGATATCCACATTGCCTTTAAATTTTATTCCCTTTGTTGTTTTTCCATCCTTTACATCAAGGCATACAATTACTCTGCCTGTAATCATTTTCAATTTTCTCCCTTTATTAAAGCCCGTCCAGCAAAGTCACGATTACTTTGTAATCGATTTTGCTGACAGATAGCATTTTTTCGCTTAAAAGCTGCAAAAATGCGGCTATTAAAAAGTTGTCTCTATAATGTGTCTACATTTACAGATAACACTCACATCATGAAATCAGCAATAAATCTGTTAAGCTTTTCAAGCGGAATATCACGAAGATTAACATGAACAAAAGCTCCATCGCGAAAAATACTGTTATTGTCCCGCAACGCCCTAACAGTCGTTATTCGATTCCTTACTACATAATCAGATATAAAAAGTCTTATTATAGAATTAAAAACTACTGCTTTTTCTTCATTTTCAAGCAAAAAAGAAATATTTACTCCTCCGCTTTCTTTGCTCCTGGGGTCAAGAATAATATCGAAACTAACTTTTCTGATATTATCAAGACTCACATTTTCAACTATAAATTCCGCAAAAACATCTCCGGGATTATGCGACGTTATATGAAAAACAGAATTAGCAGCCCGGGAAGAAGCTGGCGCAACTGTTTCCCCCGACATAATTATATCAATAATTTTCCTTGCGCGCAAATCTGCATAGCCAGCAGGAAAGTCAGAAACAATAATAATATTTCTTAGCAAAATAACAACAGTATTTGTATTATTGGAAAAAAAATAGTTTACTCGCCGGTACAAACCCTCTTCCCACTCAGTTCTTCCAACAAACCAGTTTCTAATTACCGAATTCGGGTACCTGCCGTGCGCCGCAACATAACCCCAGTTATCCTCCAAAAAAACAGCAGTAACATTATGCACTCTTCTGTGGAGAACTCCAGGAATTCCCATTCCGGCTGCAAGAACTTCAAATCTTTCATTAATAACAGGAATATTTAAAGCAGATCTTTCTGCCTTTAGATAAACTGCAAAATCTTTGGGAACAACATCCAAAGGGCTTATTCCGCGGAAGGTTTGTCCTCTGCCGGGTCTGGAAGTAGCGCACCCTGCCAACATTATCACCAGCAGGGCAAGCGCAAAAACTCCCGGAATTATTTTTTTTCCAAATCTATATAACAACTGTAATCACCGCATTCATACTCTGTTCCGCTTTTAATATCCTTCCACTCAATATTAGTGGTTAGAGTTTCAGACAAAAGATAGTCGGAATAATTATTTACTGCTTTTTTAAGCTCCTCGCAGCCGCACAACGTTAAGTTTATTCTGTCAACAACATCCAGACCTTTTTCTTTTCTAAGATTCTGAATGCTGCGAACAAGGTCTCTTACAGCGCCCTCTTCTTTAAGCTGCTCTGTTATTTTTGTATCAAGCCCGATTGTTATCGTACCTTCATTAAGAACTTTTAAATCCTCTTTTTCAAATCTTTGCACAACGATACTTTCCGATGTAATAGAAAAACTTTCGCCTTCAATCTCAATAGAAAGCGTAGAGCCATCAAGCAGAGACTTTATCTCTTCTTTGCCAAAGGTCTCGATTTTTTCTGCGCCTGTTTTCATTTTCTTGCCAAGCACTTTGCCAAGCACTTTGAAATTCGCCTTTGCCTTGTACTCTACAAACTCATCCTCATTTTCGCGAATATAAACTTCTTTAACATTGAGCTCTTCTGCAATAATCTCGGACATTTCCTTTAAAATTGCTTTTTCGCTCTGCTCTCGTGTAACAATAGAAACAGATTTTAAAGGCTGGCGAGTCTTAATGGCAAAACTGCTTCTTAAAGCCCTGCCCATTGAAACAACATTTTGCGTAACTTCCATTTTCTTCTCAAGCTGCACATCTCTTTTTGATTTATCTGCAACAGGGTAATCGCAAAGATGAACAGACTCAGGCATTGAATCTGTTCTAAGGTTCCGGTATATATCTTCGGTTATAAATGGAATTATCGGACACGCCAAAGTTACAAGCTTCATTATAACAGAATAAAGAGTCTGATACGCCTCTTTTTTATCAGAGTCATTTTCGGATTTCCAGAAGCGCCTGCGTGATCTCCTTATATACCAGTTGTTAAGAATATCTATAAAAGCAGCAATATGCATATCTGCTTTCTGAACATCATACAAGTCCATTGCATTTGTCATATCTTCAACAAGTTTTTCAGTCTCAGACAAAATCCATTTATCGAGCGGGTTCGAAGCAGATGCAGGGACCTCCGAAACCTTTATGCCATCAATATTTGCATAAGTAACGAAAAAACTGTACGCATTCCAGATAGGTATTATAATATTTTTAAGAACTTCTTTTACTGCATCGTCCGAATATCTTAAATCCTCTGCGCGCAATACCGCAGAATTTGTCATAAAAAATCTTAGCGAATCTGCGCCGTACATTTCAATAACATCGCTCGGGTCTGAATAATTCTTAAGAGACTTTGACATCTTTTTACCGTCTGCAGCAAGAACAAGCCCGTTTACAACTACATTTTGAAAAGCAGGCTTGTCAAAAAGCGCTGCTCCAATAACCACTAACGTATAAAACCAACCTCGCGTCTGGTCAAGACCTTCGCAAATAAAATCTCCGGGGAAATATTGTTCAACACGCTCTTTGTTTTCAAACGGATAATGATCCTGCGCATAAGGCATTGCCCCGGATTCAAACCAGCAATCCAGAACTTCGGGAATTCGCTTCATTGTGCCACTGCATTTTGAACACTTCCAGGTAATTTCATCTATTATATGATTATGAAGATCATCTACCTTTTTCCCGCCCTTATCCTCAAGTTCTTTTCTCGAACCAAGACATTCTGTGTGCACACAAGCGTCGCACTTCCAAACAGGTATCGGATTACCCCAGTAGCGGTTTCTGGAAATAGCCCAGTCCTTTGCGCCCTTAAGCCAGTTCCCAAACCTTCCGTGTTTAATATGTGCAGGATACCATGAAATCTGCTCATTCGCATTAAGCATCTTATCCTTTAGCTTCTCTATGCTTATAAACCATGAAGATATTGCCCTATAAATAATCGGAGAAGAGCATCTCCAGCAATGCGGGTACGGGTGAAGATACTGAGTCTTATGCACCAGCTTCCCTGCACTCTTTAAATCTTCCATTATAAATTTATCCGCATCTTTTACAAACTTTCCTTTGTAATCAGAAACTTCAGCAGTAAATTTACACTCATCATCAATCGGACAAACCGTAGTTATCTTTGTGTTTTTGAGAGTATTGTAGTCATCTTCGCCAAATCCCGGAGCAATGTGAACAGTTCCTGTTCCGTTATCTGTTGTAACAAAATCCCCGGCAAATACTTTAAAAGCCCCGTTTTTCTCCTCAGACGCAAAATAAGGAAAGAGCGGCTCGTAAGAAAGCCCAACAAGCTCGCGGCCTTTTTTCTCCCATACTATCGAATATTCCCCCGGGGTTTTGTAATATTCAGCGAGCCTCTCTTTCGCCAAAATATAGAACTCACCCTTATCGCTGACCTTTACATAATCAATTTCATTATTTACAGCAAGCGCAAGGTTCGAAGGAAGGGTCCACGGAGTTGTTGTCCATGCAAGAAAAAAAGTATTCTCTTCGCCCTTAACCTTAAACTTTACAGTTATCGACGGGTCATGCACATCTTTGTAACCGCCAAGATTGAGTTCGTTATTCGAAATAACAGTAGAACACCTTGGGCAGAACGGAAGAATATAGTACCCCTCGTACATAAGCCCCTGTTCCCAGAGCTGCTTAAGAATCCACCAAATTGATTCCATATAGTCCGGGCTCATTGTCTTGTAATCATTTTCAAAATCTACCCAGCGACCCAGCCTCGTAATTACTGTTTCCCACTCTTTTGTATATCGCAAAACGATTTTTCTGCACGCCTCATTAAAATTCGCCACCCCGAACTCTTCAATCGCTCTTTTTCCGGAGATTTTAAGCTCCTTTTCCATCTCATATTCAACAGGCAAACCATGACAATCCCAGCCGAACCGCCTTTCGACCTTTCGCCCCTTCATCGTCTGATATCTTGGAAATATATCTTTCAAAGTGCTTGGCACCAAATGGCCAAAATGAGGAAGCCCTGTTGCAAACGGAGGCCCGTCATAAATAATATATTCTTTTTTCCCTTCCCTTTGCTGAATGGATTTTTTAAAAGTGTCGTTTTCCTTCCAAAATTTAACGATTCCTTCTTCCATTTTTGGAAAACTCACTCTCGGATCAACAGGTTTGTACATTTTTCCTCCCGTACAACAGACTTTTCAAATATTTAATCTCTGTAATTTAATCTCTGTAATAGATAGATGATATAAATTTTTACTAATATTTTCAAGTAACTGTTTTGGATAATTTATACTGATATGCCCAATCAGTGAATTATTTTCCCCTATTTGCCAGCGGTTTTAAAATTGAATTACTCAAGGGAAAATTCTACATAAAACCAAAGGATTAACTGGAGTACGAAAAGGCATTGCTGCCGAATTATTATATCCGTTCATTTTTGTTGTAAAATTTTGAATCAAATTACTCAGTTTCACAGTTTACATAGCTGAATTAACACCAAATATTCCGGGGTTTTTGCATTGACTTTTGATTTATTATGGGTATAATATATATGAACGATGAAATTGAATTAGAATGGGACGAGGCAAAACGCCAAAAAACACTCAAGGAACGCGATCTCGACTTTGAGCTTGCTCGATATATACTTGCCGATCTCAACTTGGTTTGCCGTATTGATAATAGACGAGATTACAAAGAAGCCCGTTATATTGCTTATGGCACGGTACATGACCAAGTTTTTAAACTTTGTTATACCATGCGTGGCACAGTATATCGGATAATTTCGCTGCATAAAATAAATGAAAAAAAGCAGGAGCAATACTATGGGAAGAATAGTCAGAATGACTGCATCGGAGATTGATAAAAAATATACCCCAGCCAAAATAAAAGCTATGGTAGAAAAAGCCAAAGTCAGCGAAGATGACAATCCTTACACCGCCGAAGAATGGTGGGCTAAGGCTGAATACCCAAACCGCGGCAGACCTAAAAAAGAGGAAACCAAAGAAGTAATAAATGTAGCTTTTGAACGCAAAGATTTGGAATATTTGCGCTCTACAGGCCGCGGGTGGCAAACAAGGCTTCGAGAGTATGTTGAAAAAGGCATTGCTGACGGGCTATTGTAACAAAAACATACCATCGCACGGCCTTTAGGGTTAAATTCCCGACTAGTGGTTAAAAACAAAGGGTATTGCCCAGGTTTAACAACTCGGGCAATACCCTTTCGCATTACGGTTCAGCAGCTTTCGGCAGCCAAAAGCTCTGAGCAAAGTGCCACGTAACAAGTCCGGGATACATATCCCGGAGCTTCATAAGCTCTTTTGCTTTGTTCCAAAAGTTCATTCGGGGTCGCTCGCGCCCTCCGGCGCCAGACGCGACCTGCTTCGCAATATCGCAGAACTTAAGGGCGCACCAGCCGGAAACCAACAGTGCTGCCCCTGCTCGACGGATTGCCGTTGAACCGAAACACTGAACGCGAAGACCTAGCGAAGTCGCCCCAACTGCCGCCGCGTAACACGCGGTTACCGCCTGCATTGGGTCCTGTAGGATCTGTATCTGGAAAAGCAGTATAAGTCCCATACCAGTCCCATACCCACTCAAATACATTGCTGCTCATATCATAAAGACCCAATCCATTCGGAGCCAATACCCCCTACCTCACGAGTCCTGCGATCTCCGGATAGACCAGTAGGCGAGCTGTTAGCACTATGCCAAGCTACCAATAAAGGATTATCACTGCCGGAAAAGGTAAAGGGGGAATCGGCCGTATTACCGCCCTTGGCTGCAAACTCCCACTGCGCCTCCGTAGGCAACCGATAACCTGTAGACCCTGGTACCATTCGCACATTATTCCAGCGAGCATCATTACTTGTAAGCACAGGACCCCAGAGATCCGGATTTGTTGTCCATTGTCCGCCAACAGCAGCTTGTATTTCATAAGCAGGCGTAAGACCTATCAATATACTAAGCCTGTTAGCAAATACAAGCACACAGCATACCAGCTTACCATCTCTACAGACCGGAGCCCCTGAATTTCAGTTCTCCCAAGCGCTGCAAAAATAAATGGTATTATACCCTTTATTTATTCTTAATTGCGCGTATGCGCTTACAAAAAAGCTTGCGTATTGGGTTGGAAGCGCCATGATTCTGCTCCGGCAAAGGAAAAGTTTAGACACTAACATGTGCTTTAGCTTACTGGTCAGGAGGCTTGAATCTTGGTTTGCTGAAAAGGCGGCGAATTTATATTAGAGAGAGCAAATTTTCGAAAAACTTGAGTAAAATTATTTAATTTTAGAAAAAAAGTGCTCTTATACAGTGTTCTCAATGAACACTGCGTAGCCTCGCGCGCATGGTATATCGCGCTCTTGCGCAGTGTTCTCAATGAACACTGCGCAGCTTCCCCTCCACTGTAAATCCACAAGAGTCGGGACTTCGCGCGCGCATGGTATATCGCGCTCGCTAAATTTTGCTGTAAGTCCAATGTCATACCCATCTTTTTAGAAAATATAACCTAATTTTCTAAAAATTGTTTATCCGTACACAATATTTTTTTTCTGATTTTTTTATACTTGTTGACATTTTTTTTTATATATTATATATATATTACAACAAGTGCCGCTGTAGCTCAGTCGGTAGAGCAGAGGACTGAAAATCCTCGTGTCGACAGTTCAATTCTGTCCGGCGGCATAGTTATCCCTGTCTTTGAGTTAAATTCTTTAATAATTCCATTCTTCATTATTATCCCGCATTTTACACTTTTGTGTAAAATCTCCCCCCTCCTCGCAAGAGGTTAAATTCAGTATGTTGGCTGGAATTATTGCAATATCAGCGATTATCTTTTATGAATTTCTTAAACCTGTCGGGCACAGGCGCGTTAAACTTTTTGATCCCACATCCGGGAATTTCTATTATCAGAACATGAGCATGAAGCATCATTGTTATATCCCCGTATTTTGCAATTTTGCGACTGTAAAGCGGGTCGCCAATAATTGGGCAGCCGCAGTGCAGCATGTGAACCCTAAGCTGATGCGTTCTCCCAGTCTCAGGCTCAAGCGATACGAGCGACGCATCCTGGAATTCCTTGAGAACGCGAAAAGAGGTTACAGCTTCTTTGCCTTTGCCTTTAACGATCGCAAACTTTTTTCGATTGGCTCTGTCTCTTGCAAGATTGGTTTCGATAATCCCAGCCCGCTGCTGCATCTTGCCCTTAACTACTGCAAGATATTTTTTTACAACTCTTTTTTTCCTAAACTGATTCGATAAAAACTCGTGCGCTGCGCTGTTCTTGGCTGTTATAATTACTCCGGATGTATCCTTATCCAGCCTGTGTACGATTCCTGGCCGCCGGTCGTCATCGTCAGGATCAAAATCAGTATCTGCAAAATGATACAAAAATGCGTTTACAAGAGTTCCGGTTGGATTACCTGCTGCGGGGTGCACGACCATGCCTTGGGGTTTATTTATTACAGCGATATTTTCATCTTCATAAATTATGGCGAGATCAATTTTTTCGGGCTTTATATCTATTTCCGGCGATGTATCATATTCAATCTCAATAGTATCGCCGATTCGCACTGTTTTTGATAATTTGGTTTCTTTTCCATTAAGATATACTTTGGCATCTCTTGCCTTAAGCTGGCTTCGCGTTAATACCTTTAGGTAATCGGAAATATATTTATCAATCCGTATTTCCGTATTCGGCTCCGTATTCGAATTCAGTTCCGCCTCCATTTGCGGTTCCGCTTCCGGCTTGAGTTCCGTTTCCTGGCGGCTGAAATTGTCTATTGTGAACTGTTTGGTTATTCGCACTTTGTCTTCTCCCTCTTGCCTTGGATCTGCCTATAATAAAATCAAGAAGCGCTACTCCGGCAGAAAGACATAACGCTGTAAGAAGAACTCTTTCAATATTGCTGCTTGACCTTTGCACATCATGTGCTCCGCCGAACATTGGCGGAGCATATCTGGAGTCAAAACCACTTGAGACAAAATCATAGCCATCCATACCTATTCTTGCAAAAAGTATGGTAAAAGGATAACTGCCGGTAAGAATAATTGTTGCCCGCCTTATATCTCTTAGAAATTGCGGGAATTCATCTGCGCTGTATTCTTCGGGGATAAGGTCTCTGAAAATATCCCCGCCGGAGAAAGCCGGAAAAGCAACAAAAAAAAATAAAACAACAGCAGCTATTTTTTTCATCTAACGGCTCCCGAACAGCCTTGTTCCAATTCTTATAATATTGGAACCCTCTTCGATTGCAATTTTAAAATCATAAGACATTCCCATAGAGAGAGTGTCAATTTTAAGGTCCGGATGTCTGTCGTCAATTTTCTTAAAAAAGTTTGCAAGCATTCTAAAAGATTCTCTTATTGCTTTTTCATCATCTGTAAAAGGCGCAATTGTCATAAGCCCTTTTATCTTAATATTGCCAAGATTTCTAATTTTATCCACAGTCTCGAAGAGCTCTTTTTCGCTTAGAAAACCGCTTTTAGTTAACTCGTCCGATGTATTGTACTCAAGAAGCACAGAGACTTCTTTCTCCAAAACTTTGGCGTGTTTGGAAAGCTCTTCTGCGGTTTCGTATTTATCGATAGAATCCACTGCAGATGTAATCGCAAGCGCTTTTTTAACTTTGTTTCTCTGCAAATGGCCAATATAGTGTATTTCCGCATCTTCATAAAAAGAGCTAAACTTATCGATCATTTCCTGAACGCGGTTCTCGCCAAAAAGCCTTAACCCTGCTCTGTACGCTGCTTCTGCGCACTCCAAAGGCTTTCCTTTTGTTACAGCCATTAGTTTTAT
The DNA here is from genome assembly GCA_009786125.1 of Spirochaetota bacterium. Taxonomy (GTDB): domain Bacteria; phylum Spirochaetota; class Spirochaetia; order CADAEX01; family CADAEX01; genus WQTU01. The sequence goes on from WQTU01000129.1 coordinate 11,306, forward strand.
TTCATCCGGATTTCGTCCTGATGATTTCGCAGCAGAAATTATTTCTTCAAGAACTTCGTTAATATTATCCTGAATGGTTTTAAAAAAAATATCGTTTTCCAAAAAGACGCTCCCTGTCGAAACCCTCTGCTGTGCCGTATGTTGCCAGGCTCCCCGCATATCACCATGCCGTATCTCCCCGCATAAATTTATGGAATCATAGTGAATCTTTGCTTAAAGCTGCAGGGTTAGGCACAGCCGTATCCGCCTATAATTTAACACCGACCCTTCCTGTATAGTCAATACGGCTTAGGAAAATCTTTGCTCCGGTCTTATCTGAAAAATATTCATCAACTGCTTTTTTTGCTCCTGTAAAGTGGCCGTAATCATCAATAATAAGCACACCGTTTTTGTTTAACAGAGGATATAAGACTTCGAGTTCTTTTTTTGTAGATTCATACCAGTCTGTATCGAGCCTTAAAAGAGAAATCAAAGCAGGGGTTTTGCTCTCCAAAGTCTTGCACACATCACCTTGAATAAATTCAATCATATTTTCCGGGTAACCTGTAGAGAGCATATTTTTCTTTACTTCTTCGAAACCTGCTGCCCACAAATAATTTCCTTTGTCGTCCTTGCTTTTTTTCCATCGCTCTTTCATATTTTTGCCTGTCCAGGAGATGCAGTCGTTTTCATCCGGTTCTGTCATGCCGGAAAAGGTATCGTAGAGATTTATTTTTTTATTCTGTTTCCCAAGCTTTAAAAGGGCATATGCCATAATCATGCAGGCGCCGCCTTTCCAAACCCCGCACTCTGCAAAATCTCCGGGGATATTGTTTTTAACTACATATTCTACAGATTTATAAATATTGTATGCTCTTTCAACAGAGATCATTGTATATTGTTTTGCTTTTTCCCATATTTCCAGAAACTCCGGTTCCATATCGCTTTTATACTGCGATGGATGGATAATGCCGTATCCTTTTTTTTCGAGAAATGAAACTGCTTTATTTACCAGATATTTCAATTTATTATTCCCTTTTATTTTTTTGGATTCCTCAAGCAAGCCGGCATTTTTCGCCTGGCGAACATTGCAGCGCGAAAGTTCCCAGCTACTTTTTAAGCAATTCCAAAAATTCCTGCTCTGTTACAATTTTTATATTTGCTTTTAAAGCTTTTTCGTATTTTGAACCTGGTTCCTGCCCGCACAGGAGATGAGTTGTCTTGCCGCTTACCTGCCCCACTACATCCCCGCCTCTTTTTCTTATTTCTTCTTCTGCAATTGTTCTTGGCTTAAACATATCGAAACTTCCGGTAACACACCACGATTGCCCCTGAAATAATGCGCTTACCTTAGCGCTGCCTGCATTCTCATTTTTCATCGAAAGCCCTGCTTCGGAAAGCTTTTTGATTGTTTCCCTGATTGCTGCATCATTAAAATATTTAAAAAAGGATTCTGCGGTTTTATCTCCTATTCCGTTTATTTCAAGAAGTTTTTCTGCATCTCCTTTTTCTGCAATTTCATATATTGCGTCTATGGAGTTAATTCCTGCTTCAATTAAAAGCTGACAAACTTTTGGACCAACATCGGGAATACCCAAAGAGGATAAAACAGTTCTAAAAGGCTTTTTTTTGCTTTTCTCAAGCCCTTTTTTTATAAGCTCTATTTTTTTCTGCGCATACCCTTCGTACTTTTCGAGAACCGAAAAATCTTTGGTGTAAAGTTCAAAAATATTTGTTATAATCTTTTCTCTTACAAGAAGCTCCACTGTTTCATATCCAAGATTTTCTATATTCATCTGGTCTTTCGAAGCAAAAAAAAGTATCTGCCCCTTTACTCGTTCCGGGCAAAAATCGTTTGTGCAAAAAAGATGCGCGCCGTCCGGTTTGAGCTCGCCTTCGCAAAAAGGGCAATTTTTAGGCATCTCCCATATAGGACTTGCCGGATCGCCTTTCTTAACAACATTTTCTACTGCCGGTATTACATCTCCTCTCTTGGTTACAGTAACGACGTCTCCGACAGAGAGGGAAAGAAAATTTATATAATCCTGATTATGAAGCGTAACATTTGAGACAACAGAGCCTGATATCTCTACTGGTTTGATTCTTGCAACAGGGGTAGCTCTTCCTGTTCTTCCAATCTGAATATCAATTGCATTAACTACAGACTCAACTTCAGATGATTCAAATTTATAAGCAATAGCCCATTTTGGATGATGCCCTGTATACCCATACTTTTCCCTGTCTTCGATATTGTCGATTTTAATTACAAGCCCGTCAATTTCATAGTCAAGAGTTTCTTTCGTTTTTTCTTCCTGCGTAATGTAAGAAGCAATTTCAGCCATTTCTGATACTTTAATAAAATCATCAACAGCAGGCAGCGAAGCGTTACCAGACTCTGCAAAAGCCATCATGTTTCTGTTTAAGCGGAATCCAAGATCATGAAGTTTTTTTAATACCTCTCGATGAGTAGAAATCTTAATATCTTCGAAAAAGCCTTCATATACAAATATATCGAGGGGGATTTTGCTCACTTCCGAGCTTTTTATTCTTCTTATTGTTCCTGCGGCAAGGTTTCTGGGATTCGCAAATTTATTATCAAAAGCTTGATTTATTTTTGCGAACATTTTAAGCGGAAGATATATCTCTCCCCTTACAGCAACAGTAACTTTTTCCGGAAGCTTTAATGGCACTGCGCCTATTGTTTTAACATTTGCTGTAACATCATTTCCTGTTTCGCCGGTACCTCTTGTTACAGCTCTTTCGAGAATGCCGTCCTTGTAGTAAAGCACTATCGAAACCCCGTCTATTTTTTCTTCTGCAATTAATACAGGGCTCACGGATGCAGAGGAGTGCTTTTTCAGCTTCTCGATCCATTTTAAAAGTTCCGGAATACTGTAAGCTTTATCGAGGCTTAAAACCGGAATCGTATGCTCAACTTCGGGCAACTCGGACGAAAGGTCTGAGCCAACTCTTTTTACAGGCGAGTTTTCGCTTGCATATTGCGGATATTTTTCTTCAAGAAACCGCAGGCGGTCAAACAGCAAGTCAAATTCTTTGTCCGATACTGATGGTTTATTAAGCACATAATATTCATGCTGATATTTAAGCAGGAGATCCGTAAGAGTTTTTAGTTCATTTATCTCTTTTTCTTCATTATTTGCACATGAAGAAAAAAGGTCTAATTGTTTATTACTCACTTCTTCTTATAAAAGCGTCTCTATATCCACTATTTCTTGCCTTTAAGAGAGCAGCGCCTCTTTCGTCGGTTTTAAGAGGACCTGCCAATACTCTATATAAAGACTGCCTCGCATCATAATGAATAATTATAGGAAAATCAATATTTGCAGAGTTCTTTGCATTCTCTGCGCTTGAAAAATCTCTAAACGCTATAAGCTGGATATAATAACTGCCTATTTGAATATTGGAATTTCTTGCCATATTGCCTGGCGAAGGTTCCCATCCGGAATGGGTTCTTCCATGAGTTGCAGCAGCTTTGTCAGCAGGCACTAATCTGGATGCAGATATAGCTGCAGTTTCCGCTTCGCTCTCGTCAACTACAGGGGGTCTTAAGCATGTTGCTCTAAGAATAAATCTTCTTTCCCACTCTCCTTCGGCATTTTCGTAAAGATAAGCCAACAGATCGGCGTTTTCAGACACAGACATATCTTCGTAATCTGACGCTGCGGCATGGAAATCAGTCAACGCTACAGCAGAAACTCCGGCAAACATATTTTCTTCTGCAGCTTCTGCTACGAAGGCTTCGGTTGAGGCTTCAGCCATGGCTCCGGCTCTAGCTGCCGCTGTTTCTGCCATGAAGGCTTCTTCGGTTGAGGTTTCAGTCATGGCTTCGGCTCTAGCTGCCGCTGTTTCTGCCATGAAGGCTTCTTCGGTTGAGGTTTCAGTCATGGCTTCGGCTCTAGCTGCCGCTGTTTCGCCAGACGCATTAGCTTCTAATACTTCTGCAATAATATTGTTGCCGAATTCATCAGTATAAATTATTAGTGTTCTTCGCGGCGAGTCATTTGCTGCTGATCTATCTTCGGCAGTGGTTTCGTTGGACAGAATATTTTCAACTCTTGCAACATTATCCAAAGCTGTCGGCAAAATTCTGGCGACATCGGGCAACTTCGCCCTTACAGGCAGAATTTCATCCTGCCTCATACCAAGCGCATCTGCTGCATCCTGGGAGAGAAGAAGAAACAAATTATTATTGCTAAGAGAGCTAACGATAATTACTTCGACACTGTTTCCGGTTCTGACATTCTCCACAGAGACAATAGTATTTATTGGAAAAGAACCCGAAGCTCCAAAAAAACCTCTGGGCGGAAATTCCCCATGCCTGCTCATTGCAGCAGTTCCTTCCCAAACAGTATCTGCCGCTGCAAAGCCGCTGCATAAAAGAATAAAAAATGCTATGAAAAATATTTTTTTACAATTCATAAAAACTCCGGTTTACTTGCCGACTTACGTTAACTTAGCCCGGCACAAGACCGGACAATAAAAGGGTACGCTCCGCAACCCTTTGTTTCCTCATTCGCCCCTTCGGGTTCAGCTTCGATACGACTCTCACTTCATTCGGAAATAACTGGTACGCTCCGCGACCCTTTGTTTCCTCATTCGCTCGGTCATGTGCAAGCTCTGCTTGCCCGCGACTCTCGCTTCATTCGGAAATAAGCTCTTACAAAATCGACTCAATTCGCTTGCCAACACTCTGGCCTGCCAAGAATAATCTTTCTGCAATACCTTGCGAAGTTCTTTGCAAAGCATTGCTAAAAACATAGTTATTTGAATAAATAATATCACTGGTATTAAGATTATATACCTTGTATTCCCCGGATATTATCATCGTATTATCAGCAGTTTTTAAGTTAAAAGTAACAGAAACAAGAATTTCCGCGCCGCCCGATCTTGCAAGCCGGTTAAGAGCCCTGAAATCACTTATCTGATTTCTACCCGAGTTATTGGAAAAAACAATATGACCGCTGTCAAAAAGAATATCCATAACACCATCTTCGAGTCTGTTTACCCATACAAAAACGTCTTCTTCACATACCATACTTAGAGCGATATCACCCCTTTCTATATAGACAAATACAGTTGCTGCAGGCGCCAAAAACACGATAACAGCAAAAAACATGCAAAATAAAATTATTCTTTTCATTTTTTTATTCCTTTTGTTTATTATCGGCTTAATTCAGGATTTTTTAAAAAAAGATGCCATGAGTTGTAAAAATATTGTAATTTTACTGATTTTGCTCGGATCGAGCTACCCGAAAACCAAGACTTACGTTCCTGAGCCACGGATCAATGCTTACCCGAACAGCAGAGCGAAGGTTTTCTGCGCTGCTATACCACGATCCTCCGCGCAAAACCCGATGATCGCCTTCAGCCGCGCCAACAGGATCTGTCTTGGGCGCAGCAGTATAAGCGCCGTGCCTGTCCCAAACCCACTCCCACACATTACCGTGCATATCGTATAAACCCCATGCATTGGCTGGTTTTAACCCCACCTCGTTGGTTCTGCCGCCGCTGTTCGCAGACCACCATGCATCATCGATGCTTATTGTATCTCCAGTGTAATATGCAGTCGTTGTCCCTGTGCGAGAGGCAAATTCCCATTCTGCTTCTGTAGGCAAACGGTAACCATTCGCATTCAGGTTTTTTATTACATTATTCCAGGTTTCGTCACTCCAGGAGGGCGCAGGTCCCCAATCATCGGGATTCGTACTCCCGTTTATGCTATAAACAGGCGTAAGACCTTTCAAAATGCTCAACCTGTTAGAGAATACAATCGCATCGTACCAGTTTACACTTTCCACAGGCCGCCTTCCGTGCGCTTCTCCGGGCGCAGGCATATAGCCACTAGCCGGAGTAAACCAACTGGGATTCGTCCCCATTACTGCCAGATATTGCTCCTGGGTTACAGGATACTTAGCCATGTAAAAAGCACTTATGGTTACAGAATGCGGAGGCTGCGCTCCATAAATTGTAGTATCGGCGCTTCCCATTATAAAACTGCCGCTGTTTATCCTGATCATTTCAATTGGCAGCGCATTGGTTGTATCCAGAATATATTCTGATAAATCGGGAAAAACTGGCCTTTGCGGTCTTCCCTGCCTTCCTCTTAGCTCTAACACAGATAGCGTAATTACCAAAACTACAACCCAGCCTATAACCATAAGTATTAATTCACGTCTGCTTATTTTCATATTTTCCCCTATTTTATAAAGGTATTACGTGCAAGCACGTCGCGACACTCGCTTCATTCGGAAATAACCGGAACACCGTACTTTTTTGCAGCACCCAGAAGCTCTGCATCCACAGTGCAAAGAACTGCTTTTTTGCGCTTTGCCAGCTCCAAATAAGCTGCGTCATAAGAACTTATGCCAAAATCATTACATAAGCGAAAAAGCTTTGCCGAATACCCTGTCCCTGTTTCATTATCGCAAGTTAAACGAATTGCAGATAAATACGGGAACAACTGGTTTACCTCATCGAAAGTATAACGCTTACGCCGAATCAAGTTATTAAAAATGTTTGATATTTCATACCAGATTAAATTTGGGGCGTGTTTTTCATCTTCATTTTCAATTTTACTATACATTTTAGATACCAGAGGATTTTTTTCATCCGGTATTATGAGTGCGCCCACAAAAGATGCGTCAAAAACGTAGATCAATACTTTCGCCCATCCTCTATTGCTTCGCGGATATTAAATGATCCAGGCTTACCGCGGTAAAGTTTTTTAAATTTTTCAAGCTCTGCTATCGCTTCTTTAAAAGTCATCTTTGGTTCTTCCTGAAAAGGGATTATCTTTGCCACAGGCTTACCCCGTTTGGTAATAATATAATCTACGCCCTGCTGCACATCTTCCAGAATTTGGGAAAATCGGGTCTTGGCTTCAAAAGCTCCTACTTGCATATAATCTTCCTCCTATAAAACCAGTTTAATAGACTAGTTTGTTAAAGTCAAGCAGATTATATCATTCTTGATTAAAAGTAAATGCAGAAGTCCTGGATATTCAACCAGTATTCGGAATTTGAAAGAAAGGGAATCGCTGATTAAGAACCTACCATTTTAAAAAATTAATAGTAGGTTCTTATTTGACTCTAATCAGTGCTTCCTTAGATATACCTGCATTTCTGGTTTATGCAGGTATGCGGCTATGAATTTTGCACAAGCTCTAATAATGCTTTGTCAAAAAATCTAAGAGTTCTCTGCATTCCTTTGGAAAAAAGTCCTGCCCCGCAGAAACACTCCACTGCAGCCAATAATCGCACAAAAGCATTGTTGACAACATTGCCAGTTTTGGATCCGGAACTTCCTTTGTTTTCTCCAATATTTCTTCGAGGCTGTTATGTCCGTAAATATAAAGCGATGTTAAAAAGTTGGCTAAATCCCAATAAGGCACCGAGTAACATAACCATTCCCAGTCTATTGGTATTAACCCATTTGGACCTTTAACAATATTGGTATACGCCAGATCTCCGTGACAAATATGAGTTATATCATTAAGAAGAGGAGCATACAGGTCTTTATCAGGAACATAATCAAATTTCCTAAAAACATCCATAATTGTAATAGTTGGTTTTAATCCCGATTTAGCAATTTGCTCTGTTAAGTCCATTATTTCTTTTACAGATATATCCGGAGTAACAACACCTTCTATAAATGGAATAAAGATCATGTCATAAAATCGCTTAAAGTGAGTAATTCCAAATAGTTTTTTATCCCGCAACTGTGTATAGGCATCGTCAATAAAGCTAATTGAGCCATGAATTATCTTTTTTATAGCTATATTGCCAATTCTAAAGTTAATGTTGTTATCTCCTCCAAGTTCTATAACTTCCGAAGGCATTAACCTGCTGATTAACTCATCTTTTGATATCAGATTACTTTGCCCTATCTCATGAAACCCTTTTTTTGATTTAATGTATTCATAAACTTTTGGATTTTCATCCCAGTCATCTCTTTGGCAGTGATCAGTAATATTGTATTTATTATAGAATGATGCTGTGTATTTGTCCGTGTAAGTTTTAAGGGGATCTACAATTACCGAAACCCTTTTATTAGCCTGATATATGGCTTTAATTGTATTAATTCTTTCTTCCAGATGTTGCACCGGAGCTCTTTTAAAAGACTTGACATATGCATCTGATGCTACGCCGATAATCAGATGCCTGCCCGGGAATTTGCCCAAAATTATTGTAATTCTTTCCGCATGGCTTGCATGAAATAAATCAAATACACCTGCGGTGTATATATTTCCAAATCCTGTTTCCATAAATTATTCCTCCTTAATTAAAGTAATCCTCGATTATTTTGCAGGAAGTTTTTATTCTACTATATATACTCCAATACTGCAAGCAAAAAAGTTGTGTGAAAATACCTGCCTTTTTGGGTTAAAGCAAGCTTGTGCCCGCTTAGCGCTGCAAGCCCCTTTTTTTTCCACTCTAAAATAAGAGGTTTGAGTGTTTTTTCGATATCAATATTAAAAAAATCTCCTATTTCCCTGATATTTACGCCCTCTTTTGTGCGCAAACCCATCATAAGCAGCTCAATTAAAAAGTCGCGGTTGCTTATTATTTCCTTTTTCATGCCCCACAGAGATTTTTCCCCTTCCAGAAAAAGCGCAGGATTATCTGTTGCAGAGAATCTCCAAAACGAGCCCTCGCTGTAAAAAGTCGAGACTGCCGACAAGCCGCAGCCAATATATGGCTCCATTTTCCAATACCCGGCATTATGGAGGCACTCATTCCCAGGCAAGCAAAAATTAGAAATTTCATAATGATCATATCCTGATGATTTCAGCAATTCACAAGCCTCTACCCAGCATTTATCATCTTGATCTTCTTCTGTAAATTTTCGATGCATGGGTGTCCCCTCTTCCAGTGTAAGATAATACAGCGAGATGTGCTCCGGCTTAAAAGAAAGCGCGGTTGTTACATCGGCTAACGCTTCTTCAACAGTTTGCCCTGGAATCGAAGAAATAAGATCAATGCTTAATTTTTTATTTCCGAATGGCGCTAGAGTCGCGTCGAAGCCGAACCCGAAGGGGACATGCTTGCATGGACATCTGCCGAATAAGCGAGAGTCGCGGGCAAGCAGAGCTTGCACATGACCGAGCGATGAGGTGGACAAAGGGGCTATGCCCCTTGTGAACCGAGCGAGTGAGGAATTTTTCAACAACTCAAGGGCATTATAAACCGACTCTGCAGTGCAATTGCGGCCAAGCGTATCAAGCATTTTTTGGTTAAAAGATTGAACCCCGAGGCTTATTCTGGTAACAGGCGTTCTGTTTAACATTTCTAGCAAGCCAAGGGTTACAGTCTCGGGGTTCACCTCGATAGAAAATTCTTTTGGCTCATTGTACATTAAGGCAACAGTTTGGATAAATTCTTCGAGCCTTTTCTCATCAATTGCCGAAGGCGTCCCGCCGCCTATATAAATTGTATCTATAAGATCAATGCTTAAAAGGTTTTTAAAATAAATTATTTGATTAACAGTCTCTTCCAGAATATTATCTATAAAAGAGCCTTCCGCGCCGCAGGCGGCGCTTTTTTGCGACATCCCTGTCGCTGCGCCAAACGCGCGAAGTCCCGACCTTGTGTCGGGGACGTCCGTGTCGCAGGCAATCGAGAAAAAATCACAATAGCTGCATTTTTTTTTACAAAACGGAATGTGAATATAGAGAGACTTTGGACCCGGATCAAAAAACATTAATTTTATTAAAAGGCCAATACCTAAAAATTACCCTGCCTTTTATATTTTGCGCAGGAATAAGACCGCTGGTGCGGGAATCAAGATAGAGCTCCCGGTTATCGCCCATAATAAAATAATAACCTTCGGCGATTACTATTTCGTTGCTGCCCAAATCACTGCCCAGGAAAAAAGGGTTACCTGCGCTATCCCAGCCATCCGGAAAAGAAGGAATATTAATGGTATACCTGTTGTCTGTAAGAACAAATTCAGTTATAAACTCATCGCTGTTTCGCGGCTTAATATAAGCAACATTATCTATTATTTTAATTGTATCTCCGGGAATCCCAACTATTCTGCTTACATTAACTCTTGCGGTATAGCCGCGCCTTGTTCCAAGCTCTATTCTTTGAAAAGTAACGAACCCAATAACCGAATTTACAGGCCTCAAATACCAAGGGAAGCCTCTTTCAAAGTTCTTGCGAAAAACAACAACATCTCCCCTTCCTGGCTGCGTTATACCCGGAACCGTAAGCCTGTTCCCAAACATTCCCTGACTGTATGCAGGCTTAAAAATAAGCAGCCGATTGCCTCCCTGCATAAGAGGCGCCATCGAATTATTTCCAATAGTTACAGTAAAAAGAAAAAGCCCTGTTATTAATTCATACACAATTAAAGCAATTACAAAAATTTTTACTAGCTTTAGAATAGCAGCAGATTTCTTTTTTTTACCGGCTTCAAAAAGAGTAAATTCGTATTTTTTGCCGAAATTCATACCCTTTTACCTTATTGCCCCAATTCTGTTGAGAGGCCAATATTTTATTAAAGCTTTTCCAAGAACCTTTTCCGAACGCACAGGACCAAAGTTTCTGCCATCTTTTGAGTTATCCCTGTTGTCTCCAACAGGAAAAATCCAGCCTTCGGGAATAAACCATCCTGTTTCATGTTTTCTGTAATTTTGTCTGATTACCTGATTATGCGGCTGTATAGAATACTCAACCATAAACCTGTATTTATTAAAAGTTATTTGATCCGGAAGTGTTTTTAAACTAGGATGAATAGAATTAAGTCTGCTAAAAGCCTCTACGTCCGATGTCAATGGGGTAAGATTGTGAAAAGCGTAAACCATTGCAGCAGCAGCTCTCCTGTATAAAGCATATTCACTTTCGCTTATAAGCCTCCTGACAGGCGCCGGCGTTCTGCCTTTTTGCCTAAAATCTCTTTCAGCAATCCAGTGCTCAGCCCCTGCTGGTCTTATGTACAAATTTCCCTCTATACTCCTTATTCTGTCTCCCCCTACTCCTACTGCTCTTTTTATAAGAAACTGAGCTCTCGGTTCTCCATGCTGATCTCTATCAATATCAACAAGCGAAAGAGTAAGCATATGCAAAATCCTATGTACAATAGTGAAAATAGGTCCCCTTGAAAGATAGGTCGGACTTTCAAAAATAATTACTTCGCCGCGCTGAGGTTTAAAAAGTCCGGGAATTTTCATAGCGCCGGGAATAAGCTCCGGACCATAAATCATCTTGTTAACAAATATTCTGTCTCCTACCAGCAGAGTATTTATCATCGACCCTGAAGGAATCTGATATGCCTGAAAAAAATATTGATTTATAAGCAAAACAACCATTGCTGCCCATAAAAACGCCCCTCCCCAGTCTAAAATAGGATTCTTTTTCTTACTTTTATATTTCTTGTATTTTTCATACTTTTTTATTTTTCGCCGGGTAAGAAAGCACTCTGTAATTCTTTGAACTTTATCAAAATATTTAGTCATAATTTAAAAAATATCCCTCAGAAGATTATCATAGATTTTACTACATTGACAAGCGATAATGGTTATCAATATAATGCTAACAAGCATGTTTAACAATTTATTCAAAAAAAATCAGATAAAAAAACCTGAACACCTTGAATTACAGGTAAAATTAAAAAGCATCAACGGAATTCACCCCGGAGCCTGGCTTTCGGCGATATATCTTACGATTTTTCTTATACTATTTTTTCTGTTCTTTTTTCTCCCCGGAATACTCAATACCGGTACAAGAGTCTATTTTAAATCCTTTCCTACACAATCTTCTGTTTGGATAAACGGAGAATTTACAGGAACAACCCCTTTTATAAAGTTTTTACCAACAGGAGAAAACGAAGTAGTATTCCGAAAGCCGGGTTTTATAGAAACAGGAAAAGTTTTAAGAACCCGCGGATATATTTTTGCAACCCTTTTCAAAAGACCCGAAGTAATCATTAACAAGAATCTCGAAATCAGTAATTATGCTGATATTTTCAACCACTCATTGGACGATATCCTAAGATGGGCAATTGCCAGAAACTTTCATGAATCATATCAGCCTGAATACCTTGTGGCAAAAACAATTTCCATGTTCAGAGACGGCGGCAGAGGAAATCAATACGCAGAGCGGTTTCTCGAAAAATCTTTCAAAAATATAACAAGCGAAAACCTTTTTAAAGATTTTATAAGAGCTCTTCTTCTTAACAGAAATGGCAATAATGCGCTGCTTCCTTATGATATAATCGATTCTTTTTCATATTTCGCTGAAAGTTTTACAGAAAATCCGGCAAAGATGATTCATTTGCTCTCGATATTGCGCAATCCAAACTTAATAAATATCACGGCAGCGGACAGGGATTCTTTTATACTTGCAATCGATATAAAAAGAATGCAGGGCTTCCAGCAGCAAGCAGCTTCAGGCGGCACAAAAGCAGCACCCTATATCATAACAATTAACAACAACAGATATGTGGCAATACCCGCAGGAAATTATTTTACAGGAGAATATCCTCAAACAAGACGCACTATTAATAATCATGAACTTGCTCCTACATTCAGCAACTTTCATACTTTTGAAAAATTTTACATGGCAGAGAATAAAGTTACCAACCGTGAGTTTCTCGATTTTATTAACGAAAACCCTTTGTGGAGCAGAAGCAACATAAGGGAGCTTATTAGAAAAAATCTTGTAACAGAATCATACCTTAGTCACTGGGCAGATGACTACACTCCAATGAGCAATGATATGAATATGCCTGTTTATAATATTTCGTGGTTTGCTGCAGAAGCTTATGCAAAGTGGCTTACAGGCAGAATAAACAGGGATAATTTGAAAGCAGTGCTCCCTGACGAGTATATGTGGGAAGTTGCACAAAGAAATGCAGGAAATATGCTTAATATGATGACTAATGTTTTATGGGCATGGTGCTCAAACTGGTTTAACTATGCAGACTACATAAATCCTTCAAGGAGCTCTAGTCTTAACGGCATAGAAAAATCTGTACGCGGCGGAAGCTGGGCAAACAGACCCGGTGAGATTCAACCATTTACAAGAGCATCCCAGCCTCCGCATTGGTGTACTCCTTTCACAGGATTCAGGGTGGCTTTGGTTTCGGAGAATCGCTAAGATGTCAAAAGCAGACACCAGTGTAAAAATTCTCTCTGTCAATAAAAAAGCAAGATTCAATTATCTTATAGAGGAGAGTCTTGAATGCGGTATCGAGCTCAAAGGAACAGAGGTTAAATCAATAAGAAGTAATAAATTTTCTTACTCAGATTCATACTGCAAAGTAATAGATGGAGAACTTTGGCTTACAGGGTTTCATATTTCCCCTTATGATTTTGGGAATATACACAACCACGACCCGCTTAGGGAAAGGCGGCTTCTTGCCCACTCTTCGGAAATAAAAAAACTTGGGAAAAAAGTGGCTGAAAAAGGCTATACTCTTGTTCCCCTAAAAGTTTATCTAAAAAAAGGGAAAGTCAAAATCGAACTTGGCATTGGAAAAGGCAAAAAACTCTTTGACAAACGAGAATCCATAAAAGAGAAAGATACAACCCGTGAAACATTACGGGAAATCAAAAACAAATATTGATTTATTTCCGAATGAAGCGAGTGTCGCGCCGAAGCCGGACCCGAAGGGGACGTGCTTGCACGCTCATCCACCGAATAAGTGAGAGTCGCGGGCAAACGTAGTTTGCACATGACCGAACGATGAGGTGGACAAAGGGGTTGTCCCTTGTGAACCGAGCGAATGAGGAAACAAAGGGTCGCCAAGCGTACCCTTTATTGCGCACTACCCTGCTCAATAATGTTGAATACCTCTCTTGTAAAGCATTTCTTGCTCGAAAATGAAAATTTTTTATTAATTCCTATCTTTTTTGACTTTTATAGATGATTTTTTAATGACAATAGATGATTTTTTAATTGACATTATTAATATTTCAATTATTATAAAGTGAGTTTTTCCAAAAACAAAAGATGAAAGCTTAAAAACATGATGTTTTGCTTGTTTTTAAAATGATTTTAGAATGTTTTTGAGAATATTGTTGAGGTTTTGGAAAAGACTTAAATTGTCAAATATTTTTTATTATTTTAAAGGAGAAAATGATGAAAAAACTTATTTTATTACTGGCTTTTTTCCTGGTTGCAGGTTATGCCTTTGCAGATGAGCCGAGAGATATTGAGTTCTTTGCTCTGGAGGTTACCATAGGTGTTCCAGTCCACTGGACAAATAGCCCTGTACCGCATGAATTTGCCGGGGGGCAGTATGATCGAGATAGGACTGTTACTGCCAACACTGCTTTAGGCTTGGCTTTTGTTTTTAACTTTAACAGAACATTTGGATTAATGCTGGAAACAGACTTCTTTTTTGGTCAAGACTTGCTTGGTAACTCTTCAAATTTTTCAAATTCCAATTCCCTTTTTGGAGCTAATGTCTTTTTAGGACCGGTATTCTACCTTTACAATGGTCCTAACCTAAGAATACCTTGGGCTATAGGCGCTCATTTGTATTATTGGAGCTCCTCTTCGTGGTTTAGCGGAACTTCTATAGCAGGCGGTAACGATGCTTGGGTTTCAACTACTGATTTGCAGATTGGACCAGCTACTTCCTTGGGAATGCAATTTCACTTTGATCGAAACATCTATATTCTAAGCCGTACGCTTGTGGCGCTCCATGTATACCGCTCACACGAAACAATTGTAGGCAATCACCTTGGTGTTCAGTCAGAATCATGCAGAGATTTTGGCATTGCTTGGCATATAAAGCCTACGCTTGGTGTTGGAATAAAGTTCTAAACAAACTTTGGTTTTGATTTTGCATTAGTCAAAAAAAGCTTCCTTATTATTGGGAAGCTTTTTTTATTTCTGAATAAAGCGAGGGTCGCGCCGAAGCCGGACCCGAAGGGGGGCAAGCTGCCTAGGGGTCGCTTTGCGCCTTTTATTCTCTAATTATTCTCTAAATTTTCGCAAATATAGTAATATTTTTACAGTTCTCTGATTGATTTTTATCAAAAACCTGCTATTATTAAAATGCACAATAACTCCTGACGCTAAGATTCGGGGGTGAAAATGGTTTCGACTGGGGAATGGTTGGAGCATAGGTTGCAGGTAGAGCGCCTACCTCTTTAAATGGGCAAAAAAATAACTGCTGATACTAACGTAGAAGCTGTAGCAGCTTAATTGCTGCTGCCGGGCACCCGGAATGCTGCTTCGAAGTCCGGAATTGCTTGTAATAAACCGAGGCTTGCTGTTATTTTTGTTTGCGGGATAACAGGACATTCAGCAAACTAAGGAAGAAACAAGGCTTGTCGCTGCGCCAAATTTTTTCCAAAATAAAGCAGCGGCTAAGCCTGTAGAAATTTATGTTTCGCTCTCTAGGACGGGGGTTCAACTCCCCCCACCTCCACTATTATACCACTTATTAAGTCCTTATACAGGATACATAGGAAGAAGTATAAAAAAATAAGTACACTTTTAATTATTCGATATATAATAGGCACATAGGAATTATGAAGGTAGAATTAAACAACACAGCAAAAAAACAGTTTCATCGATTGAACGAACCTTATAGATGTGTCTTAAGTTTAACCACTACATAGCGTAGTTATCGAAGTAGCCCTGCACCAAAACAACAGGCGTGCCCTTATCGCCAGACCCGCTAACAAGGTCGCAGAGACTCCCAATAAGATCAGAAATCTGCCTCGGCGTAGTCCCCTCAGACTCCATCTTGCCCATAAAGCAGCGCCCCGCCTTTGCACGAATAGCCTGCTCAATAGCCCTGCGCGCCTCGTCCTTGCAGAGATCAGCATAATCATTATCCGCAAGATACTTAAGCTTCAACTCACTAGGCGTACCCCTCAATCCGGACGTAAAAGCAGGAGCAACCACAGGGTCCGCAAGTTCCCATATACCCCCAACAGGGTCCTTAAACCCGCCGTCGCCATACAAAAGCACTTCCACAGTTTTGCCTGTAAGCTCCCTAAGCGCCAACTGCATCTTCTGCACAAACGCATCACAATCACGCGGAAACAACTTCACCTTGCCGTCAGTCGCCTTGTTCGAACCAAGCAGCCCATAGCGCTCATTGTAGCCGCTGCAGCTTACCGGCTTTGTTAAAATATCATCAAGCCCAATAACCTTTTTTGCACCCGCAGCCGAGAGTACCCGCTTAGTCCTCGCGCGCGTGTGAATATCAGCAGCAATAACCAGATCTGTATACCTAAGTATGTGCTTGGGATCCATAGAGAGAACAATTTCAATATTTGGAGCAAGAGATTTATAGTAAGCAACATAATCAACACCAGTAAACCGGTGCTTCACCTCGTTGCCAAAAAGACGCCGAAAATCACTTTCAGATAAACAATCAGAATAAGGATTAAGCTGATTGTCGTCCACATCTTCCCACGTAATAAGCTGATTACCAACTTCGTCCGCAGGGTAACTAAGCATAACAGTTACCTTCCCTACACCGCTGGCAATCCCCTTGAGAAGCATGGCAAAACGATTCCTGCTCATAATAGGAAAAACAACGCCAACATGACTGTCAGCAGAGAATTTAGACTGCACATCAGCTGCGATTTGGTAAACAGAAGCGTAATTACCTTGAGCGCGCGCCAGCACAGCCTCGGTAATCCCGATAATATCACCATCATTTATACTGATATTTTCATGGTCAATTGCTTCCTGAACAGTATTGCAAACAATTGCCGCTAGATCATCAGATTCGCGAATAATAGGCGTCCGCAGACCGAACACCCTTGTGCCAATAACTCTCATTCCTCACCCTATCATTTTTACGAAAAAAAGAAAAGTCCAATTGAATATATTTTATGATTTTAGTAGTGTATCATTAAGAAAAAAGCAGAAAAAAGGCGAAAAAAAATGAAATATTTAAACTTGTTAGGACTAATTATACTGATGATATTTACAGGCTGCGGCGCTGAAACATCCAGAAGAACAGGAGAAAGCTCAGGCTTAATAAAAATGGAAAACTCACCGTTAACGTATGTCTTACCTGCTCCAAAAATTAAAGGCACAGTAAGTGTAGAAGAAGCATTGCAAAACCGGCGCTCGCACAGGCGGTTTCAAGATAGCGCGCTATCCGCAGCGCAGTTATCGCAAATTTTATGGGCTGCATACGGGATTACAGCCCCAAGACCGGATCACCCTGGATTGCGCGGCGGGCTGCGCACAACTCCTTCTGCAGGCGCATTGTTCCCGCTGGAAATTTATGTGGTAATCGGAAATGTTGCAGGAATAGAGCCCGGAGTGTTCAGATATGATTCTGAAAGGCATAAAATTGTGCGGACAATTGCCGGAGATGTAAGAGCCGAGCTTACTGCTGCTGCATTGGGTCAGAGAATGATAATGGAAGCGCCCATAACTTTGGTTTACACTGCTGTATTTAGCAGAATGATAGCCAGATACGGCGAGCGCGGGCGGAAATATACATACATGGAAGTAGGACATTCTGCTCAAAATGTTTACTTGCAGGCAGAAGCTATGGGGTTAGGCACCTGCGCCATCGGTGCATTCACAGATGCTCAAGTAAGCAGAATACTCCGGCTTCCTGCAGAAGAAGCGCCTTTGTATATGATGCCTGTGGGGTTTATCAGGTAATTCTTTTGGGGGAGCGCACGTATTAGTTAACTCGTAACAGTCCCGATATAAACGCAGCCTTTGCGCGCAGGCGCATTCGCATCCTTTAGAAAGCGAAAGTCTTTGCTCTCTGCAGCAATGTGGCAAAGCGCTATCCCCATGTCAATGCGGCTTAGCTTGCTCATAATCGCTCTTAGCAGAACGCCCGGCTTTTTGCAAAAGCAATGAATCTTCGCTCCGGATGCTCCCCCAGCTTCGGCAATAAAATACCAGTTCTGCGCATTCACCCCGCTTGGTGCAAGCCGGACAGCTTCAAGCCGTGCATCTGCGCAGCCTTCGCTGATATCACCCAATGCCTTGCGCTTGAATTCCCCAAGCTCGCGATGCAGCGCCCCTGCGGGTTTCCCAAAAGCCATGCAGATTACAAAAGAGAGCTCGCCTTTTTTTCTCCGTGCCTCTTCCCCCGCTGGTTTTGACGCTCCCAGCCAGCAAGACCCAAGCCCAGAGCCGGAGAAAAAGAGATCCATCTGCTGCCCGATAAAGCCAATATTTTCCAAAAAACCTTCTGTCTCTTCGCTGTAGAACAACAGATAATGCGGCGCTTTTATGTTAAAAAACCCCTTGGTTTTTTCTGCAATTTCAATCGAGTAACGAATATTCGGATACAGAGGCACAAGCGCCGCAATTTGCGCCGCAACTTTTTCAAGTGTCTCCGCATCCAGCTTTGCAGGATTAAATTTTCTTATTGACTTTCGTTTTCGAATAATTTCATTCATACGAAAAGGAAAGCGCATCTGTATCGATGATGTCATAACAGGCTCCCGGATGTTTTGGGTGTTTTTCTGGTATAAAAAAAGGAAAAACAGGCTAAAAATACCCATTTTCCCTTTTTTGTTGACCGTGGCTTTGGCCAGACCCTGGAACTGGAAGCTAAAGCGATGCTTTCTCAGATTACGCCTGAGAAAGCGTTCGCATTAGTCGTTTAGAAAATATTTCCGTTACCGGACGAACGTATTTGATGATAGGCGATGTTGCCGGGTGCTGAATTGCCTATTATACCTGCTGCATCGTTAATGGTAATGGTATGCCCTGTGCCGCCCTGAGGAGCATTGCTATCCATAAACACCCCGCCACCGCCGTTTGTATCTCTGTAGCAGTGTTATTATTTATTGATGCAGTGTCATATAAACTAAGCCTGCTGTGAGAAGCTGTAAGCGCTACCCCGCCGCCATTGTTAGCGGTGTTATCATGTATTGCTGAAGAGTCCCTCATGATAATCGCTGCGCCACTGTGCGCATTCACCCCACCGCCGCGGCCGTTAGCACTGTTAGCATCTATACTTGCATCATCATACATTTTTAAGGTGGCGCCAGCTGCACGTAAGAACACCCCACCTCCATCGTCATTATGAAAATTATTATGTATTTTTGTATTGTCCCTCATTATTAAAGAGGAATTAGTTTCCACAACCACTCCCCTGTATAACCCACCGGTAATTTCTGAACTCCCGGTCATCTCCAGCGCACCGCCGCCGGCAGTTACAGTAACCAGCGCATTAGTGCGGCTTGGTGAAAAACTTTCCTGCAAAATAATATCGTGCAAAATCAATCTATTGCCGGAGCGCACAACAATGGTAGACAATGTGCAGCCAGTATGTCCAGATATTATGGGGTTGATATTATCTGCTGGTCGTATGGTTATAGTAACAGGCCGAGTGAAATTCAAGTCTAATTGACCGCCAAGTATTTCATTGTTGTAATTTGCCCTAAATGTAAAACCTTCATAAAAGTAAGTTTCCAGCATATAATGCTCGCGCACCCAGTTTATCTGGTCGTAAAGCGTAGTTCCCGGACCGAGAGTCACTACATCCGGACTACCCGGCTTGACAGTGGTTATGGGTGGATTGTTTTCTGTGCCTCCGCTGTTATTGCAAGCCAGAAAAAAAGCGACCAACACCACTATCGAGAAAATCAGTCCCAAAGTTCTGATTTTTTTCATCATTTATTTGTCCTCCAAAAAATTTAATGGTAAAATACTTATTAATAGCGATTTAAGCGGATTATGTCAATAACTTTTTTCTTTTTTTGTAATCAAACACAACTTTTTTGAGGTAATATAAAGAGAATCAAAACTAATATACTAATAATGCATTGTAGCCCCGAACAAGTTCGGGATGCTACGCAATTTATTCTCGATTGAATAAATCAGCGGTTTCCTAAAGCAGTTATAGCGGCAGCGCAAGAACTCGCAGTTCATTCAGAGGCTTACTGATTTCATATTTGCTGGCATAAATTTCTGTTTCGATTGCGATAAAAGAATCTTTGCCTTTTAAATAGTCCCTGAAAATTTGATGGGCGCTTTCAATCTGACTTATTTTGCTTTGCATACAAAAATATGTGCCACCAGGAGTAACCTTAACATTCGCTGCCGCAGCTTTAAGTTTAGGGTTCAGCAATTCCAAAAAAATATAACACATGGGTTTTCCATCTGCATATTCGTATAAAAACCCATAGTCCGGGGAGCTGTAATAGTCATCTTCGTCATGCAGCAAATCTAAAAAGAGCTCCGATGCTTGGTACTTTTCCATAGCTTTGAACGACTCGCCGCACGGTCTAACATAAAAGTATTTCTCAGGGATTTCGCATGGATATATCTCCCCAACTTTGTATTTTTCCGCCAAAGCAATTTTTTCTTCTATTTCGTTAGTCAGCTTTAATATCTTTTGAAATCTTTGCAATTTCTGCTCAACTATTTTTTTCCCGTGGAACAGAAACTTCCGCAAGTCAAAGGCGTCATTTGCATCAAAAAATTCAGTCAGCTTTTTTAGCGGAATATCCAACTCAATGCAGGATCTTATAACCTCAACAAGATAAATCTGAGCAAAAGAATAGTATCTGTAACCCGAATCAGGATCGATAAATGCAGGCTTTAATACTTTTATTCGCTCATAATATCGCAGGGACTTGATGCTTACACCGGTAGATTTTGAAATCTCTCCGATTGAGAGTAATTGATTTTTTCTCATTTTTTAAAACTTCTTCTTGACTCTCCCATTATGGCATACTTTAGAATTATTGTATAGAGGGTTTGTTGCTATCATAGGCAGTATCACCTCTAGGGAACCGCTGATTAGAGTCAAATAAGAACCTACTATTAAATTTTAAAATTATAGGTTCTTAATCAGTGCTTCCTTAGCGTCGTTTTTTCGCAGCCCGGAGGCATGAGTTTGTCAAAAGTTTTTGAGTACCTAAAGCCTTATACTCTTTTTATTTTATGTGCTGTTGTACTTCTTGCCGCTGAAGCGTGGCTTGCATTGGAACTGCCAAGATACATGGCGGACATCATTGACGAAGGCGTATTGCCAGGCCATTTATCGGTTATTTGGCGCAATGGCGGAATTATGCTTGGCATAACAGTCCTTAGTATGTTACTTGCCATAATTACAGGCTTTTTTACTGCAAGAACCGCAACAGGGGTAGCAAATGATTTGCGTGAAGCAGTGTTTAACAAAGTTCTCCGCTTTTCAAATGCCGAAATAAACCGTTTTTCTACCGCGTCATTAATCACCAGGACTACAAACGATGTTATGCAAATACAAAATACTCTGATGATGGCGATACGGCAGTTTATTTACGCGCCGATTTTGGCTTTCGGAGGTATTGTAAGAGCGCTTGAACGAAGCACATCTTTGGCATGGGTGGTTATTCTTTCAACCGCTGTTATGCTTGTTCTTTGTGCGATTTTGTTTTTTATCGCTTTGCCTAAATTTAAAATATGGCAGAATTTAATAGACCGGATAAATCTGGTTACACGCGAAAACCTCAGCGGCATTTTAGTCGTGCGCGCTTTTTCCACACAGAAGTTTGAAAAAAAACGGTTTAGCCAGGCAAATAAAACATTGGCAGAGACCGAACGGTTTATAAACATATCTTTTTCGTTTATGGCGCCAATTATCTCACTTGTTATGAATCTTTCAACTGCATTGATTGTCTGGGTGGGGGCGCACGAAGCTTCCGCATTCCGCGTTGACGTAGGGGATTTATTTGCATTTTTACAGTACGCCATGCTGATCATTTGGTCGTTTTTAATGATTTCCATAACGTTTATCATGGTGCCCCGTGCCGTAGTCAGCGCCAATCGTATACAGGAAGTATTGGAAACCGAAGGCACAATTAAAATTAAAAAAAATCCAGTCCCGCTCCCAAAAGATTTTAAGGGTACAGTCGAGTTTCGAAATGTAAGTTTCCGCTATCCTGATACTTGCGCAGATGATGATAATGTGCTTACAGACATCAGCTTTACTGCCAAACCCGGACAGACAACCGCGATAATAGGCGCAACCGGCACAGGAAAAACAACAATCTTAAAACTCATATTGCGCTTTTTTGATGTAACAGGCGGAGGAGTTTATGTTGACGGCATTGATATACGAGACCTTAACAAAGAGGAGCTTCACGATAAAATAGGTTATGTTGCCCAAAAAGCCTTTTTGTTTAAAGGCAGCATCCGCTCCAACTTGCTTTACGCCGACAAAAATGCAACGGAAGAAAGAATCAAAGACGCGGTTGACACAGCGCAGGCAGCGGCATTTATCGCAGAAAAACATGGCGGATATGAATTCGAAGTTGCACAGGGCGGCTCTAATTTTTCGGGCGGGCAAAAACAGCGTTTAAGCATAGCGCGCGCATTGGTAAAAAACGCGCAGGTTTATATTTTTGATGACAGTTTCTCGGCATTGGACTTAAAAACAGATGCACTTCTGCGCGCTGCTCTAAAAAAGAAAATGACCGACCGCACAATAATCGTTGTCGCTCAAAGAATATCTACGATTATGAATGCAGACCAGATAGTGGTTTTGGATAACGGAAAAATAACAGGGCTTGGCAAGCACGAAGAATTGATGCAAATATGCGAAGTTTACCGGGAGATTGCAGCTTCACAGCTATCGGCAGAGGAGTTGAGCGATGGCTGATTTTTTTGAAAGCGAAAACCTTGCCTCAAAAGCAAAAGACCCTGTAAAAACCATAAAAAAACTCATAGTGTACTTTTCGCCGTATAAGACAGAGTTTATTGCAGTTTTTGTTTTTGCTGTAACCTCTACAGCCTTTGCTGTTATAGGCCCCAGAATTATGGGACGGGTAACGACTTTACTTGTAGACGGGTTACTCGCACATTGGTTCGGGACAGGTTTGCTCACAGATTTTCGTCAAATGGGCTTTTATGTAGGGGTACTGATTACACTTTATATTATCTCTGCCATTGCCGGTTTTTTTCAAGAATTTATAATGGCGCGCCTTTCTGTAAAGGTAACTTATGGGCTTAGGGAAAAAATTGCAGAAAAAATGCACAAACTGCCCATAAACTACTTCGACACCCGTTCGCAGGGCGAGATAATGTCCCGCATGACAAATGATGTGGATATGATTAGCGCAACATTGAGCAGAAACCTGACCGAATTGATTACATCATCAACTACTGTTATCGGCACTTTGATTATGATGCTTTCAATCAGCTGGTCAATGACACTTGCGGTATTGGCTGTTATTCCGCTTTCAATGTTGATAATGGCGGCAGTCTACAAAAAATCTCTTGTGTTTTTCAGCGCCCAGCAGGAAGCTCTGGGGCAGGTTAGCGGAATAGTAGAAGAAACATACAGCGCACACGATGTTGTCCGCGCGTATAACAATGAATTTGACTCAGCAGCAAAGTTCAAAAAGGCCAATAAAAAAGTCCGCTCTGCTGCGTGGAGATCGCAGTTTTTGGCAAATCTTATTGAGCCGATTTTTAACTTTGTTGCCAACTTGGGTTATGTACTGGTTGCTGTCATGGGCGGCTGGCTGGTTATACAAAGAGCAATAACAATAGGCGATATTCAGGCATTTGTCCAGTACATTTCTAATTTTACATATCCCCTTGGTCAGATTGGCGCTTCCGGAAATATGCTGCAAGGGACAATTGCAGCCTCCGAACGAGTGTTTGAATTCCTGGAAGAAGAGGAGGAAACGCCGGACAACCCAGGCTCTGTTGGCAAAGAACGCTACGAAGGTAACGTTAGTTTTCAGCATGTTCGATTCGGCTACCGTCCGGACAAAATTATATTAAACGACTTTTCTGCGGAAATTGCTGCCGGGCAGACCGTTGCCATCGTAGGACCAACCGGAGCGGGAAAAACTACGGTGGTAAAACTGCTTATGCGCTTTTATGAATTGAATGCCGGCAAAATCCTTGTCGACGGGATTGATTCAAAGGATTTCACAAGAGGCAGCTTAAGGGAAATATTTGGCATGGTTCTGCAAGACACATGGCTTTACAACGCTTCTATTATGGAAAATATTCGCTACGGCTCCCCAAATGCTACAGACGAAGAAGTTATTGCTGCCGCAAAAATCGCGCATTGCCACGACTTTATTCGTACGCTGCCCGGCGGCTATAACATGATTCTAAGCGAAGAAGCTGCCAATATTTCTCAGGGACAAAAACAGCTTTTTACAATTGCGCGCGTGGTTCTTAGAAATCCGGCCATACTGATATTAGACGAAGCAACCAGCTCTATTGACACCAGAACAGAGATTTTGGTTCAAAAAGCAATGAAAAATATCATGCAGGGACGCACAAGTTTTGTAATCGCCCACAGACTCTCAACCATAAGAGATGCTGACCTGATTTTCGTTATGAAAGATGGCGACATCATAGAACAAGGCAGCCACAAGCAGTTACTGGAAACCAAAGGCTTCTATGCAGAGCTGTATAATTCACAGTTTACAGAGGGCAATGTTACAGATGAGTAAATTTTTAGGAAAGAGGCAAAAATATGGATTCTGAAAAAACAGCAGAAACAAACGAAAAGAAAAAATGGAAAAACAAAATTATTCTGGCATTGCTGTTATGCTTTGTATTTTTAGGCATTGCAAGCATTGCGGTTTATTTTGTTTGGCAGAGTACGAACTATCTTGTAACGGAAAACGCAAGGGTAACAACAACCCTGTTTTACATAATGCCGTCGGCGCCGGGCACGCTGGAAAGATTCACAGTTCGCGAAGGCAGTTTTGTCAGGAAAAACGAAGTTATTGGCTGGATAGAAAACAGTGAATCTTTCCGCTCGCCTGCCGACGGCGTGGTGGTTCGAACCTTTGCGGAGCAGAACCAGATGGTTTCGCCGCTTGAGCCGGTGGCTGTTATAGCCGACATCAACAATTTGCACATTCAGGCCAATGTCGAAGAAACTTACATCGCGCGGCTTCAAATAGGGCAGCCTGTTGCTGTTACAATAGACGCGCTTGGCCGGCGGCAATTCATTGGCTACCTCTCTGAAATCGGCAGGATTACGGATGCAGCGCTTACCGGCGATATTATGAGTTTTACAACCACCGGCAGGTTTACGAAAGTAACGCAATTGCTTCCCGTAAAAATAATTCTGAAAGATGATATTGATTTAAGCAGCTTCATTGGGTTAAACGCAAAAATAAAAGCCAGATTGCAGGCGCAGCGCAACATAACCCAGCCTCCGGATATTGACAATAAAGAAGCAATTCCCGCAGGAGCAGCCAGAATTACTGTAAGAGGCACAGTTAAGAGTATGGAAAGCAGGAATGTATTTACCACGCTTGGTAATATAGTAAGGCTGGTTTATGTTGAAGCAGGAGACCGCGTAACAGAGGGGCAGGTATTAGGCATACTTGAGGATACTGATGATTCTTTGCTTACTGTGGCTCATCAGCATGCAGAAAGCGCTTTGCGAAACGCACGAACAGAATTGAAAACAATTGAGTTTAGCCACGAAAACAACAAGGCTTTCTATGCTGCCGGCAGTATATCACGCTTTGATTTTCGGCAATCAGAAGATGCGCTTGCTCATGCCCAAAACAGATACAGGGATGCGCAGGTGCTTTTTAATGCCGCGCTTCATGCTCTTGGCAGGCAATTGATTAAAGCGCCAATAAGCGGTGCAGTAACTGCGGTTTTTGCCAGAGAGGGCGTACCTGGTCCCGGACTTTTATTTGTAGTAGAAGATACAGACAACTTAAAGATTATAACAAGATTCAGGGAATATGACATTGGCAGGATAAAAACAGGCATGGATGTTCTTATAACTTCGGATGCAACAGGTGATGCTGTTTATACGGGGAGAATCAGCAGAATAAATCCGGCTGCAATTAAAAATGAATTCGGAGAAACTGTAGCAGCATCTGTTGTTGAGTTTGAAGCTGAAGTTGCCGTTACCTCTGCAAACACAGATTTGCGCATAGGCACGAATACACGGCTTACAGTAATTCTGGATTAGCTCCAATGAAAGGTATTTTAATCCCTGCTCACCCGCTCAATCTGGAAATTATTGAGAATCAATATTTCAGGTCTGTACTCAAAGTGCATCGTGTCGATTAAATTCCAGTTTCCGCCCCAAAGAAAGCCGTAGTTCTCAAAAGCCGCAACAACCGATTCCGGCGGCATATAGTGGGTCTCGCGGCTTACTGTATACTTTGCCATTCCCCTTGCACGAGTCCACTGCCAATATGTATGACGGCCTCTTAAGTCTCTGGGCAGAAGATCTATTGCAGTGCCGTAGGAATGGTTGCTGCGGCGGTTTGTGCCGGCTATATTGCGCCAGTTCCAGCCAAAAGACGGCGGGCTGGTTCGCAGTTCTGCGATCCATTCATTGATATAAGGGTCGGTCAATGCGTCGCGGCGAATACGCGCTTGAATGCGATCCAGAATCGGCGCCACATAAGAATGTACTATCATTTTTACACCAAGGAAAGAATACATCACCTGCATGTCCCAGCTTGCATCTTGATTTGGCGCAGACCATAGTGTGTCAAATAAATAAGGCGAACCAACAGAACGAACCGGGTTATTAAAAGCGGCCAGCCTTTCGCTGGGAGTGCCAACCCACGGATAAGCATAAAAATCCCAGGGATAGTAGTTTTCCCATTGATCACGCAGCTCTCCGGGCAAAAATCGACCGTTTGCAAAATAAAACCGCCTGCCATTGACTAGCATGGTCCAGTCATCATCAATAAACTCCACATTGCTGACTTTAGTTGGGTAAGCCTTGGCAAAAGCCAGCATGATTTCTTTCTGGGCTTCAAGGTTGTCGAGAATTGTTAAAGTAGAAGCTATGAGTATGGGCTCATCTGCCCTGGGTTCCGGTATTGTTTGGCAGCCTGACAAAAACCCTGCTGCTAATATTATCAGAATTAATAGTTTGTTAAAAGTTACTTTTTTCATGATACAAGAATAATATTTTTTTGGCAGAAGCTCAAGCTATGTCCTTTAATCAACGCCAATTTTCCTAATGTTTCTTTATTCATGATATATTTTATACCTACAATTATAACAGGGGTGAAATCTTCCCTGGTTATTCTTAAGGGTGAAATTATCACAGGTTAATCACCCCTTAACTTGATAGACACACTTAAATTTGGCGGTTATGTGCTTTAGCTGCAAAAGGTGCGCTTATTTTGACGGTTACAGAAGAATATGATGCTTTGGCTGAACATTATGCCAAAAACCCGCCTAAAGCAGACCCCGCTAAAAAAGGAACCGGCTTTTTTACCAGACGAACTGCCGAAGCCTGTACAATAACCATTGACAGCCTGTCGGCAGATTATCTGACGATAAAAGCGATGGCAACACATAAAACTCCTGCAGAAATTATCAGTGAAATGATTCGGGAACAGATTGCTGCATCACAACAGTAACAGCGTCTTTTTCATATAACCGGTCAATGGTCTTCTTTAAAATTCCTCGCACAAAAGGCAAAAAAGCCGGAAAAAGAGCTTTTCCGGCTTTTTTAGTAAGTGCTGTGATTACGGCTGTCTGCTCCAGACGTGAGTAGTTGTATTGCGGATAAAGATGCCGGGTTGGGAACCGTAACTCAGATATATATCCCTAAAATTAGTGCTTGGGGTGCCTCCAGGTCCTATGATTCCTCCTGTTCCATTACCAGAGAACGTTACATTCGACCCAATAATTATGGTGTGAAGGTTATTGGCGCCAGCAAACGTTTGGACATGTATGGTTACGCCGCTTGGAATGGTAACAGTTTGCAGATCCATGTTATCCGCAAAATTATGGTTAGTAAAATTTCCCAGTGGAATTCCTCCTATCTCACTAGGAAATATAAGATTGGTACTGTTGCCCGTATATGTGCCGTTTACCTGAAGCCGCCCATTTACTACGGTAAATGTAAGACCGGGAAAACCGTAGACTACACCCCCAGGACCAAGTACTAAAGCCGGATGAATAGTTAAGTTAAGCGTCCCTGAGTGTGTTCCCGCATCGTTTGTGGCAGTAACTGTAAAAGAGTGTGTTCCTGCGGCTGTGGGCGTTCCCGATATTACCCCGTCGTTAAAGCTCATGCCTGGCGGCAAGCTGCCAGTATGAGACCATGTAAAAGGAGCGGTGCCTCTGGCCTCTAAAGTATAGCTGAACCCTCTGCCCTGTGTGCCGCTTCCCATGGTAGCTTCATTAGAAACTATTTGAGGAGGCTGCGCAACGTTGGTAATTACTATGGTAAACGTTCGCGAATGCGTAGGTGGTGTACCTGTACCGCTTGCAGTAGCCGTAAATGTAAAGGTACCGGCGGCGGTGGGCGTTCCCGATAGTACTCCTCCGGTACGAGTTATGCCTGGCGGCAAGCTGCCGCTATGAGACCATGTAATAGGCGCAGTTCCCGAGGCTACAAGCGCTTGGCTATATTCTTGACCAACCACGCCGCCCGGTAATGCTTCTGTAGTTATTCTTGGCGGAGTTGCTCCGGGAAGAACCCTTATGGTAAGCTCCTGCGTGGCTGTATTGCCGGCATTTGCGGCGGTAACTGTAAAAATAAAAGTACCTGCCGCAGTGGGTGTTCCTGTGATTACGCCTGTATTTGC
The DNA here is from genome assembly GCA_009786125.1 of Spirochaetota bacterium. Classification (GTDB taxonomy): domain Bacteria; phylum Spirochaetota; class Spirochaetia; order CADAEX01; family CADAEX01; genus WQTU01. The sequence goes on from WQTU01000129.1 coordinate 39,756, forward strand.
ATTCAAAGACAAACCACCAGGTAAACTGCCGCCGGTAACAGACCAGGTAATTGGCGTATCCCCCGTAGCTGCAAGCGTTTGGGCAGGGTAAACCATGTTTGCAGTGCCATCCGGCAATACGCTTGTGGTAATTTCCAGCGGCGGGGGCAGCGGGGTAAGGTTTACACTTACAGTGAATGTTTGGGTTATATTTTCGCGGGTTACAGTTACTGAAAAGGGACCGCCAGTTATTGCAGACTGGTCAGACGCCGGACGTACACCGGTAACAGTAATTGTTGTGCCTGTAACGCTTGCAGTAACGCCAGCCGGCAACGCGGAAGTATCTAATGTAACAGTGCCTGCTGCTGTTCCGCCAACATTTACAGTTGC
>WQTU01000130.1 GCA_009786125.1 Spirochaetota bacterium
GACCACGCTTTCAAGGTAATTGAGAGACAATTCACGGGCTATGTTAAAAGAACGCCACAACTGAAAAGTAGAAAGCCCTCCTACCACAACGATCATTAAACCCATTACCACCAAGCTGAATTTGTAACTAATCTTCATTGGTATCACTCCTCTAGTTCATGTTAAATTTAGATTATCTATGAAAACTAGATTATAGATAATCTAAGCAAATTTGTCAACTTAACTGTCAGCGTTTGACGTGATAACCAGTGCAGCAATTCGGAATTTGGATTTTTTCTCTCGAAATATTACCAAAATTGATGAAAAACAGGGGGCTGCTCATCTGCAGCCTACGATTTTATGTGTATTTCGGGGTATTTCGAGCAAGCCTTTTCTAAATTCCGAATTGCTGTAACCAGTGATCATTTCGTTGAAACCGGAATAAAGTCGTGTTATAATAATGTACCCGCACTTGCTTTGGAGAGAACTTATTATGCAGAAGACAATTTTTGTCGTAGATGATAACCCAACGAACCTGTCTGTAGCTAAAGACGCGCTGAAAGATCATTATAGGGTGAGAACACTCTCTTCGGCAGCAAAAATGTTTGAAATTATGAATAAAATAATTCCGGACATGATTTTACTGGACATTGAAATGCCAGATATGGACGGTTTTAAGGCTTTAGCAATTTTAAGGGAAAACAAGGTTACATCGAAAATTCCTGTTATTTTTCTTACCAGCTTAACCGATGTTCACGTAGAAGCGCGGGGATTTGAAATGGGCGTGATCGATTTTATCAACAAACCTTTTTCGGAACTCGTCCTGCTAAACAGGATCAAAACCCACATGGACATTGATAAGATCATAAAAGAGAGAACGGCCCGTTTGCAAAATTTGCAAAATGCTCTGGTGTTCACATTGGCGGACATGGTAGAAAACCGTGACAAAACGACAGGCGGGCATATTGAGCGCACGACAGAGTATATAGAAATTCTGCTTGAGGAAATGCTCTCAAATGATGTGTATACGGAAGAACTGAGCGAAATGGATTTAGATTTGATAATTTCTTCGGCACGGCTGCATGACGTGGGGAAGGTTTCTGTTTCAGATGTTGTGCTTAACAAAGCTGGGCGGCTTACAGACGATGAATTCACGGCTATACAGACGCATTGTAAGGCGGGCGAACGAATTATAGATAATATCATATCCCGTTCGGAAGATGTGGAGTTTTTGAATTACGCCAAAATGATCGCGGGCAGCCATCATGAGCGCTGGGACGGCAAAGGCTATCCGTGCGGGCTTGCTGGGACAGACATTCCGCTTCAGGGGCGTATTGTTGCCATTGTTGATGTTTATGACGCCCTTGTTTCTGTGCGTCCTTATAAAAATGCGCTCTCACCGGACGAGGCTGTTGAAATTATCATGGAAGCTGCAGGTACTCAATTTGATCCCAAGATAGCGGAAGTATTTTTTAAGGCGAGAAAACGCTTTGGAGCTGTAAAATGAGAAAAAGGAATGATAAAAATGATAAACAGCAATGAGGACTCTTTGAAATTAACCAAACTGAATCTGATGATAAAGGCCACAAATATAGGGCTGTGGGATATGGAAATGGTAAGCGGCGACCCCAGTGATCCAAACAATGAATTTACATTTTCCGATGAATTCAGACGCCTGCTTGGGTTCAATGACGAAACCGATTTCCCAAACAAATTCAAAAGCCAGGTAGACTGTATGCATCCGCAGGACAGGGCTCATGTGCTGGAAGTCTTTAGAAAACATGTACTTGACCGCACTGGCCAGTCGCCTTATGACCTTGAATATAGAATGATTAAAAAAAACGGCGAAATCGGATACTTCCGCGATGTTGGCGAGACTACGCGCGATACCGATGGCAACCCCCTGCATACGGCAGGGGCGCTTATGGACGTAACGGAAAAGTGGAAGGCGGCGATTGCTAAAGAAGAGCAGTTGACAAAAAACAACATTATGGTAAGGGCCGCAGGTCTGGGCATGTGGGAGATGCACATATGTTCCCGCAGTTCCAATATGTATTTTGAATTTGCTGATGATCTTAGAAAAATGCTGGGATATAAAAACGAGACTGATTTTCCCAATGATGCGTATAGCATTGGTAACGTCACCCATCCGGATGACTACGAGAGAGTTACAGAGGCATTATCCGGCCATATATTTGACAAAGCCGGGCAAACGCCATACAGCATCGAATACCGCATAAAGAAAAATACGGGCGAATATATTCATATCCATGATTCTGCCGATACCCTGCGCGACGCTGACGGCAATCCTATTTACACAGTTGGGGCTTTTCGGGATATCACAGAAACAAAAAATCTAATGCTTGAAAACGAACAGCGGCTGAACATATTAAATATGGCCGTTAGAGCTACGAAGATTGGGCTTTGGTATACGGAAGTTTTGGAAGGGCCCATTAGCATTGAAAATAATTCATTTTCATATTCAGAGGAGTTTAGGCGGCTGCTGGGATATGAGGGCAAGGAGGATTTTCCTGATACTTTCCAAAGCCTGGCTTCCAGCTTGCATCCCGATGACGCGGAGATGTCTGCGGCTGCCTTTAACAATCACTTAAAAGATACCAGCGGCAATACCCTCTTTGATATCGAATGTAGAATGATAAAGAAAAACGGAGATGTGGCATACTATCGCGCTACAGCCGACACCAGCCGGGATAAAAATGGAAATCCCGTGCGCTCCGTTGGGGCTACGCAGGATATTACATGGATGAAAACCCTCATTATGGAGCTGGATAAGCAGCGGCGGGAAGCAGAAAGGGCTAATTTGGCAAAAAGCGCGTTTCTCAGCACAATGAGCCATGAAATTCGCACACCTATGAATGCCATTTTGGGGATAACAGAAATTCAACTGCAAAAATCAGATTTAGACCAAGGAAACAGAGAAGCGTATGAAAAAATTTATACATCGGGAGACCTGTTGCTCAGCATTATAAACGATATTTTAGACCTTTCCAAAATAGAGGCGGGCAAACTGGAATTGATTAACTTAAAGTATGAGGTAGCAAGCTTGCTTAGCGATACTGCGCAGCTTAATATGATGCGTATCGGCAGCAAACCCATCGAATTTGAGCTGCATGTTGATGAGGACATGCCCACACATTTAATCGGAGATGAACTTCGCATCAAGCAGATACTTAGTAATCTGCTGTCCAACGCTTTTAAGTACACAGAGTCCGGCATGGTTAAAATGATCGTCGGCGTTGCTGCGGGGAAAAATGCCGGCGAAGAAATATTGACGCTTACGATTAGCGATACAGGTCAAGGCATGACAAAAGAGCAGGTCGACCAACTTTTTGACAAATATGCACGGTTTAACCTGGAAGCTAACCGCGCTAAAGAAGGCGTAGGGCTTGGAATGAATATCACACGGAACCTCGTTTTGCTTATGGGCGGGCACATAAACGTTGAAAGCACACCGGGAAAAGGCTCTGTTTTTGAGGTTCATCTTACGCAAAGATCTTGCGGGGCGGATAAAATGGGCAAAGAATTGGCGGAAAGTCTTCGCCAGTTCCGCTCAAGCAGCCGCGCCCAGATGAAGAGGGTACAGATTTCCCGTGAGCCTATGCCCTATGGCAAGGTTTTGATAGTGGACGATGTAGAGACCAATATTTATGTTGCAAGAGGGCTTATGGTCCCATATGAACTAGAAATTGATTCGGCAAGCAGCGGAGTTTCAGCTATAGAGAAAATAAAGAGTGGGCAAGTTTATGACATAATATTTATGGATCATATGATGCCGCTGATGGATGGCATTGAAACTACAAAACGTATCAGAGCTATGGGATATGACAAGCCCATTGTCGCGCTGACAGCCAATGCCATCTCCGGGCAGGAAAAAATGTTTTTGTCCAGCGGGTTTAATGACTATATTTCCAAGCCTATAGATATACGGCAATTGAATTTTGTGCTTAACAAGCTGGTTCGAGACAAGTACCCTGAGGAGGCGGAGAAAGTGCGCCAAAGGGAGCAAAAACCAAATGACCCGCTGTCGAACCTGGACGCGGAAAAGCCTGCGGCGGATACTAAACTTGCAGAACTCTTCGCCCGGGACGCAGTTAAGATTTTGAGCATACTGGAAGACTTGTTTGAAAAGGGTATATCGCCCGGTTCGGAAGAATTGCGTACATATACTATCCACGTGCACGGGTTAAAAAGCGCTCTGGCAAATATAGGTGAAACAAACCTTTCCGGCCTGGCTGGGGAACTGGAAGATGCCTGCCGTGAAGAAAAAATTAAACTAATAAATGCTGAAACTCCTGTATTTTTGAAAAATGTACGGGAGTTTATTGCAAAAACAGCTCCATCGGCCGATGCGTCTGTGGAAGAAAGTGAAGAAGACAGGAATTTTTTGCAAGAGAAATTTGAAGTTATCAAAGCAGCCTGCAAGGAGTATGATGATGTAGCCGTGGAAAACGCACTTTGTGAGTTAAAAACCAAAAGATGGTCACGGCCGACACATGAACTGCTTCTGACAATCTCCGATCACTTATTGATGGGTAGTTTCGATGAAATTATGGAAACATTGGAAAAAAGATAAAGTCATAAAATCGAATATATTGTTTTTGAATTAAATTCTTTTTCTCCAGGATAGGATATTCGTTGAAAACACAAATTCGACATATTCAACGAGCGGTTAATGCTGCGCCGCTAAAGCGGCTTGGGTTTCGTTTCGGCTGGGTTAATAAACTGCTTTTGCACTAAGAATGGGTAAAATGCGCGGGCGCGCTCCCGAACGTGACTGAAAAAAGCTCTAACTTGGGCAATTTGCATTTAAAGTGGTTCAAAGTGTGAGGGAAAGAATGGAAGTTGCTGGAATTTGGGGAAAAGGCATGTAAAATTAAACGAAAGTGTGAGGGATTGAAGCGGAAAGCCCGGAGCAGCAAAGCTTGAATGGAGCTTTGTGCGAGGACTTGGAGCGAAAAGCCCGACCCGCAAGCCGGCGCTGCCTAAAATTAAAGATAAATTTTGGCGAAAAAGGCTGCGAAGCGCTGAATTTGCTGTCTGCCGCCAAATTTTAGGGGCAAAACCTGCCGGGCGCTGCGGGGCACACCCAAAAAAGTAAAAAAAAATAAAAAAAAGCAAAAAAATTTGATATAATTATTGACAGAGTTTTTTTCTCCGGAATATAATGGCGTTGTCAGATTTTATGTAGTTTTTTTAGAACTTCTAATGTCTGGTCTTAAGTGTTCTTGAGTTATTCTTTAATTGAGGAGTAAAAATCTTGTCAAAAGGCAAACCTCTAATTAACCGTGAAAGGTGCAAAGGGTGTGTTCTATGTATTGGCGCGTGCCCAAAGAAAGTTTTAAAAATGTCGCAGCAGATAAACAAGCTGGGTTTCCATTATCCAGAGTGTGTTGATGAAGCAAATTGTACTGCTTGTACTTTTTGTGCTGTTGTTTGTCCCGACATAGCGATTGAAATTGAGAAATTCTAGCCGAGGAAAGTAAAAAATGAAAAAAAAGATTCTAATGAGAGGAAACGATGCTGTGGCAGAAGCAGTAATTCGAGCAGGATGCCGGCATTATTATGGTTATCCTATTACGCCGCAAAATGAAATTCCCGAATATTTGGCGCAAAAGTTCCCTGAGCTTGGAGGAACTTTTGTTCAGGCAGAAAGTGAAATTGCTGCTGCCTGTATGGTGCTTGGTTCTTCTGCAGCAGGTGTGAGGACGATGACTTCAACATCATCCCCTGGGATGACTTTGAAGCTGGAAGCGATTTCGTATATGTCCGGTGCCCGTCTTCCGTGTGTAATTGTAAATGTTATGAGGGGTGGTCCGGGTCTTGGAAATATTGCGGGTTCGCAAAGTGATTATTTTCAGGCTACCAAGGGCGGCGCGCATGGCGATTATCAGTCAATTGTTCTTGCTCCGGAAAATGTTCAGGAGTTTGCAGATCAAACAATGTTAGCCTTTGATCTTTCTGACAAATACAGAGTGGTTGCAATGGTTCTTGGAGATGGGTATCTTGGACAGATGTCTGAGCCTGTTGTTCTTCCGGATCCTGTTCAATCAGTTCCAAAAAAACCATGGGCATTAACAGGCAAAAAAGGAAGAGACCAGCAAGTTCTGGCTTCTTTAAGGCTTCTGCCGGATGCTCTTGGTAATCACAATATTGATCTTCAGAACTTGTATGCAGAGATAACGAAGGCTGAAGTTCGTTTTGATTCGTATATGACGGAAGATGCTGATTACCTTATTGTTGCTTATGGTACTTGTGCCAGGGTTAGCAGAACAGCTATTAAGGCTTTGAGAAACAGCGGTATTAAAGTAGGTCTTTTTAGACCAATAACTCTATGGCCGTTTCCTTCTGCGCAGATTGGCGAGCTTGCAAAAAAAGTAAAAAAGATACTCACAATAGAAATGTGTATGGGTCAAATGGTCCAAGATGTTAGGCTAAGTGTTGGATGCAAAACAGAAGTTGATCTTTATGGAGTAGCAGGCGGCGTGATTCCGGATGTTGATAAAATTGTGGAAAGGATAAAGAGTTATGAGTAATAAAATATATGAATTTCCTAAATCTATAAAAAAAGATGTGATTCCCCACTACTGCGGAGGATGCGCACACGGTGTTGTTCACAAGCTTATTGGACAGGTTATGGATGAGCTTGGCATACAAGGTGATGTTATTCTTGCTGCCCCTGTTGGTTGTGCTGTATTCGCATATAGGTATTTAGACATTGATGGTCTTGAATCGCCTCATGGCAGAGCGGGTGCTGTTGCAACAGGACTTAAGAGAGCGCATCCTGATAAAATTGTAATGACCTACCAGGGTGACGGCGACCTTCTTGCAATTGGAGCATCAGAAACGCTTCATGCTGCAAACAGAGGCGAAGGGATAGTTACATTTTTTGTTAACAATGCTATTTATGGAATGACCGGCGGACAGATGGCTCCTACTACAATGCCGGGGCAGGTTTCATCTACTACTCCTTTTGGAAGAAAAGTAGAAGATGCAGGGTATCCGATGAAGGGTTGTGAGCTTTTAAATACTCTTGAAAGACCTTATTATATCGAAAGATGCAGCACTCATGATGTTAAGCATATTCTTAAAACAAAAGCTGCAATAAAGAAAGCTTTCGAGTATCAAAAAGAAAATAAGGGATATTGTTTAGTTGAAATCCTTGGTATATGTACAACAAACTGGGGCATGGGTGCCGTAGAGTCTACTGAGTGGTTGATAAAAGAAATGTTACCATATTTCCCACTTAAAGTTTTTAGAGATAAAGGGGTGCGAACAGATGCATAAAGAAATGATAATTGCGGGATTTGGCGGACAGGGAGTATTAGTTGCAGGAAAAATTGCTTGTATAGCTGCAATGACAGAAGGAAAGCATGTTTCGCATATTCCGTCATACGGTGCAGAGATGAGAGGCGGAACAGCGCATTGCGGTGTTGTAATATCAGATGAACCGGTTTCATCACCTGTTGTTGTTAACCCGGATATTTGTATGGTTTTTAGTACACCGTCTTTGAATAAATTTGAACCAAGGCTTAAAAAGGGCGGGATTCTTATTTATAATACTTCTCTTATTAAAGAAAAACCAAAAAGAGATGATATTGTAGCTATTGCAATTGATGCAAATGACATATCACTTAAGCATGGCTCTAAAAATGGGATGAATATGGCAATGTTGGGTGCGCTTGTTAAAAAAGTGCCGGAAATTGCTAAACTTGATTCTCTTAAAGCAGCTCTTGATGAAGGGATGACGGAAAGGAACAAAAAGCATAATCCTACAAATGCTACGATAATGACTGATGCTTACAACCTGATTTCATAAAATAAGGCTTTACTAAATAACGTAAAAGCCGGACTTGCTGTGTGCGTGTCCGGCTTTTTTTTGTTGCAACAGGGACGTTGCACCTCGCGCTGCGGCACGGATGTCGCGAAAAAGCGCGAGGCAGAGCGCGGGGGACACAGTGCCTTTGCGAAGCACGCCGCTATCCCGCGCTGCGGCATGGACGCCACGCTCTGCGGCACGGACGCCGCAGTCGCGATAGCGGCCAAAGGCAAGTGCGGGGCGGCAGGATTGTGATACGGGAGGAAAAGGAGAAAAAATGGAAAATAAAAACAAATTTGGAAAAAAAATTAAAGCTATAAGGGAAACAAGAAATATTTCTATAGAAGATCTTGCGGAAAAGGCAAGTCTTGCTGTCGAAGATGTAAAAAAAATAGAAAACGGGGAGCTGGTTCCAGGTCTTGCTCCTCTTATAAAGCTTGCAAGAACTATGGGCGTAAGGCTCGGCACTTTTATGGATGATCATGAGAATATTGGTCCTGTGGTAAGCAGAAAAAATGAAAAAAAGAGCATTACGAGATTTTCGAATAAAGATACGCCTTTGAGTTCTGACCTTGATTTTTACTCGCTTGCTGCGAACAAGGCGGGCAGGCACATGGAGCCGTATGTGATTGATATATATCCGTCATCGGAAAAGGGGTATAAATTATCTACCCACGAAGGGGAGGAATTTATATATGTACTCCAGGGAGAAATTGAAATTATCTACGGCAAGGATGTTTATACGTTAACCGAAGGGGACAGTATTTACTACGATTCTATAGTAAAACACCATCTTCATTCCAAGGGCGAAACTACTGCAAAAATACTTGCGGTTGTGTATGCGCCTGTTTAAAGGAGACGCGGGATGTTTGAAATAACTTTGAGTAAACTTCTTCGCCAGAAGGCTCAGGAATATCCGGACAAGGAATTCATTGTTTACTCTGACAGGGATTTAAGGTTTACATACAAGCAATTTAACGAAAGGGTGAGTAATCTTGCAAAGGGTTTTCTTTCTATTGGGGTAAGGAAGGGCGACCACCTTGGAATATGGGCGACGAATGTTCCTGACTGGCTTACGATTATGTTTGCTGCTTCGCGTATCGGCGCGGTTTCTGTTACTGTAAATACGAACTATAAGCTTCACGAGCTTGAATATCTTGTTAAGCAGTCTGATATTACGACTCTTTGTCTTGCAGATGGTTTTAGGGACAGTGATTATGTAAAAATGATTAATGAGCTTGTGCCGGAAATTAAGGAGTCTGAGAGGGGGCATCTTAAGAGCAGCAAATTCTCATTTCTTAAAAATGTTATTTTTATTGGTCCGCAAAAGCATCGCGGAATGTTTTCGCTGGCTGAATTAATTCTTGTGGGCTCACACACGAGTGACGATGAAATGCTTGAGGTTGAGAATTCGATAGATCATCATGATGTTGTTAATATGCAATACACATCCGGAACAACGGGTTTTCCTAAAGGGGTTATGCTTACCCATTACAATATTATAAACAACGGGTTTTCCATTGGGGAGCGCCAGAAATTTACAACAGCGGAAAAGCTTTGTCTGCCTGTTCCTCTTTTCCACTGTTTTGGCATTACTCTTGGGGTTATGGCGATTCTTACGCATGGCGCGACTCTTGTAATACTTGAGACTTTTGATCCGCTGCTGGTGCTTGCTTCTGTGCAGAAGGAAAAATGTACTGCGCTTTATGGTGTGCCAACGATGTTTATCGCAGAGCTTAATCATCCGATGTTTGATATGTTTGATCTTTCGAGTTTGCGTACCGGCATTATGGCTGGCTCTCCCTGTCCGATGGATGTTATGCGGAAGGTAATAGACAAGATGTATATGAAGGATGTTACGATTGTCTTTGGTCTTACTGAGTGTTCGCCGGGCATGACGCAGACAAGAGCCGACGACCCTGTTGAGAAAAAGGTTGGCACGGTTGGCACGGAATTTGACGGAGTAGAAGTTAAGGTCCTTGATCCGGAAACAGGGGAGGAGTGTCTTCCGGATGTCCCCGGCGAGCTTTGCTGCAGGGGTTACAATGTAATGAAGGGCTATTACAAAATGCCGGAAGAGACTGCGAGAATAATCGACAAGGACGGCTGGCTTCATTCAGGTGATATTGGCATTAAGGACAAAGATGGGTTTTTCTCTGTTACGGGAAGAATCAAAGATATGATTATTCGGGGAGGAGAAAATATCTATCCCCGCGAAATTGAAGAGTTTCTCTATTCTATGAAGGGAATAAAAGATGTTCAGGTTGCAGGAATTGCAGATGAAAAATATGGTGAAGTTACAGGGGCATTTATTATTCTTGATGAAGGAGTCAAGCTTTCGGAAGAAGATGTAATTGATTATTGCAGAGGAAATATTTCTCGCTTTAAAATTCCTCAATATGTGTTTTTTGTTGATTCATTCCCAATGACTGGAAGCGGAAAAATCCAGAAATACAAGCTGCGAGAAATGGGTAATGAGCTTGTAAAAAAAAGGAGCGAAAATGAACGATAGTATTAAAATGATTGCAGAAAGGCTTAAGGGTCTGCGGGAAATTATGGAAATCTCTGTTGAAGAAGCTGCTGAAACATGCGGGATTTCTCTTGAAACTTATGTTGAATATGAAAAAGGCGAAAAAGATATACCGGTAAGCGTACTCTACAGTATGGCGAATGCTTATGATTTTGAACTTACAACGCTTCTTACAGGAGAAGAGCCTCTTATGAATAGTTACTCTGTAACAAGAAAAGGAAGAGGAATTGTTGTAGACCGCCGGGAAAGCTATAAGTATCAGGCTCTTGCGGGTAACTTTAAGGGAAGAAAGGCAGAGCCGTTTATTGTTACTGTAGAGCCAAAAGAAACAGATAAAATAAATTTGCATGGTCACAATGGGCAGGAATTTAATTATATTCTTGAGGGCAGGCTTTTGATTGTAATTGATAAAAAAGAATTGGTTCTTGAAGAAGGCGATTCTATTTATTTTGATTCCACAAAACCGCATGGAATGAGAGCGCTCGATGGAAAAAATGCAGTATTTTTTGCATTAATACTTGAATAGGATAGGAGACTTTAATGTCTATAATTGGAAAACTTACAACAAAACTTGATTTTTCTTCTTATGAAGATTTTAATAAAAATTTTAGGGTAAAAGTTCCTGAGAATTTTAATTTTGCATACGATGTTGTTGATGTTCTTGCACAAGAGCAGCCGAATCTCAAAGCAATGGTATGGACAAATGAAGATGGGGATTACAGGGAATTTACTTTTGGCGAAATGAAGGAATACAGCGACAAAGCTGCATCTTTCTTTTCTTCGCTTGGAATAGGCAGGGGCGATATGGTAATGCTTGTTCTTAAGAGAAGGTATGAGTTCTGGTTTTCGATACTTGCTTTGCACAAGCTAGGCGCAATATGTATTCCGGCAACGCACATGCTTACTTATGATGATCTTGTTTACAGAAACAATGCTGCAAGCGTTAAGATGATTGTTGCTGTTGACAATGATGAGATTATAAAAAATATAGAGCTTTCAAAGGAAAAATCTCCAAGTCTTGAGAAGCTTGTAATATGCGGGAAGGAAAAGGATGGCTGGGCTAATTTTAACAAGGGAATAGAAGATGCAGCTCCGTTTAAAAGACCTACCGGCAAAGATGCGTCTGTAAACAGCGATGTATCGCTTTTATATTTTACGTCCGGAACAACGAATTTTCCAAAGATGGTAACGCATGATTTTACATATCCTCTTGGTCATATTACAACAGCCTATTTCTGGCAAAGAGTAAGAAAAGGCGGGCTTCACTATACGGTTGCAGATACAGGCTGGGGAAAAGCAGTGTGGGGCAAGCTATATGGACAGTGGATATCTGAATGTGCTGTTTTTGTATATGATTATACTGCGAAATTTAATCCAACGCTGCTTCTTGAAATGCTGGAAAAGCATAAAATAACATCGTTTTGCGCGCCGCCTACAATTTATAGGTTTATAATAAGAGAGGATTTGTCAAAGTATGATCTTTCTTCTCTTGAATATTGTACAACAGCAGGCGAGCCTCTTTCCGAAGAGGTCTCCAATGCGTTTCACAAGCTTACGGGGCTAAAACTTGCAGAGGGTTTTGGGCAAACAGAAACAACACTGTCTCTTGCAAATTATGAATGGATGAAGCTGCGGCCCGGCTCAATGGGAAAACCTTCCCCAAGTTATCATGTAACTCTTTTATCTCCTGATAATGTTATATGTGAAGATGGGGAAATCGGGGAAATTGTTATTAATATAAAAGGCGAGCGGCCTGCAGGGCTTTTTACAGGGTATTACAGGGATGAAGAGAAGACAAATTCTGTAATTGTTAATGGCATTTATCATACCGGCGACATGGCGTGGCGGGATGAAGACGGATACTACTGGTTTGTGGGCCGGTCGGATGATGTAATAAAATGTTCGGGATACAGGATTGGCACTTTTGAAGTAGAAAGTGTTCTTATGGGACATCCTGCGATTGTTGAATGTGCGGTAACCGGGGTTCCAGATGAAATTCGCGGACAGGTTGTAAAGGCAACAGTAGTTCTTGCAAAAGAATATAAGCCTGGAAATGATGAGCTTGCGGAAGATATAAAGCGATATGTTAAAAAAGTAACAGCTCCGTATAAATACCCCAGGATTGTTGAATTTGTTGATGAACTTCCGAAAACAATCAGCGGAAAAATTCGAAGGGTTGAATTGAGGAAAAAAGATAACTAGAAAAGAATAAAAGGTTGCAAAGCATACCATTTAAGCCTGTCTTCTATCTGGGGACAGGTTTTTTTATGTGTCATTTTGTACCTTTTGTTAAGGCAAGATTCCCGGTCAAGCTCTGGTTTTTCTCATCCTGCCACCAATCATCGGAGAGTGTGAAATTCACAATTTCAAGCTTTTTTTAAAAAAATAAAAAAATAGTTGCAAGTTATTGACAGAATCTTAAAAAAAGGGTTGATTTATTAGTTTAGCTAACTAATTATTGGAAAAATGGTAAAGGAATGGCAGATGCCTTTAAATGAAGAACTAAACGAGTTATTGGTAGACACTTTTAATGTGATCCTGAAAAGCGAAGAAAAAACCTTAAAGCTGGCAGGAACACAGCCATATGATTCAAGGAATTACCGAACAAATAACAAGTAGAGGAAAAAGAGTTGTTATATAAAGCTATATTAAAGTTAAACAGATTTTTTAAAAAGGCGGTGAGGTAAAGAATGAGCTTTTCAATATTAGGTACTGGCTGCGCTTTGCCCGAGCTTGCAGTTAAAAATGAGGATCTTTCAAAAATTATGGATACCTCCGACGAATGGATTGTGAAAAAATCGGGCATTAAAGAGCGGCGCATAGTTTCGCATGAATCGTTAACCGATTTGTCGGAAACAGCAGCGCTGAATGCGCTTGCAGACGCTAATGTCAAGGCTCAGGAAATAGATTTGCTTATTTACGCAACGCTTATGGGCGATACGGTTACGCCGTCAATGGCGTGCGTTGTTGCCGGAAGGATTGGCGCTGTATGCCCGGCGTTTGATTTAAACGCAGCCTGTTCCGGGTTTGTTTATGCAATGGATATTGCGGCAGGGTACTTTGCGCGCAAGAAAGTAAAAAAAGTGCTTATCATTGGCGGAGAGCACCTTAGCCGGCATACTGACTGGGCAGACCGGGGAACCTGCGTATTGTTCGGAGACGGCGCAGCAGCAGCTGTACTTGGCGAAGGAGACGCGCTCTGTTCGCTGCATATCGCTTCAACGCCGAATAAAGAGTTTCTTTCTCAAAATTTTATTGGCGGTGAAAGCCCCTTTTGCAAGCGCGATTACGGGCAGCCTTATATTCGCATGAACGGGCAAGAGGTTTATAAGTTCGCGGTTAACGCGATTTGCAATGACTTAAAATATGTAATGGAAGAAGCTCGCTTAAGCGAAAAAGATATAGATCATTTTTTACTGCATCAGGCGAATATACGAATTATCGATGCAGCAATAAAAATGCTCGATTTTCCGAAAGAGAAATTTTTAAACAGTATTGAGCAGACCGGCAATGTTTCGGCTGCTTCGATTCCGATATTGCTTGATAAGGGAAATCGCAGCGGGCGATTCAAAAAAGGCGATACTTTGGCAATAAGTGCGTTCGGAGCCGGTCTTACAACAGGATCAGCTATCATTCGATGGACAAAATAATGAGAAAAAGAATTATAAAATTTTTAAAAAAAGGAGATAAAAAATGAGTGCAACAGTAGAAAAAATTGTAAAAGTTTTGGTAGAGTACAGGGATTTTGACGCTGCCACAGTTACGCGCGATACAACTTTCGGCGATCTGGGGCTCGATTCACTTGACACCGTAGACCTCGTAATGAAACTTGAGGAAGAATTCGGCATGGAAATTCCGATGACCACAGACATTAAAACTATTGGAAACCTTGCAGATTTTATTGACGGAGCGAAATAAATGAACAAAGACGTCTTTAAAGACAACAGCTTTTGCAAAATGCTCGGGATAGAATATCCTGTGATTCAAGGCGGAATGGCGTGGATTGCTGATGCGGGTCTGGCTGCTGCAGTATCGAACGCAGGCGGTCTGGGTTTAATTGCTGCGATGAGTTCAAACGCGGAGCAGCTTCGCGCGGAAATTCGGAAAGCTCAAAAATTAACAGACAAGCCGTTCGGCGTAAACATTATGCTGATGAGCCCGTTTGCGGACGAAGTGGCGCAGGTTGTAGTTGAAGAAGGCGTAAAAATTCTGACGACAGGCGCCGGCAGCCCTGCGAAGTATATGAGCGCCTGGCTTGGTGCGGGTATAAAAGTATTGCCGGTTGTGCCGAGCGTAGCGTATGCAAAGAAGATGCAGCAGAGCGGGGCAATAGCAATAATCGCGGAAGGCTGCGAAGCGGGCGGGCATATCGGAGAACTTACGACAATGGCGCTCGTGCCGCAAGTGGTTGACGCAGTTGAGATTCCGGTTGCGGCGGCCGGAGGTATCGCGGACGGCAGAGGAATTGCAGCAGCATTTATGCTCGGCG
Organism: Spirochaetota bacterium; assembly: GCA_009786125.1. Taxonomy (GTDB): domain Bacteria; phylum Spirochaetota; class Spirochaetia; order CADAEX01; family CADAEX01; genus WQTU01. The sequence continues at coordinate 14,836 of WQTU01000130.1, forward strand.
CCCGCGCTGTACAGATTGGTACTCGCTTTCTGGTTGCCAGAGAGTGCAACATTCATCAAAATTACAAAGACCTTGTAATAAAAGCGGGCGACATTGAGACAATGGTAACAGGCCGGCGCACGGGGCATCCGGTACGCGCCTTAAAGACTGAGTTTTCGCGCAGCTTTGTAAAGATCGAAGCTGATCCAAATGTAAGTAACGATGATATCGCAAAGCTTGGGAGCGGCGCATTGCGCGCGGCAGCGGTGGACGGCGATAAAGCAAAGGGCAGTTTTATGGCCGGGCAAATCGCAGGATTGGTTAAAAAAGAGCAAACTTGCGCCGAAATGATTTCGGAGATGTTTAATGAATTTGAAACAGTAATAAAATCGGTAAAACTATGAATGATAATAAAAATTTAGCGCTTGTATTTCCGGGGCAGGGCGCGCAGTTTCCCGGCATGGGCAAAGAACTTTACGAAACTTCACAAGCTGCGCGCAAGATTTTTGATGCAGCGGAAGCGATACGCAAAGGGACGATAACGCAATGTTTTGAAGCAACAAAAGAAGAGTTGTCGCAAACAAATAACACTCAACCCTGTATTTTTACAGTTTCGCTTGCGTATGCAGCGAGCCTGGAAGAGCAAGGCAAACGCGCAGCTGTAACTGCAGGATTCTCTGTCGGAGAAGTTGCAGCGCTTACATACGCGGGAGTTTTTTCATTTGAAGATGGGTTTAAAGCAGTTATAAAACGCGCAGAACTTATGAGTGCATGTGCAGCAAAAACAAAAGGCACAATGGCAGCAGTATTAAAACTGGATGCCGGAAAGGTTGAAGAGCTGTGCAAGGAGCATGGGGTTTTTGCTGTTAATTATAATTGTCCGGGGCAGATTGTGGCGAGCGGCGAAGAGAACGCGATGGCAGCTTTTGTTGCGAAGGTGAACGCCAGCGGCGGACGCGCTATGCCTCTGGCAGTTAGCGGCGCGTTCCATTCTCCGCTTATGACAGAAGCTGCGGACGAGTTCCGCAAATATCTGGAAAGCATCAGTATATCAGCGCCGAAAATATCAGTATATGCGAATCTTACTGCAAAACCTTACGAAGGAGATATAAAAGATATTTTCGCAAAACAGATAAAAAGCCCGGTGCTGTGGGAACAGGCCGTAACGAATATGCTGGCACACGGAATTACAGAATTTATTGAAGCAGAACCCGGCAAAGTCTTAACAGGATTAATCAGTAAAATCAGGAGTAAATGAATTATATGATGTTAAAAGGAAAAGTTGTATTTATAACAGGCGGCTCGCGCGGTATAGGAAAAACAATTGCGGAAGCGTTTGCGAAAAACGGCGCAGACATTGCACTTAATCATTTAAACGATGCGGAAGCAGAGGAAATCCGCGCGCTTATTTTGAAAGAGGGCGTGCGTTGTGAGACATATTACTGCGATGTAAGTGATTTTGCTGCATCAAAGGAAATGGTAGACAAAATCCTGAAGGACTTTGGCCGCGTGGATGTTTTGATTAATAACGCCGGGATTACGCGCGACGGATTGATAGCTACGATGAGCGAAGCTGATTTCGATGCTGTTATAAATATAAATCTTAAAGGTGCATTTAATATAACAAAACATCTGTTTTCGAATTTTATCCGTTCTAAAACCGGCGGCGCAATTATTAATATTGCAAGCGTTGTCGGTCTTATGGGCAATGCAGGGCAGGCAAACTATGCTGCAGCAAAAGCAGGGCTTATAGGGCTCACAAAATCTACTGCAAAAGAGCTTGGCAGCCGCAGCATAACCTGTAACGCTATTGCTCCGGGTTTTATAGAGTCGCCCATGACAGCAGCTTTGCCGGAGGAAGTCAAGCAAAAATATCTTAGTGCGATTCCGCTTAAAAAGTTCGGAAGCGCGGACAACATTGCCGAACTTGCAATATATCTGGCAAATGCAAAATATATAACCGGCGAAGTAATTAAAATTGACGGGGGTTTGTACATCTGATGAAAAGAGTAGTTATTACAGGCATCGGCGCTGTTTCGCCTTTGGGAAACGATGCAAAAACTTATTGGGAAAACATTAAAGCAGGCAAGTGCGGAATTGATTTTATTACGAGATTTGATACTTCGGATTTTAAGGTAAAAATCGCTGCCGAGGTGCGCGGATTCGATCCGTTGCTTTATATTGACAAAGGCGAAGCGCGCCGCACGGACTTATATACTCAATATGCGATTGCTGCGAGCGCAGAAGCAGTGGCTGACAGCGGACTGGCAGATATAGTAGACCCTGAAAGATTCGGCGTATACTTTAGCTCCGGCATCGGCGGTCTTAATACTTTTTACGACGAATCTGTAAAAATACATACCGGCGGAGCAAGCAAAGTATCGCCATATTTTATCGCGATGATGATTATAAATATCGCTGCGGGCACAATCGCGATCCGGCATAAGGCGCAAGGTCCGTCGCTGCCGGCTGTTACTGCATGTGCTTCTTCGACTAACTCGATCGGCGAGGCGTTCCGGGCAATTAAGTTTGGTTATGCAGATGCAATTATTGCAGGCGGCAGCGAAGCGACGATTCATCCGCTTCCGATAGCCGGGTTTACGAACTGCATGGCATTAAGCAAACGAAATCTTCCGAATGAAACCAGCGTGCCGTTCGATAAGCGGCGCGATGGCTTTGTTATGGGCGAGGGCGGCGGCGTCTTGATACTCGAAGAATATGAACATGCGAAAAAGCGCGGCGCAAAAATTTATGCAGAAATTGCCGGGTACGGAAATACATGCGACGCGCACCATGTAACTGCGCCGTCGCCCGACGGAAGCGGCACGGCAAAAGCTATTGCAGACGCAATAAAAGAAGCAGGGATACCAGGCGATAATTTATATATTAACGCACACGGGACAAGCACGCCGCTTAACGATAAATCCGAAACCGGCGCCATCAAGCTTGCCCTGGGGGAAAAAGCAAAGACAGCGCTTGTAAGCTCAACAAAGTCCATGATTGGGCATTGTCTGGGCGCAGCAGGCGTATTGGAAGCTATAACTGTGATTAAAGCTTTGGAAACAGGAGTTGTTCCGCCAACAATTGGCTATAAAGAACCAGACCCTGAATGTGATTTAGACTATGTGCCGAACAAGGCGAGAGAGCATCAGATAAATGCTGCTATTTCGACATCCCTGGGATTCGGCGGGCACAATGCTTGCATCGCATTAAAAAAATGGAATGAATAAAAAAGGACGTGAAAAATTATGGATGTAAATAATATCAAAACGCTCGCAAAGCTTTTGGATGAATCGGGATTGTCTGCAATAGAAATAATCGAAGGTAAAACCAAGATTCGGCTGGAACGAAATATCGTTCATAATACAGTTGTGCATCAGGCGCCGGCTGCGCCCGGAAATTCAGATGCAGGGTTGTCGGCGGCGCAAGCACAAACGCCGGCATCGATTAGTTCCGATAACGCAATCGATTTTAATAATGTTTCTGAATTTCGTTCGCCGATTATCGGCGTATTTTGCGCTGCGCCAACACCCGGCGCAAAGCCGTTCGTGCAAGTCGGAGATCGCGTTAAAAAAGGCGATGTATTATGCATCATCGAAGCGATGAAAGCCCTGAATGAAATTACCTCTGACCGCGACGGTGAAATCGTCGATATTTGTGTGCAGAACGGACAGGTTGTCGAGTATTCGCAGGTATTATTTAAAATCTTTTAAAGAAAAGGGAAAGAGATATGAATCTGGAAGAAATCAAAAAAATTCTGCCGCACAGAGAACCAATGCTATTGCTGGATGAAGCATGGGAAGGCGGCGGTGCATACAAAGTTAAAGGCGATGAATTTTTTTTGCAAGGACATTTTCCTGGCAATCCGGTGGTGCCTGGCGTAATTTTATGCGAGATTATGGCACAGAGCGCTTGCGCTTCTTTGCATGGAAAACTTGATGGAAAAACTCCCTATTTCACAGGGATTGACGGCGTTCGAATTCGCAACAAGGTTGTTCCCGGAGATACGTTTAAAACAGAAGTTGTAATAAAAACCCAAAAGGGTCCGTTTTATTTTATCGACGCGAAAGGATTTGTAGATGGCAAGTTGTGTATCAGCGGCGCACTTTCGTTCGCTGTTGTATAAGGATTAAAAAAATATGTTTTCAAAAATATTGATTGCAAACCGCGGCGAAATCGCTGTGCGGATTATTCGTGCGTGTAAAGAAATGGGAATCGCCACTGTTGCTGTTTTTTCGGAAGCTGACCGCAACGCATTGCATGTAAACCTGGCGGACGAAAGCTATTGTATTGGAGCTGCGCCTGCTGCAGACAGCTATTTAAACATGTCTGCAATTATTACAGCTGCGGTTAGCTCCGGCGCTTCGGCCATTCATCCTGGGTATGGCTTCTTGTCCGAAAACACAAAGTTTGCTGCGTTATGCGAAAAATGCAACATAACATTCATTGGTCCGGGGCCGGAAGTTATCGAAATAATGGGCGATAAGGATTCTGCGCGGCGCACCATGAAAGAAGCCGGCGTTCCGGTTATACCAGGCACCGACATTCTTAAAAACACAGAAGAAGCGCTGGAAGCTGCTCGTGAGATTGGGTTTCCGGTATTACTAAAAGCGCGTTCCGGCGGCGGCGGACGGGGCATAAGGCTTGTTGAAAAAGAAGAAGATTTGGAACACGCTTTTAATGTGGCGAGCGCCGAAGCTATTGCCGCATTTTCCGATGGCGCAATGTATATGGAAAAGTTTTTATATCCTGTTAAGCATGTCGAGGCGCAGGTTTTGTGCGATAAATTTGGAAACGCATTGTGTCTGGGAGAGCGCGAGTGTTCGGTTCAGCGAAGGAATCAAAAGCTTATAGAAGAGAGCCCGTCTCCGGCTGTGTCGGAAGAACAGCGCAAGCAGATTATCGAAGTGTCAAGAAAAGCTGCGCTTGCTTCCGGGTATGTAAATGCAGGAACAATTGAATTTTTACTTGCGGATGACGGTGAGTTTTATTTTATGGAAATGAATACGCGGCTCCAGGTTGAGCACGGCGTAACAGAAATGGTTACCGGCATCGATATTGTAAAGTGGCAGATTCGCATTGCTGCGGGTTTACCGCTTACTTTTAAGCAAGAGGACATTCTTTTAGACGGCAGCGCGATCGAGTGCAGGATAAACGCGGAAAACCCGCGCCAAAATTTCCGCCCTTCATGCGGGAAAATCGAGCTTTTGCACTTTCCTGCGGGTCCCTGGGTGCGCGTGGACTCAGCTTTATATCAAAATTATATTGTGCCGCCGTTCTACGATTCGCTGGTGTCGAAAATCCTTGTGTTTGCCAAAACGCGCGAAGAGGCTATCCGAAAAATGCGTGCTGCATTGTGCGAACTTGTTATCGAAGGTATTGACCACAACGCAGATTTTCTTTGTGAAGTTATGTCGATGGAAGAATTTGAAAACGGCAGCTATCACGTTGATTTGTTATCTAAAAAAAAGGATTAATTTATGGCCTTCAAGATTTTTAAAAACCCCAACAATGCGCCGGAAATAAAAGGCTCAGAACTGCAAAAACCAAAGCTTCCTGACGGCGAGCTTTGCACTGTTTGCCCTGCTTGCAAAAAAAGCTTTTTCCACAGTGATTTGGCAGAAAACTGTTTTGTTTGTTTAAAATGCGAACATCATCATCGTCCCGGCGCGCGTGCGCGGATAAAAATGATAACAGACAAAGGAAGCTTTAAAGAACTCTTTGCGGAGTTCTCGTCGAAAAACATAATCGGGTTTCCGGACTATGGACAAAAGCTAAAAGCAGCGATGGAAGCAAGTAACGAAAAAGAAGCTGTGGTTTGCGGCGCTGCGCAGATTAACGGAATCAAAGTAGCTATGTTCGTTATGGACAGCAATTTTATGATGGGCAGCATGGGCACGGTGGTTGGCGAAAAAATCACGCTGTTGTTCGAGTATGCGCTTAAACAGAAGCTGCCTGTTGTGGGCTTTGCGGTTTCGGGCGGCGCGAGAATGCAGGAAGGCATTCTCTCTTTGATGCAAATGGCAAAAACAAGCGCTGCAGTCAAGCGCCATTCGGATAAGGGATATTTATATATTGCTGTTTTGACCGATCCGACAACAGGCGGCGTTACCGCAAGCTTTGCGATGCAGGGCGATATTATTCTGGCTGAGCCAAAAGCGCTGATTGGCTTTGCCGGACCGCGCGTAATCGAAGATACAATCCGCCAAAAGCTGCCGCCGGGTTTCCAGACCGCGGAATTTTTGCTGGAAAAAGGTTTTGTGGACAAAATTGTTCCGCGCAAAGAACAAAAAGCAGTATTAACAACCATTTTGAAGCTGCACAGGAGGAACGCCGGATGAACCCATATGAAAAAGTATTGGCAGCGCGAAAACCTGCGCGGTCGACAGGAATGGATTTTATTAAAGCTATTTTTGATGAGTTTATTGAGCTGCACGGCGATCGCAGGTTTTCCGATGACAGCGCGATGGTAACAGGAATCGCTCGGTTAAACGATATCGCCGTTACTGTAATTGCACAGGAAAAAGGGCGCGATGTAAAAGATAAAGACTACAGGAATTTCGGAAGCTCGCATCCTGAGGGTTATCGAAAAGCGCTTCGCCAAATGAAATTGGCTGAAAAATTCCAGCGCCCCATAATCTGCTTTGTGGATACTTCCGGAGCATATTGCGGCATTGGCGCAGAGGAGCGAGGCCAAGGTCAGGCGATTGCCGAAAATCTTGCAGAGATGTCAAGTTTAAAAACTCCGATTGTTTCGGTTTTGATCGGTGAAGGCGGTTCGGGCGGCGCGCTCGGAATTGCGCTCGCGGACGAAGTCTGGATGCTCGAAAATTCAGTCTATTCGGTTATTTCGCCCGAAGGCTGCGCGAGTATTCTTTGGAAAGACAGCAAAAAAGCCGAGTTGGCAGCAGAAAGCTTAAAGTTAACAGCAAAGGATTTATTAAGCTTTGGCGTGATTGAAAAAATAATTCCGGAAGAAGAAGGTTTATTTGGAGGATTAAAAAATGATTTGATCGAAGTTATCAAAAAATTGCAGAAATTGTCCGATAAAAAATTGCTGGAGAACCGGTATCAAAAATTTCGAAAAATCAAGTAGGAGAAAGAACGAATGATCACAATTGTCAGCGACAGTTCTGTCGCGTTAACCAAAAAAGCAGCCGAAGATTTAGGGATTCAAATCGTTCCTATGACCTATACGCTCGATGGCCGCACGTTTTACGATTATTTTACAGATGTGAGCGAGCCGCTTGAACGTGTGTGCAATTCTCCTTGCACAACCTCCAGGCCAGTGCCCGCTGCTTATGCAGAGTGCTTTCAAAAGATTATTGCGCAAGGAAACAAGGTATTGTGCCTTACAACTTCATCGCGCCTTTCGGGGTCTTTTTCAAGCGCTTCTATTGCAGCGAAAACACAGAGCGAACAAAATATCCGCGTTGTCGATACGCGCACAACAGCTGGCGGTATGCGCTTTTTGGTTGAGCGCGCAAAGGAATTAATTGCACAAAACAAAACACTTGATGAAATTGCAGCAACGCTTGAGAAAGAGCGCGACAATATTATCCTTGCGTTTTCTGTTGAAAATATGGAGCCATTAAGACGCAGCGGAAGGCTTGGCTTTGTCCGGCAATCAGTTAGTACAATTTTAAATATTCGTCCTATTTTAGAGTGCCGCGACGGAACTTTTATCGGCTGCGGATTCATAAGAGGAAAACATCAGCAGGTTGAAAAGCTTTTTGAGTGTATTCCAGCCAATGCCAGAAAAATCGCTGTGCATCATTTAAGGAACGAGGACTCCGCAAAAACTCTTGCAGATTTGATTGTGCAAAAATTCCCGGGAATTTTACCCGTGATTTCGCCCATAGGACCTGTGCTTGCGACTCATACAGGGATTCCAATGATTGCAGTTGTGTGGAGCTTGTAAAATTCCGGGAACAAGCCTTCTGGTAATTGACATTCTTACAACAGTATAAAATAATCAATTATATGAGTAAGTATATCTTTGTTACAGGCGGGGTTTGTTCAAGTCTTGGAAAAGGTATAGCAGCGTCTTCGCTCGGCAGTTTACTTGAATGCCGCAAGTTAAAAGTAAGATTTATCAAGGTCGACCCATATCTTAATGTAGACCCAGGAAGAATGAGTCTGTATCAGCATGGCGAGATTTATGTTACTGCTGATGGTGCAGAAACAGATCTTGACCTTGGCAACTACGAAAGGTTTACCAGCACCATGTTAGGCAGGGCAAATTCCGTGACTACAGGGCAGGTTTATCAGGCTGTTATACAAAAAGAGCTTGAAGGCCGCTATCTTGGAAAAACAGTGCAGGTAATTCCCCATATTACAGATGAAATAAAAAGCAGGATTTTTGCAATAGGAGAATCTCCGGATGTTGATGTTACAATAGTAGAAATTGGCGGAACAGTCGGGGATATTGAATCTATTCCGTTTATTGAAGCAGCAAGGCAGTTCAGGCACGATATAGGAAGGGAAAATGTCGCATACGTCCACCTTACCCTTGTGCCGGAAGTAGTAGACGGGGAGCTTAAAACAAAACCTACTCAGCATTCTGTAAAAGCCCTTAGTGAGCTTGGGATTCAGCCGGATATTCTTCTCTGCCGCGCTCCTGTTGAACTTACAGAAAGTATGAAGAAAAAAATCTCTCTTTTTACAAACGTGGATAATAATGCTGTAATATCAGCATTTGATATAAAAACAACAATTTATGAAATCCCGCTTGTTTATCACAAGCAGAATCTTGATAAAATTATAATAGAAAAACTTAATATAAAAAATGCAGATAATATAGATTTAAGCCAGTGGGAAAATGTTATAAACAGTTTTAAGAATGCAACCCAGACAGTAAAAATTGCTCTTGTTGGCAAATATATTCATTTAAATGATACATATAAGTCAGTTGTAGAAGCTATTTTTCATGCTTCCATAGCGAATAATGTAAAAGTTAATCTGGTAAAAATAGATTCTGAAGAGCTTGAAAAAGCAGGGTTAGACGAAATTAAAAAGATTTTTGCCAATACATCGGGCATCCTTGTCCCCGGCGGCTCTGGACAAAGAGGTATTGACGGAATGATTCAAACCATAAAGTATGTTAGGGAAAATAATATACCTTTTTTTGGAATATGCCTTGGAATGCATATAATGGCAATTGAATATGCAAGAAATGTGCTTGGTTATGAAAATGCAAACAGCACAGAATTTTCCCATAATACACCATATCCTGTTGTAGGGCTTCTTGAAGAACAGCTTGACACCAAGCTTTACGGAGGAGTAGTAAAACTTGGAAACAGCGATATAAAACTTGAACAGGGAACAAAAATTTTCGATATATATAAAGAAGAAATAATTACAGAAAGACAAAAAAACAGATATGTATTTTCAACTAAATACAAAGATGCTTTTAAAGATGCAGGGCTTATAATCGGCGGATATACTCCTGATCAAGCGCTTGTGGAATCAATTGAGTGGCAAGATCATAAATGGGGTATTGGAGTTCAGTTTCATCCGGAATTTAAATCTAAGCCTTTTTCTCCGCATCCGCTTTTTGTACAATTTGTAAAGGCGAGTAAGGAGAATGTTAAATAATTATTGGACGAATAAGCGAGAATCTCCGATAAAACGAGGGTCGCGGGCAAGCGAAAGCTTGCACATGACCGAGTGTAGAGGAGAAAACGAAGTATCATGCGAAAGCTTGCTTTCGCATGATCGAGCGATGAGGAACAAAAAGGATAATATCCTTTATTCCTTTTGTTTTTTTGTACTAATTCGCCGACTAAGCCGCAGAGCAGCACCTTTGGTTTTTCTTTTCCTGCTGTTTTCCTGCAGTTTTGACTATAGAGCAGCAATGCTTGCAGATGAGATTGGTGCAGGGACGCCCAATGCAATTATTATTAACCTGGAAGAAACAGTTGTAAGAAGAGGCGTCGTGGCCTATCGCTTAAGAGCAGACAGAGCAGAGGTTTTCGAAAGAGACAATCTTACAGTTTTTACAAATATCGGGTTTACTGAATATACCAGAAGAGGCGAAATAGCAACCCAGGGAGAAGTTGGACATGCAAATTTTTTCTCAGATACCGAAAACATGGAATTTTATGATTTATTCAGAATCGAATCTTTGCAGCAGGGTTACTTTATTACAGGAGAAACAATTTTTTGGGATGGAAGAAACCGGACTCTTGCGGCAGATTTCGACCAAAAAGTAACTATAGGAAGAGAAGATGGTTCTTTTATTAGAGGCAGGGGATTTAGTGCCGGAGCTTCGGATAACAGTTTTAAATTTGAGGGCGGAGTAGAAGGAGTTTTTGTTTCCGAAGATTAGGGAAGCACTGATTAAATTTGACTCTAATCAGTGCTTCCACATTTTTTCTCGTTTTCTTGCAGAAAACTACGAAAAAAGGATAATAAGGTAAAGTAGCCCCGAACAAGTTCGGGATGCTGCGCAATTTATTCTCGATTGAATAAATCAGCGGGTTCCTTAGGAGAAAAAACCCAAATTGATGAGTAAAAAAACCGTTTTTTTTATTATAGTATTAATAGTTTCGGCAACCTATTGCATGGCAGATACCTTTAGATTTAGCGCAGATAGTTTTTCGTCAATAATGTCCAGAGGCAGGGAAGTTACAGTGCTTTCCGGAAATGCAAGAATAGTATCGGGCTCTACAATAATATATGCTTCGAGAATAGAGTTATTCGGAAATAATTACCGCTTTGCAGAATGTACAGGAAATGTGCGGGTTATTGATCATCAAAAAGGGCTCCACATGACGGCAGACAGATTGGTTTTTGACAGAATAGAAAATATATTCAGGCTGGAAGGTTCTGTCGTAATGGAAGATTTCAGGAACGAAGTAATTGTAAGAGGAAACTTCCTTGAATATTCAGACCAGACAGAATATGTTACTATACAAGTAGGCGTTAGAATATTAAGAGAAGATATGATTTGCCGCTCTGAATTTGCGCTTTTTAACAGAAGAACCAATATTCTTCAGCTTTCGGGGCTTCCTTTTGTTTACCGGAGAGGGGACGAGTTCAGGGCGCTAAGGATAACAATAAATCTTGATACAGATGAAATCACGCTTGAGGGTCAGGTTTCAGGTTTAATACATAATGAAAACTGAAAGATTGCAGGAGCAGGAATTGATAGAAAGCAAAGAAAGTCATGCAGTGTTGGGAGTTGAAGGTCTTAAAAAAGTTTACGGAAAAAAAACAGCAGTTGTGGATGTAAGTTTTTCCATGAAAAAAGGAGAAATTGTAGGGCTTTTGGGGCCGAACGGCGCAGGAAAAACTACAGTATTTTACCTTATCGTAGGATTTATAAAACCAACAAGCGGCAGGGTTTACCTCGGCAGCGATGAGATATCCAGCTTTCCAATGTATAAGCGGGCAAGGCTTGGAATATCATATCTTCCGCAGGAGACATCAATTTTTAGAAAACTCTCGGTTGAAGATAACATAAAAGCGATACTCGAAATACGCAAAGATATAGGTAAAGAAGAAAAAAAAGAAATTCTGGAATCCTTGCTGCAAGAACTTGGGATAACTGCAATAAGAAAGCAAATGGCTTTTACACTTTCCGGCGGCGAGAGAAGGCGCACCGAAATTGCAAGAGCTCTTGCCATAAAGCCATCGTATCTTCTTCTTGACGAACCCTTTGCCGGTATAGACCCTATTGCTGTGTATGAGATAAAACAGATTGTCAAAAATCTTGCAACAAAAGGAATAGGAATACTTATAACAGACCATAATGTAAGAGATACGCTTGAAATAACCGACAGGTCATACATAATAAATCTGGGCGAAATACTTATAAGCGGGTCGCTCGAAGAAATTCTTAATAATGAGCAGGCACGCCTCACTTATCTTGGTCGTAACTTTTCGATGTAACATCCGGATAAATATGAACGACACAGGGGAAGAAATGTAATGCATATTTTTATTGTATAAGTTATAATGAATACAGGGAGAAATTTATGGACCAATATACTATAGCAATAGCTTTTGACGAAGAGACGCAAAGATGGTATGCAATAAATAATGATATACCTATAGCCTTTGAGGATGGTTCTCTTGATGCACTTATGAGCCGAATAAAAACAACAGTTCCTGAAGTATTAGAAATAAATAATAAACCCTGCAAAGATGTTTCTTTGCTTTTTAAAGTAGAAGCGCAGGCGGTCTTGGCTTAATGGCAGAATATGAAAAGAAAGTTCGCCAGATTCTAAAAGAAAATGGCTGTTACTTTGTACGCCATGGCAAAGGCTCTCATGACTTTTGGTATAGTCCTATAAATAATCACAGCTTTCCAGTTGCAACAAAAATAAAAATCAGGCATGTTGCAAACGCAATTATGAAACAAGCCGGAATCAATCATCACTTTTAGTTAACGACACAGGTGAATAAAAAAAAGCGCCGGGGAACCGGCGCTTTTTTCTCGTTTTCTTGCAGAAAACTACGAAAAAAAGATAATAAGGTAAAGCAGCCCCGAACAAGTTCGGGATGCTGCGCAATTTATTCTCAATTGAATAAATCAGCGGGTTTTTAGAAGCTAAACTGAACGCCTAGAGTAAGACCAACGTTTACGCTGTCATCAATATTAGAACCAAGACCGCTAATTTGGAATTCTGCATAAGCCATAAGACCATCTACGCCAGGAATAAATACTTCTACTCCAGGAATTATAGTCATACCATACAGATCCATACCATTTTCCATAAGCGGTATATAAACTCCAAGATATGCTAAGAGAAGATCTTCCATATAAAAAGACGGCATTATTTGAAGAAGTCCTAGCGCAAATTCACCATCATCGCCAGCTAATCCAAAGTTAAGCCCAGCTCCAGATCCAGCCCATGGAAAATGATTATATCCATCAGGACCGCCTACTAAGCCTACCTGAATGCCTAAGCCCATATCAAAGTTAAAGCCGGCAATAATGTCCATACCCATGTCAAAATCGCTGTCCTCAACAGTATTAACCCACATAGGAATTCTTAAACCAGCATAAAGAGCTCCGTGTCCGGCAATCGCCTGAGTAAACATAGCTTCTGGTCTTATTGTAAAGTAAAGATCTGTATCGCCGTCACCTGTAAGATCAGGAATCCACATATTAATTCCAAGTCCAAGAGCCAAAGTTTGGTCCGGAGAGAGTTCCAGAGAGTAAGTTCCTATTACTGTAAGGTCCATGTTTAGTACAAGGTCTTCATCTCCTGCGAGATTATACATAGGAAGTCCAAGTCTTGCGAAAAGCGAAAAGTCATCTACAATTTCACTTTCAAAAGCAATTGACGGCTCAATGTACATAGTATCTACAGCATCTACATCTTCATCTTCAGGAAAAATACCATCAGGGGTATTTAGTGACATAAAACCAAATTCAAGACCTGCTGTAAGTCCGATTGGCTGTGCCGGAGCTGTAAAAACTCCAAAACAAAATAATAAAGCTAGAGAGAGAACTAGTATTTTTTTCATTCTTTCTTTTTTCTCCTTAAAAATATTGCAATTGTTATACAAATGCATTTAATCATTTCACTATGGAAATGTTTGTTCAGTAAAATTAATACATATATTTATATTTTTTGTCAAGGATGGGAAAAATTTTTTGACAAAAACAGAAATTTTTTGCAAAAATTGATTTTCGATGCGCTTTTTTTGACAAAAAATAGTGCTTTTGCCATTTGTTAAGGGATCTTACGGAAATATTCTCTTCCTCCATTTTTTCTAAAAGGTAGACGTATTTTGGATTCTTTCATCTTTAATTACTTATAAATGGTACGCAAAGCGACCGCAATGCACCCTGCACCTGCGCGACCCTTTGTTTCCTCATTCGCTCGGTCATGTACAAGCTTCGCTTGCCCGCGACTCTCGCTTCATTCGGAAATAATTAATCTAAACTGTTTTTTTGACCGAAAATAATACCGTGCCTTGCGTAAATTTGGCTTTATACTATATTATTTATCAGGCACAAAAACGCTTTTGTTCTATAATTTAATGGGAGTTAAAATGGCAAAGACTTTTTTTAAAATTATTATGGGTTTTTCTTTAATAATTGCAGTTTGCATTGTTCTTGGCTGCGCGACAACGGATAAAAGACCTGTAAGGGAAGGTGTTGTAAAGGAAGTTGTGAGAGACGACAGAGAAGAGAGGCTTATCGAAAGGATTATGGCAGAGGTTGAAAGGGGAAATTTTGCCAGAGCTTTGGAAATATATGAAGAGGGTGATGGGCGAGACTCGCTTCTTCGCTCTATATTGCTGATTCAAAACGGAAGACTTGATGAGGCAGAGGGTATTCTCGCAAAGATAATCAAAGAAGATGGTTCGAATACAACTGCTTTGTTTTATACTTCTCTTATTTATAATGCTAGAGATGAATTTGATAGGGAAAAAGGGGTTCTTGAAAGAATAATTGCGCTTGATGCGAATCATATTGATGCGAATCTTGCATTGGGAAGGTTTTATGCAAGGGAAAGGAATCATGGCAGGGCGGAAACTATTTTTAAAAATGTAATATCCAAGAATGGTTTTGTGGAAGAGGCTGCTTTGGGTTATGGGATGGCTCTTCTTGCTCAGCGAAGAACTTTGCCTATGGGGCTTACTATTGAACAGGCAGAGGCCAGAGACAGAGCAAGCGCTGCATTGAGCCGGAGAGCGCTGGATCAATTTAATACTATAATAGAATATAATCCCAACAATATGTTTGCGTTTGTTCAGAGGGCGAATGTGAGAATCGGTGAAGATGATTTTATGGGAGCAGAGGCGGATCTTAGCGAGGCTATTAGGCTAGACCCCGGTTATATGTGGAATTATCTTGACAGGGGACGGGTAAGGCTTCATGACAACAGGTTTGCAGCTGCTGTAGAGGATTTTACAAAAGCTCTTTCGTTTGATGATTCTCTTTTTATAGCTTATATTCACAGGGCGCAGGCGAATGAGCGAATGGGAAGGGATGATCTTGCATTGGCTGACTATAGAAGGGCGTTTCAGCTAAGGGATGATTACCAAAGGGGTATTGTTCCTTTTGCCCTGCAATTATACAGAGCCGGGTATTGGTCGGAGGCTGCACTTCACTTTATTAGGGCGTATAATATAGATCACAGCCCGGAGTTTTTACTTTTGGCTGCTGCGTCTCTTAAAAAAGCGGGTAGTAATGATATGGCAACCAGGCTTATCAGAGACAACTTGAACAGGATTCCGAGAGAGAATATCCTTCATCATATTGCAAGAATGTATATTGATCCTCCTTATGAAGGGATTGTATTAAATATGCTTAGAAGA
Organism: Spirochaetota bacterium; assembly: GCA_009786125.1. Taxonomy (GTDB): domain Bacteria; phylum Spirochaetota; class Spirochaetia; order CADAEX01; family CADAEX01; genus WQTU01. The sequence continues at coordinate 30,097 of WQTU01000130.1, forward strand.
GAAACTGACACTTTTATGCAGATGAAGGCGATATTTTATATTGGGCTCTATTACAGCATTGCGGGAAATAATGCGCTTAGTGAAAAATTTTTTACAGATATTCTGAATGCCGGATTCCCGGGAACACTGGAGCATAGAATAGCTGGCTGGAAGCTTCAATCGAGGTAAAGGGCTGGTAAGAGCAGTGCATCAAGGAGAGGAATTTGTTAGTTACTGAAAGTAGCGATACAATTACAAGAATAAAAATAAAAGACCGGGAAATAATACTTATTGGCACTGCTCATGTTTCAAAGGAAAGCGCGGAAGAAGTTTCGCGGATGATTCTGGAGGAAAAGCCGGACAATGTATGCGTGGAGATTGATGCTGCGCGCTACAATGCTTTGCAGTCGCCTAACGCATGGAAGGACCTGGATATTTTTAAGGTTTTGAAAAACAAGCAGGGGTTTCTCCTGCTTGCAAACCTTGCTCTTTCTTCGTTTCAAAAGAGAATAGGAAAATCTCTTGATATGAAGCCGGGCGGCGAGATGAAGGCTGCTATTGATACTGCGCAGGCAGAAGGGATTCCGTTTACGTTTGCGGACAGGGATATTCAGGTAACTTTGAAAAGGGCGTGGCGAAGGTCGAGTCTGTGGGGGAAAAACAAGTTGTTTGCTGCTCTTCTGGGAGCTGTTTTTTTTGATGAGAAGCTTTCGGACGCTGATATTGAAAATATGAAAAAGAAGAGTGAGCTTGACGGAATGATGACCCAGCTTGCGGATTATCTTCCTTCGGTAAAAGAGGTTTTGATTGATGAGAGGGATCAGTTTCTTGCATCTAAAATATTTACTGCCAATGGGAAAAAAATTGTAGCTGTTGTTGGCGCGGGGCATGTTCCTGGAATTATAAAATGGATAGAAAAGCTTGATATGGGAGAAGATTCGAATGTTGATTCGATTAATGTTATTCCTCCGTCCAACCGCGTTATAAAAATTCTTCCGTGGATAATTCCTGTTGCTATTATTGCTTTATTTTCTGCCGGGTTTTTCATACATGGGGCAGAGAAGAGTCTTTCTATGGCAATGTGGTGGGTTATAATAAACGGCGGGCTGGCATCTCTTGGCGCATTGATTGCAATGGCGCACCCGCTTACGATTCTTCTTGCTTTTGTTGCAGCGCCGATTACGACGATGACTCCGATGATTGGCGTGGGTATGTTTACGGGTCTTCTTGAGGCTTTTTTAAGAAAGCCGCGGGTCGCGGATTTTGAAAAGCTTACTGAGGATATTACGACAATAAAGGGCTTTTGGCGGAATAGGATTACTCATATTCTTATTGTGTTTCTTTTGTCTTCGATTGGGAGCTCGATTGGAACATTTATTGCGATTCCGTATCTTACGTCGCTGCTGTCGTAGCTGCGCAGGCGATGCCCATTTCCTATCATTTAAATATAATTTTAATAATTTCGGTTAGTGTTTCTGCTGTTATGTGCTTGCTGCCAAGGGGTTTGCTGTTCAAACTTTCTTTCGAAGAGTAAAACTCTTTTATGCCGCAGCTCGAAGCGGATTTTAATCTTTTGCCTATAAACGGAACAGGCCGTATCTCGCCTGTAAGGCTTAATTCTCCGATAGCAGCAGTATTGTTATTTATGGGAATGCCTGTGCGGCTAGAGTAGAGGGCAAGAGCTGCGGGCAGATCCACGCCAACTTCTTTTATTTTCATTCCGCCTGCAACATTTATATAAATATCCTGATCTGAGAATCTTACTCCTGTCTGTTTTTCGAGAACAGCAGCAATTCTTGAAATCCGCGAGCTGTCTATCCTGTCCGAGAAAACTCTTGAAAGCCCGCCTTTTGCAGGTACAGTAAGCGCCTGGATTTCAACAAGAAAAACTCTTGAGCCCTCATGAATTGCTGCAATGCAAATTCCGGGAGGATTGTTTTTTTCTCTGTGTATTAAAAAACTGTTTTCGGGCGAAGTTATCTGCTGGAGCCCTGTACTGTCCATTTTGAAAAGAGCAAGTTCATCTATTGAGCCAAATCTGTTTTTTACAGCGCGCAATATGCGCATCTCGTTTTCCGAATGTTCAAAGTATAAAACAGTGTCTACCATGTGTTCTATTGATTTTGGTCCTGCGATTATCCCTTCTTTGGTAACGTGCGCAATCAGGAAGAGCGAGGTCCCGGCTAACTTAGTTATGCCGATAAGCTCCTGGCAGCAATACTTAAGCTGATTGATGGTTCCGAGAACTGCTCCTGCTTCCGGGGAAAAGAGGGTCTGTATTGAGTCAACGATTACTGTCTCTGGTTTAAGATTGCTGATTGTATCTTTTATGGTATATATGTCTGAAGAAAAGAGAAAGATAAGTTCGCTGCTTGTTTCGCTTATACTTGCGGGTTCTTGCTCTGCATTTGCTGAGGCGTCATGCTGTTGGGGCGCTTGCCCCCCGCGCTGCTGTACTCCGGTTTGTGCGGGGTTGCCAAGCCGGTTCGCACGCAATCTTATTTGGGGCTGCGACTCTTCGCCGGATACATAAAGAACTTTGCCGGAGCTGCGGGTGCTGCTGTTGGCGCTGTTCTCCTGGTTGCTGCTGCTTTCTTTGCTGCTGTGGCTTCTGCTGGCGGCGCTAAGTTTTTGGGCGAGTTGCATCATCAGTGTAGATTTGCCTATGCCCGGCTCGCCGCCTATGAGTATGACGCTTCCGGAAACAATGCCGCCGCCCAGCACTCTGTTAATTTCTTCTATGCCGCAATCTTTGAGTATTGGGTTGTCGTTATCTGCTGTAATCTCCGCAATGGAGATTGCCTTTCCGGGCGCTGAATCTTTTGCAGAGGAATTATATTTGCTTCCGAAGCTTTTGCCTGAGGGCACGGAAATTTCCGAAAAGCTGTTCCACGAGAGGCAAGCAGGACATCTTCCTGCCCATTTTGGTTCTTCGTGACCGCAGTTATCGCATAAATACCTTGTTTTTTCTTTTTTCATTTTATTATTTATATTTTCCCGCTCTGCTCCGTGCCGGAGTCCGGAGCGGGATTTATTTCCGAATGGAGTTAGAGCCGCGGCAAGCTTGCGCAGTCATCCACCGAATAAATGAGTGTTACTGGAAGTCAATAAGCTCTACTTCAAACACAAGCCATGTATTTGGAGGAATTACTCCGCCTGCGCCTCTGCTGCCGTAGCCAAGAGCCGGGGGAATTATTAAAGTTCTTTTTTCTCCTCGCGTCATGCTCATAAGAGCTTCGTTCCATCCTTCAATTACCCTGCCTACTGCAAACTGAACAGGCTCCCCCCTGTCATAAGAGCTGTCGAAAACCCTTCCGTCGAGAAACATTCCTTTGTAATGGGTTGTAACGGTAGTTCCCATTCTTGGGGAATCGCCGCCGCGCCCTTCTCTTTCAACTATATACATAAGCCCGCTTGGGGTTCTTGTTGCATTAGGCCATCTTTCGCTTACAATTTGCTCCTGCCTCGTCATTTCTTCTTCTGCTCTTTGCCTCTCCGCAGCTCCGATCTGGTCAACAAGTCTTCGGAAAGCAGCCTGATCATTTTCAAAAGCTTCTGCCCTTTCTCCTACTCTTATAATCCTTATGGAGTTAATTCTGTCTCCCTGCCTTATTGCATTTACAACATCTTGCCCGCTAACGACATTGCCGAATACAGTATGGTTTCCGTCAAGCCAGGGAGTGGCTGTGTGTGTAATAAAGAACTGGCTTCCATTGGTGTTTGGCCCGCTGTTTGCCATGGATAAAATACCGGGACCCGAATGTCTGAGAGAAGGGACAATTTCGTCCGGAAAAGAATAGCCGGGGTTACCGGTGCCATTTCCAAGAGGACATCCGCCCTGAATCATAAAATTATTTATTACTCTATGGAATATAAGTCCATCATAAAAAGGCTGCCCTGCACCTCGGCTGCCGTCAATTTTTCCTTCTGCAAGTCCTGTAAAATTTGCAACAGTCATTGGTGTTTTTTCGAATTCAAGATTGATAATAATTCTGCCTCTGTTGGTATCTATTTCCGCATAAAGCCCGTCCGGCAAGTTTGTAGTTTGCGCACAACTATTAATTGCAGCCAGTGAAAATAACATTATAGTTACTACTCCTTTTAGTATTAATTTTTTTCCCATTAAGATACTTTGCCCTCCTGTAGGTTGAAAATAAAAGGTATGCTGCCGCAACCTTTTGTTAGCCTCCTCGCTCGGCCGCGAGCAAGCTAAATCTTATAATGAAAGTTAACATGCCGGAAAATAAAAAGCAACCGTACATCTTGTTTTTCCTTTGAATGTGATAGCTCCCATGAATTATATAGGGGGTATTTCAAATTATATTTTCTCCGCTGGCAGAGATGCTTGGGTTAGTCCGAGTCATTAATAAAATTAACAGAAAATTGAATCAAACTGCAATTCTTTGAGTTATAGATGTAATCACACAAAAAATTGCCTGCCTTGACAGGTACCCGAAAAAAGGTTACATTTATGAATGCAAAATATGTAGTAAATATGCCAAAGAAAATTGACAAAGTAAGGCGGGATATGCCGCAAAATGCAAGAACAGTTTTAGCACAATTGATTGAAGATTTAGAAAAGAGCGGACCTGAGCAAGCGGCTTATCCTAATTACAGTAAGCTTGGCAAAGAGACTTATCATTGCCATTTAGCTTACAAATGGGTCGCTTGCTGGCGATGCAAAAACGGAGAATATATAGTGGAGGTATACTATGTTGGTAGTCGTGAAAAAGCCCCCTATTGAATTTACAATAGAAGGGAATATACCTGAAAAACTTCTTAAGTTTATAAAAAAAGACTATGGGGATGATGTAAAAATTGAAGACGATGACGATGAGTTGGTTATAGCAACAGAAATGGAATGGTACAAAGAGGAGAAGGCAAAACAAACGCCCGGAGGAAATATGTGTTTTTACAGAAGGCTTCATAAACTAACCCAGCAACAGCTTGGAAAAAAATTGGAAATCACAAAACAAGAAGTGTCGAACATGGAGAATAATATTGTTCCCATAAGCAGACAAATGGCTCATAAGCTTGCCGAAATTTTTAACGTGCATGCAGAAAAATTTATTTGACGACAAAGCGAGGTCGCGGGCAAACGTAGTTTGCACACAAAGTACCCCTTGTGGGTGTGACCGAGCGAGGAGGCAAACAAAAAGTGTTACCTTGCTGAAAATAGCGGGGTAACACTTTTTATTTAAATAGAATCATCCTGTTTCTTAGCTTCCTGCGCGAATGATTCTCACGCCATTTCGCGCAAAGTTTTGCAAAATCCCGTCATCCAGTCGGGAATCAGTAATAATGCACTCAACGCTGCTCAAATCAGCCACCTTGACAAGCGATATCTCATTAAAAATAGTGCTGACCGCAACCAGAATCCTGCGCTGCGCAATTTCCGCCATCACCTTTTTGGCCTCCACTTCTACAATACCAAAATCCGTTATGCCATTCTCAAGTGAAACCCCGTTGGCGCTGACAAAATACAAATCCACATTATACTGCCGCATATTCGCAAGACACATATCGCCAACCACAGCCAACTGATCCCCTAACAACCGCCCGCCGGGAATAATAATGTCGAAAGACTTGGCATCGGAAAGCTCTGTCGCGATTGCGAGCGAGTTCGTTAGTATCGTAAGCTGCGAGAATTTCTTTTTGATTGCTTTGGCAACTTCCAGATTGGTTGTGCTAATATCCAGAGCTATTGACATTCCTTCCTGCACAAAATCACAAGCTGCTTCGGCTATCTCAATCTTTTCATCGATATGGAGCGCTTTCCTGTCTACATATCTGGGCGCACTAAAACCAAAATCCCCGCTTGTCGCGCCGCCATGAACTTTTGTAAGCTGACCTGCAGCATCCAGGAAAGCAAGATCCCGCCGAATCGTTTCGCCGGATACCTGAAACCGAGTAATCAAATCATCAGTCTTTACCGAACCATGCTTTTGAAGCAGCTCGAGAATTATTTTACATCTTTCGTCGGATGCTATGCCCATATCAATCCTTTTTAAGCCAACTAATTATACTCAAAACCACATTATAGCAAAAAAATGCAAAAAATCAAAGGAAATTTTATAAAAATTATTGACAAATGTTGTTTATTATGATATATAATAACTAAGTACAGGAAAAACCACATTATTCCACATAAATCAAATACTTGATGGGTTAGTGCCTGAGAATTATTCAAAAGGAGAACTTAATATGGCAGCAATAAGACCTTTTCAAGCTTTTCGGCCAAAGCCGGAGTTTGCAGAAAAAGTAGCAGCTCTTCCCTATGATGTCCTTGACCGCGAGCAGGCATTAAAAATAGCAAAAGACAATCCTTATTCATTTTTACATGTGGATAAAGCAGAGATCGATCTTGACCCCTCTGTTAATCCCTACGACCAAATGGTTTACCAAAAAGCTGCGGAAAACCTGAATGGGCTTATTTCCAAAGAAATTCTGATTCAGGACAAGGCTCCCTGTTACTATATCTACAGCCTTGCAACGCGCGGCAGAACCCAAACTGGTCTGGTTTGCTGTACTTCGATTGACGACTATCTGAACAAAGTCATAAAGTGCCACGAGTTTACCCTTGCTCCAAAGGAACAGGATCGCATCAACCACGTAAATACGCTGGATGCCAATACCGGACCTATTTTTATGGCTTGCCGCCCCAACTCTATGTTGTCTGATACAATGAGGATATGGGTTGGTACGCATAAGCCAATCTATAATTTTAAAGCAGATAACGGAGTCGCGCACGCTGTATGGGTAATTGACGATAAATATACTATCGAAAAGCTTACAAAAATCGCCAAAGATATCGACAGCCTTTATATTGCCGATGGTCACCACAGGACTGCTGCTGCTGCCAAGGTTGGTCAGATGCGGCGCGAAGCGCTTCCCGGCTATACTGGAGAAGAGGAGTTCAATTCCTTTCTGGCAGTTATTTTTCCTTCTGATCAATTGGAAATTCTCGATTACAATCGCGTGGTACAGGATCTTAATGGATACACGAAAGAACAGTTTTTGGAGAAGCTAACGGAAAACTTTACTGTTGAGCCATATACAGGGGCAGGAGCTTTTGTTCCAAATCAAAGGCGCACATTCGGCATATATCTGGAAGAGAAGTGGTACAAACTTACAGCCAAGCCGCATATTTGTGATGATAGTAACCCGGAGAAAGGACTGGATGTCTGGATTCTCCACGATCATTTGCTGGAGCCTGTTCTTGGCATTGTAAATCCTCGCACAGACAAGCGCATTGCTTTTTACGGCGGTCTCGACGGGCTTAAAGAAATAAAAGAAAAAGTAGAATCCGGCTGGAAAATTGCCTTTGCTCTTTATCCGCCATCGATGGATGAGTTTATGGAGATTGCAGATTACGGCAAGGTAATGCCGCCGAAATCCACCTGGTTTGAGCCGCTTTTGTTAAGCGGACTGTTTATACATAAACTTAGCTAATTTGTTATTATCTTTTTCCAGAGGGGAACCTTCGTTCGCTAATGCTCTCTCGGCGGGAAGTTCCGAATCTGACGAATTCCCTTTTAAAAAAAGGGCTGTCCTAAAACTTTTAGGCAGCCCCTTTTAATTTTAAATTAACTAACCAAAGCTTAAACTTTTGGTATATCTATTTTTCTTACAGAAATAATTCCTTCAATTGATTTTAGTTTCTGAATAACGTCATCAGAAATATCAGAATCAGTATCAACAAGGTTGTACGCAACATCATTTCTGTGCTTGTTAAAATATTCACTAATATTTATCTTACTTTCAGCAAGAGTAGATGTAATCGCCGCTATAATAGCAGGAACATTTTTGTTCGTAATCGCAAGCCTCGTTGTTCCGTTAAAAGCCATTTTACATTCCGGAAAGTTTACAGAATTTTTTATGTTTCCTGTTTCAAGATAATCCATAATCTGCAAAGCAGCCATTGTCGCACAGTTGTCTTCAGCCTCTTCTGTCGATGCTCCAAGATGCGGAATACATATAACATTGTCTGTTTTAATAAGATCTTCATCCGGAAAATCTGTTACATAACAAGATACTATTCCTTCTGCAAGAGCTTCTTTAAGATCCGCATTGTTTACAATACCGCCGCGCGCAAAGTTGATTATTACAGCCCCTTTTTTCATAATCTTAAACTTATCTTTGTTTATCAATCCCTTTGTATCATCTTTAAGCGGCATATGAATCGAAATAAAATCAGAATTAGCAAGAACATCATCAAGACTTACACCTTTTTTTGTGTCTCTTGATAAACCCCATGCAGATTCTACGGAAATAAACGGGTCATATCCTGTTACTTTCATGCCAAGCGCAGAAGCATCATTTGCAACCTTTACTCCAATTGCGCCAAGGCCTACAACGCCAAGGGTTTTGCCTCTTATTTCCGTGCCGGCAAAAAGCGATTTTCCTTTTTCAATAAGTTTTGGAATCTCGTCTCCGGAAGTTGCAAGATTTTTTGTCCATACCATTGCATTGCCCAATTTTCTTGCGGAAATAATCAAAGAAGCAAGAACAAGTTCTTTAACACTGTTTGCATTGGCGCCCGGAGTATTAAAAACAACAATTCCTCTGTCTGTACATTTCGGAATAGGAATATTGTTTGTCCCCGCGCCGGCTCTTGCAACCGCAAGAACAGACTCCGGTATTTCCATATTGTGCATATCAAAACTTCTTAAAATTATTGCATCGGGATTCACGATTTCAGATGCAGTTTCATATTTGTCTCTTGGCAAAAGGTTAAGACCTGTTGCTGATATTTTGTTTAAAGTTTGTATTTTGTACATTAACTATTCTCCTGTTCAAATTTTTTCATTAATTCCACAAGGCCTTTAACGCCTTCGATTGGCATAGCATTGTAGATACTTGCTCTCATTCCGCCTACAGACCTATGGCCCTTAAGCTCAACAAATCCCTGCTTCTTCGCCGTATCAATAAACTTTTTGTTTAAATCATCATTCGGAAGAATAAAAGGAATATTCATAAGCGACCTGTCTTCCTTTGCGGCAGTTCCCTGAAACAGTTTTGAATTGTCAAGGAAGTCATACAGAAGCCCTGCTTTTTTAATATTTTTTTCTTCTATAGCTTTAACTCCGCCCTCTGCTTTGACCCATTCAAGAACAAGTTTAAGTATGTATATAGAATAACATGGAGGCGTATTGTAAAGCGACTTGTTTTCATCGTGTATCTTGTACTGAAGCATCGTTGGCGTTCCAGGGAGGCAATTTCCAATAAGGTCTTTTCTCATAATAACAAGAGCTACACCGGATGGTCCAAGATTTTTTTGCGCGCCCGCATAGATAAGCCCGAACTTCGATACATCAAGCTGCTCAGAAAGAATATTCGAAGACATATCCGCAACAAGAGGAAGATTCCCCGTCTGCGGAAGCGTTGCATAGCGCGTGCCTGTAATTGTTTCGTTAGACGTTATGTGAACATAATCAGAATCCGGATTAAAAGCACTAACCTTTGGAATGTACGAAAAGTTCTTGTCTTTGGAAGACCCGACAATCCTTACTTCTCCGAAAATTTGAGCATCCTTTATCGCCTTGTCTGCCCATGCTCCGGTGTGGATATAATCAGCCTTTTTATTCTTAAAGAGGTTAAGAGGAACCATCGCAAACTGCGTAGATGCTCCGCCCTGCAGAAACATAACCGAATAATTTTCCGGAACCCCCATAAGCTCCCTTACCAGCGCTTCTGCTGTTGTTATTATCCCCTCAAAAGCCGCTGATCTGTGACTCATTTCCATTACAGACATTCCTGTGCCGCCATAATTTACCAGCTCTGTCTGTGCTTTTTTTAGAACCTCAAGCGGAAGCCCGGCAGGTCCTGCAGAAAAATTAAATACTCTGTCCATTTTTTTTACTCCTTATGTTGTTTCAGAACTATCTTTATAACTATTGAGAATTAGCTGCATTCAAAAGCCGCCGCCGGCGCTCGCTCTGCGCGTGCTTTTCACGTATCGCAACATTGTTGCTGCGCTGAGCGCGACATGCTTCGCAATGTCGCAGAAAGCAAACGCAATTCTTCAACAAGATATATATTTCTTATTTGAACCCCATTCCTGGGGGCAATAATTATAGGCGAAAAATTAAGTATGCCCTTCACCCCGCCTGCAATAAGCCGCTCAGCGCTCTTAACCGCATTTTCCGGGTTAACCGCAAGAATCGCATACTCAATCCCAAGCTCCCGCACCTTTTCTTCTATTTTATAGACATGAAAAAGCGGAACATTCGTCGAAATAATTTCCATTCTGTTTGTATTGCTGTCAAACCCCGCCGCAATTTCGAACTCCGAACTCCCTGCATCAGGATTGCTCAGCATCGCCGCGCCAAACATATCAAGCCCCACAACACAAACCCGTTTCTTTTTTTTAAAGTCAAAAGTCGCGCTTATGACATTTTTAAGATCCTCAAGAACATATCCGTCCTTCCCTCCCTCAAGAGCCTCAGTCATACTGATATCCTTTCGGATACTGTGCGCATGAAACCCCGTAAGAGTGCCAAGCTCCGCAGACGAAATCTTTTCTTTCCCCTCTTTCTTTACGCTCTGCAAAAGGCTAAAGAGCTTTGTTAATCTTTCTACTGACGGAAACGGAATACTTTCTTTCATAATCTCTTTTGAAACTTTCATCTGTGAAATATTTCACAGATAGGATAGCTCTTTTTATTTTTCTTGTCAACATTTTTTTAAAAAATTATTTTTTTGTTTTTTTACACTATGTTGTAATGAGATAACTTTTTTCATGCGTTTGGCGGAATATTTAGTAAAATTTTACTTGTATAATTCCAAATAAGACTGATAAAATACCATACTAATGAATTTTGAACAACAAGCTGTGGCACAAGCGCACAGCAACAAGACAAGACAAGACAAGACAAGACAAGACAAGACAAGACAAGACAAGACAAGACAAGACAAGACAAGACAAGACATTATGTAGCCTAACATCACCGTGTCAAGCACTCTATAGTTTATTTTCTTCGATATTATACCTTTTATTTACTCAAAAAAGTTGCCTAATAAGTTTGGGCAGGTTTTATATATTTCTGCCCTTGAGGGCGGTTAATCAAACATGATTAGCTGCC